>NZ_JBSFSO010000052.1:0-44800 GCF_053589795.1 Micromonospora sp. NPDC003241 | reverse complement strand
GGGAGGCTTGCTCACGGCCCGCAAGACCCGGGGCGGCCCGCACAATCCCGATCGGCTCGCACGATCACGGGAGCCGCGCCTGCTCCAGCGTGCGACGGCTGTTGGTGCCCAGCGAGCGGCGGACCAGGTCCCGGGCGTCGGCGAGGGTCGCCGAGTCGCCGAGCAACGCGGTCACCCGGTCCGGGCGCAGCACCACCGTGTGGTGCGACGTGGCGACCACACCGTCGCGCTCGGGGCGCAGCGTCCAGGTGCCGGTGTGCGCCGCGAGCAGCGGCGGCAGCACGGTCTGCTTGTACACGATCCGGTCGGCGGGGAAGCAGACCCGGACCGACCTGGTGGTGTGCACGCTGTCGTCCGGCGCGACGGTGTCCATCTCCAGGATCTGTACGCCGGGCTCGTCCTCGGTCAGCTCCACCCGGGCCACGTGCGGCAGCCGTTCCCGCCACCGGTCGGCGTGGTAGAGGAAGTCGTACACGTCCTGCGCCGGGGCGGCCACGTACACCTCGTCGGCGAAGGAGAGCAGGGTGCCGTCCTCGGCGGACTCCGCCGCCGCGCGCAGCGCCGCCAGCTCGGCGGTGCTGTTGTGCTCGACGGCCCGCGCCACCCACTCGGCGGCCTCGGGGTCGTCGTCCACCACGGAGTAGTCGTGCAGCAGGACGACCCGGGTGCCGCCGTCGATCGGTTCGAGCCGCCATTCGCCGCCCATCGAGGCCACCGGCGCCGCCGACACCTCCTGCCGGAACGTGATCCGGCCCTGCGCCGGTGTCAGCGCGCGCCGGGAGACCCAGGAGCGCACCACGCCGTTGGCGGTGGCCCACAACCGTAGGCGTTCGCGGTGCTGCGGCCCGTCGGCCTCCCGCTCGATCAGGTCCACGTGGACGGTGGGGGCGAACGTGTACGGCCAGCGGGTGACGTCGGCGATGATCGGGTACACCGCGTCGACGGATGCGCTCACGTCGACGGTGTGGCGTGTGGTGTGGACGGTGGGTTCGGGCACGGGGGACCTCCTGCCGGCTCGGTCGGGATACCCGCCGAGCCTCCCGCGCGCCGATCGACGTCCGATCCAGCACCGTTGGAGGAGTCACCGCACCCGCTGTCCGGCGCGCAGGACGGCGGCGACGCGCCGCAGCGCACCGGGCTCGACGGTCGGGTCCCCGTGCACCGCGAGCAGGTCGGCGTCGTACCCCGGTGCGATCCGGCCGATCCGGTCGCCGAGTCCGCAGACCTGCGCGGCCCCGGAGGTCACCGCCCGCAGCGCGGCCGTGGGCGGGACGCCGAGACCCACCATCGCCTCGACCCCGTACGCGAGCGACCCGTGCGGCTTGCCCGGCCCGCAGCCGGCGTCGCTGGCGCACGCGACGGGGACACCGGAATCGGCCACCCGGCGCAGGGCCGAGTGCACCGCCGCCCGGCGCGGGTCACCGCCGCCATCGCCGCCACCGTGTCCGGCGGTGCCGAGGGTGAGCGTGATCCGGGTCCCGGCCGCCGCCATCCGGGCCAGCAGCGGCGGGTCCGCGCGTACGCCGTCGGCGGTGACGAAGGTGCAGTGTTCGATGCCGTCGAAGCCGGCCGTGACTGCGGCGGCGATGCCGTCGGCGGCGTGGCAGTGGCCGGTGACCGGCAGTCCGTACCGGTGTGCCTCCCGCACGACCGCGTCCAGCTCCACCGGCCCGAACTGCATCTCGTGCGGCAGCGAACCCGGGGTGAGCTGACCGCCGGTCACCACGACCTTCACCACGTCGACCCCGCGTTCGGCCCGCTGCCGCACCGCAGCGCGGATCGCGTCGACGCCGTCGACCTCGCCGCCGAGGAACCAGCAGTGTCCGCCGTACGACGTGATCGGTGGTCCGGCGACGAGCAGCCGGGGCCCACGGTGTGGCGTGTCGGCGGTCTCGGCCCGGACCCGGAGCCCCAGGTAACCCCGGTCGCCGAGGTCACGGGCGGTGGTGACACCGGCGTCGAGTGTCGCCGTGGCGGCGGTCCGCATCCGGGTCAGCAGGGTGTCGTCGTCGGCGACGGCGAGACTGCCCATGGTGTCCGGTGTCGCGTCGAAGGCCAGGTGGACGTGGGCGTCGACGAGCCCGGGCAGCAGCGTCGTGTCGCCCAGGTCGACCAGCTCGGCGTCGCGCGGCGGCGGACCGTCCAGGACCGCCTCGATCACGCCGCCGGAGAGGAGCACGGTGGGCCGCGCCATCGGCACCGGGCGGACCCCGTCGAACAGTCGCCGTGTCCGTAGCGCGAGCATGTGCCCCCTCCGCGTGCCGCCGGTCGTTGCCGGGGCAGCGTGTCAGCTCGCGCTAGAGGTTCGCCGGAGCCCGGCACCGATCTGCCGGACGTGCGCCTGGAGACGCACCGAGGCGGCGGCCCGGGCCGCACCGGCCGCCGCCCGGACGTGGTCGCGTGCCTCCCGGTGGTGGCCGCGTCGCTGCGCCAGCACGGCCAGCCCGATCAGCGCCTCGCATCGCGCCTGCGGGTGGCCGATACGCTCGGCATCGCGCAACGCCCGCCGGTACTCCGGCTCCGCCAGATCCGCCCGGCCCTCGTCCTGGTGCAACGCGGCCAGCAGGTTGCGGGCGTTGACCAGCAGCGCGACGTAGCCGCCCTCCTCGGCGAAGGCCATCGCCCGACCGACGTGCCGGTGCGCGCGGTCCCGGTGCCCGGTGGCCCGACCGACCCGGGCCAGGCCGTAGGAGGCGAGCGCCACGGAGTGCGCCGACCGGGCGCACCGCCCGAGCCGCAACGCCTCCCGCAGCCACCGGACCGCCTCCCGGTGCGCGCCCAGGTCGCCGCAGACCGTGCCGAGCCGGGCCAGGATCTCCGGCTGGGCCGAGCAGGAACCGAGGCGCTCGCCGATGCGCGCCGCCGTCATCAGGTGTCGGCGGGCCAGCCGCAGGTCGCCGCGCCCGTGGTGGGCCATCCCGAGGTGCAGCAGGCAGCGCGCCTGCGCCTGGCGCAGGCCGAGTCGCCGGCACAGCCGCAGGCCACGGTGCAGCAGGCGGATGGCCTCGTCGAACCGTTTCCGGGGGCGCTGGAGGCGGTGCATGGCCAGCGCGGTGACCGCGACCATCTCCAGCGGTGCCGGACCGTGCCGGTGCAACCGGTCGCGGGCGTGCCGCAGGTGCGGCTCGGCGGCGTCCAGGTCGTGCAGGCCCTGCAACGCCAGGCCGAGGTTGAGCCGGGCGATCGCGGCGTGCACCGGCTCGCGGGCCGGGTCGGTCGCGTCGACCGCCGCCTCGGCGGCCAGCCGCCAGTCGGCGTGGTGCCGGTCGGCTCCGCACGGACCGCGCAGCGCGTCGGTCAGCCGGACCGCCAGCGGCACCAGACCCGTGGACGCGGCGTGCACCGCGACCGCGACCAGGTTGCGCCGTTCCCGTGCCAGCCAACCACGGGCCGCCCGGCGCCCGCCGAACGTCGACGTCCGGTGGGTGGCGGGCACCCGCACCACGTCCGGGTGGCACAGCCGCACCGCCTCGTCGGCCGTGCGCAGATACCACTCGCCCAACCGGCGCAGCGCCGCCCGGCGGTACGCGGGTGTGTCCTCGGCGCGTCCCCGCTCGGCGGCGTAGCGCGCCATCAGGCTGTGCAGCCGTACCGCTCCGTCGCGGCCCTGCTCGACGAGTTGGGCGCGGACCAGCTCGTCCAGCCCCTGCGCCGCGGTGGCGACCGGCAGACCGGCCAGCTCCGCGACGGTCTCGGCGCGATGCGACACTCCCGGCACGAGCGCCAGCAGCCGGAAGATCCGCCGGGTACGCGCCGGCAGCGCGGTGTACGCGAGGTGGAACGCGGTCCGTACCGCCGCGCGCCGGCTGCCGGGCAGGCTCAGCGCGTCGAGCGGGTTGGCCCCGAGCAGCTCGACGAACTCGCCGATGCCCTGGGTCGGATGGGTGGCGAGGTGGGCACCGGCGATCCGCAGCGCCAGCGGCAGCCGGTCGCAGTGGGCGACGAGCGCGTCCAGCGCCGCGCGTTCCCGCTCGACCCGGTCCGGGCCGATCATGACGGTCAGCAGTGTCGCCGCCTCGGCGGGGGAGAGCACGTCGAGGGCGACGACCCGGACGCCGGGACACGCGACGAGCGCCTCCGGCCGGCCGCGATGCGTGACGAGGACCGCGCAGTCGGCGGCGAGCGGGAACAGGCCGCGCAGCGCCGAGGCGTCGTGCAGGTCGTCGATGACGATGAGGACCCGGCGGCCGGCGAGGCGGCGCTGCAACGCGCGGGCACCGGCGGCGGTGGTGGCCGGTGGACGGTCCTCCCCGGCGGCGGTCAGCAGTTCGGCGAGGAGCTGCGACCAGTCACGGCCGGCGCCGTCGGCCTCGCTGGCGTGCACGTACCACTGGCCGTCGGGGAACCGGTCCCGCAGGCGGTGTGCGGTGCGGACCGCCAGCGCCGACTTGCCGACGCCGGGTGCCCCGGTCAGGCAGACCACCGGTGGGCCGTCCGGCGTCGACCGCAGGGCCGCGTGCAGCTCCGCCAGGAGGTCGGCCCGACCGGTGAAGTCGGCGACGTCCGGCGGCAGTTGGCACTGTGCCCGCCAGCCGGTGCGGGCGGCCACCACGGGCGGGTCCGCCCGACCGTGCGGCGTGCGAGGTCGCGCGGTGTCGCCGGTCTCGGCGAGCAGCCGGCGGTACCGCTGCCGCAGCTCCAGGCCGGGCGTCGCGCCGAACTCCTCGCGCAGCCGGTCCCGGGCCCGGTGGTACGCGGCGAGCGCGGCGGCCCGGTCACCGCTGCCGGCGAGCGCCTCCATGAGTTGGGCCCACAGGCGTTCCCGCTGCGGGTGGGCGACGACGGCGGTGCGGAGTTCCCCGACGACCTCGGCGTGCCGGCCCAGGGCCAGTTCGAGTTCGAAGCGCCGTTCCGTCAGGTGCAGCAGGTCCGCCACCAGGCCGGTGACCACCTCCTGCCGGATGCGTACCGACGGCACCAGGGCGAGCGGTTCCCCGCGCCACTCGGCCAGCGCCTGCCGTACCCAGTGCACTTCGGCGTCCGGCCGTCCGGCCCGTCGTGCCTCCCGGGCCCGGGTCGCCGCCTCGCGGTAGCGGTGCAGGTCCAGTGATCCGGGCGGCACGACGATGCGGTACGCGCCGGGCCGGGTCTCGATCGGCGCGGGCACCTCGGGGCGGATCCCGGCGAACAGCGACCGCAGCCGGGAGAGGTGCACGTGGAGGGCGGCCCGGGGGTTCTCCGGCGGCCGGTCGTGCCACGCCGCGCCGACCAGTTCCGGTGCGCCGACCCAGGTGTTCGCCCGCAGCAGCAGCGCCGCGAGGAAGACGCGTTGCTTCGGAGCGGTGACCGGCACCGGGTGGCCGGAGAGCGTGGCGACCAGGGGTCCCAGGACCCGGTACTCGTCGTCGGCGGTCTGCCCGCTTCCGGCTGTCGCGCTCACGCGGCCTCCTGGACGGTGGGCCTCTTATCGTCGCGCCTCGATGTTTCCGGACGGGAAATGCGTGCCGGTCACATCCGTCATGTGGGTAGCAGGGTGGCGAGCGCCGACCGTTGCGGGACGTCGCGCGGGCGCAGGCCGCACGCCTCGGCCAGCAGCGCGTACGAGCGCACCCGCGCCTGGTGGTCGTGGATCGTGGAGAGGACGACGAACTCGTCCACGCCCACCGCCTCGCTCATCGCGGCGAGCTGCCGGGCCACCTCGCCGGGGGAGTCGACCAGGTAGCGCGGCCACTCGGTGCGCTCGGTCAGCAGGTCCTCGCCGAGACCGGGCAACTGGGCGAGCGCCACCTCGGCGGGCGGCACCGGCCGCAGGTCGCCACGGGACATCCGGTGCCGGAACAGGCGCTGGCTGGCGAAGACGTGCTCCGCCTCCTCGCGCGTCGGCGCACAGTAGACGCCGATGCCGACCATCACCCGAGGGGTGCCGCCGGTGCGCGGGTCGAAATGCCGCCGGTAGGTCTGCACCGCCTCGGTGACCAGCTCCGGGCGGCCGAAGTGCGCGAACGAGTACGGCAGTCCGAGTCGACCGGCCAGGGCTGCGCTCGGTGGACTGGCGCCGAGCAGCCACACCTGGGGTGTGCCGTCCACCGACGGCATGATGCCGCCCTGGTCGCCGGGGGCGCCGAGGAACGCGCGCACCGCGTCGACCTGCTCGCCGAACGCGTCGTCGGAGGAGGTGTAGAGGTGCGGGTTGAGCAGCCGGGCGTCGCGGGAACTGGCCCCGGCGCCACGACCGATGCCGAGGTCGACCCGGCCCGGCGCGAGAGCCTGGAGCACCCGGAAGGTCTCGGCGACCTTGAAGGGGCTGTAGTACGGCAGCAGCACGCCGCCGCTGCCGATGCGGATCCCGCTCGTCTCGCCGCTGAGCCGGGCCACCATGACCTCGGGGGAGGGGCTCGCGAACGACGGCGTGGCGTGGTGCTCGGCGAGCCAGTAGCGGTGATAGCCGAGCGCGTCGGCCGCGCGGGCCAGGTCGAGAGTGTGGTGCAGGGCCTGGGTCGGGGTGGACCCCTCGGGGATCATCGACTGGTCGAGGATCGACAGCTGCACGGGTGCTCCCTGCGGGTCAGGCGTCGGCGGGCAGGCCGACGGGGCGGGTGAGCCGCGCGACGACGGAGGCCAGGCGCTCGTCGAAGGCGGCGGCGTCCAGTGCGGTGGCCAGCTCCGCCCGGCATGCCTGTGCGGCCAGGGCGTGCCGTTCCACGCCGGGCTCGGTGATCTGGCAGTAGACCCCACGGCGGTCGTGTGCGCAGCTCACCCGGGCCGCGAGCTGCTTGGCGGTCAGGCGGGTGACCAGGCGGCTCATCGAGGACTGGTCGAGGGCGACCGCGTCGCTGAGGTCCTGGATGCGCATGCCACGGGGGTTGCCCCGGGTCAGTTCGTCGAGCACGAGCAGCTCGGTGAGGGTCAGGTCGAAGTCGCGGGTGAGTCGCCGGTCCAGCGTCTGCCCGAGTCGGCCGGTGAGGACGGTCAGCTGCCGCCACAGGGCGAGCAGGTCGGGCTGTCCGTCGCGTCGCTCCGCCATCGCGCCCCCTTCGTCTGCTGACGCCCTACCCTACATGTCGCTGCTCATTCAATGTAACAGCATCTTTTATTCGCGTCTGACCACAAGTTCGAGCAGGGAAACCCGCGCGCCGGACGCTCGTGTGCGACAAAATGTGTGTGCACATGCATGTAGTATCCCTGCGTCAATCCCCGATCACCCGGCTCGGAGGTCCACATCATGTCCAGCGACACGCCGTCCCTGGCGGCAACCGACGGGGCCGCATCGCGGCGGGCACCCGACGACGTGCCAGATCCCACCGGCCCGGCGGTCGACGACCGCCTCGATCCGGCGTTCCTCAAGATGGCCGGCGTCCTGCTGCTGGCCCTGCTCATGGCGCTCCTCGACGAGACGATCGTCAACGTCGCGGTGCCCCGCCTGACCGCCGTCTTCGACGCGCCCCTGTCGACCATCCAGTGGGTCACCGCCGTCTACCTGCTCGCCGTCGCGATGGCCACCCCGGTCGCCGGGTGGGGAGTGGACCGGTTCGGCGGCCGTCGAGTGTGGATCTTCGCCGTCGTGCTGTTCACTCTCGGCTCCCTGCTGTCCGGTCTGGCCTGGTCGGCCGAGAGCCTGATCGCGTTCCGCGTGGTCCAGGGGATCGGCGGAGGCATGATCTTCCCGGTCGTGCAGGCGCTGATCGCCCGAGCCGCCGGCCCCGCCCGGGTCACCAAGGCGATGGGCCTCATCTCGATCCCGCTCACCGTCGGCCCGGTGCTCGGCCCGATCCTCGGCGGCTTCTTCGTCGACGACATCAGCTGGCGGTGGATGTTCTTCATCAACCTGCCGGTCGGCGTGGTCGCGCTGGTGCTCGCCCTGCGCGTGCTGCCCGCCGACGGCCCCACCGGGGACGCCGCCGCACCGAAGCTGGACCTGCTCGGTCTGGCCCTGCTCTCGCCCGGGTTCGCCGCGCTGATCTACGGCCTCGTCACCGCCGCGCACCGTGGCGACTTCGGCGACGGGCGCGCCGTCACCGCGTTCGTGGTCGGCGCGGCCCTGCTCGTGGCGTACGTGCTGCACTCCCTGCGCACCGCCGCGCCGCTGATCGACATACGGCTGTTCTCGAAGCGCGGGTTCACCATGTCGGTGGTCACCATGCTGCTCGTCGGCGCGGTCGCCAACGCGCTGCTGTTCCTGACGCCGCTCTACTACCAGCAGGCACGCGGGTTCGGGGCACTGCACGCCGGCCTGCTGATGGTCCCCTCCGGCATCCTCGGCGCCGCTGGTGCCATCGCCGTCGGCAAGGCCGGTGCCCGCCTGACCGCGCGGGCCACCGCACCGATCGGCATGCTGCTCGCCGCCCTCGCCGCGGTGGTGCTCTCCGGCGTCGGCCCCGACACGTCGCAGACGGTGACCGCCGTCGCGTTCGGCGTCGGCGGGTTCGGCATCGGGTTCACGGTGCCGGGCGTGATGGCGTTCATGTACCTCGCCGTCGGTGACGCCGACGCACCCCGGGCCACCAGCGCGCTGTTCATCCTCAACCAGATCGGCGGTGCGCTGGGCATCGCCGTGGTGGCGGTGGCCCTCCAGGACCGTCTCGCGGCGGCCGGCACCTTCGCACCCGACGCGTACGGCCGGACGTACTGGTTCGTGGTCGGGTTCGCGCTCGTGGCCGGTCTGGCCGCCGCGTTCGTGCCCGGACCGCTGCGCGCGCCACGACAACCCGCGTGACGCTGGGGGCGTCCTCGACCCGGCCGCGAGTGCCTGCGGCTAGAACCGGCGGTGGCGGCACCGCGCCGCCGGTCGACGGAAGGGGAGCCCCCGCATGCGCGTCATCCGTTACTCCGAGCACGGCGGTCCCGAGGTGCTGACCGTCGACAAGGTGCCGGTGCCGGAGCCCGGCGAGGGTCAGGTGCGCGTCCGGGTCGAGGCCGTGGGCGTCAACTTCATCGAGACCCAGCTACGCTCCGGCACCGCGCCGTTCCCGTCGCCGGTGCCCAGTGCCCCGCGCGGGGACGTGGTGGGCCGGGTGGAGGCGGTCGGACCGGGCGACCACCGCTTCGCGGTCGGTGACCGGCTGGCCGCCTGGGGCGTGGCCGACGCGTACGCCGATCACGTCCTGGTCACCGACGGGCAGGCCGTCGCCGTACCCGACGACGTGTCGGCGCCGGTCGCCACCGCGCTCGCCTCGACCGCCCAGGTCGCCGCGAACGTGCTCAGCGTCGGTCGGCTCGCCCCCGGCGAGTCGGTGCTCGTGCACGCCGCCGCCGGGGCGATCGGGCACCTGGTGACCCAGTTGGCGAAGCTGCGTGGCGCCGGGACCGTGATCGGCACGGTCGGCTCGCCGGAGAAGGCGGCGTTCGTCCGTGAGCACGGTGCCGACGTCGTGGTCGACTACACCGCACCCGACTGGTCCGAGCAGGTGCGGGCGGCGACCGGCGGCGCCGGGGTGGACGTGGTCCTGGACAGCGTCGAAGGGCCGGTCTTCGCGCCCAGCCTCGCGCTGCTGAAGCCGCTCGGCCGACTGGTCTACTACGGATTCGCGGGCGCCGACGGCGACGTGGCGCGGGTCGCCCTGACCGACCTGCTGGGTCTCAAGAGCATCGTGGGCACCGCGTTCGACGCCTGGCTCGCCGCCGCGCCCGAGGAGGCGGAGCGCAATCAGCGGGAACTGACCGAACTCGTCCGCGACGGTCGGCTGCGGGTGGCGGTGCACGCGGTCCTGCCCCTGGAGGAGGCGGCACAGGCCCACCGACTCATCGAGGACCGTCGCCAGCTCGGCCGCGTGGTGCTGGTCCCGTGACCGCCGTCGAACACCGGCCGCTGCTGGTGGTCGGTGCCGGACCGGCGGGCCTGAGTACCGCCATCTTCGCCCGCCTGCACGGGGTGCGCCCACTGGTCGTGGAGCGCCGGCCTGGTACGTCGACCGGGGTCAAGGCCACCGGCCAGTATCCGCACACCATGGAGGCGTTGCGGGTGGCCGGTCTGGTGGACCGGATCCGTGACCTGAGCCGTCCGGACCGTACCGAGTTCTCCATGGTGCTCGCGCCCCGGCTGGGTGGGCCGGTCACCCGGACGCTGGTCAGCGGCCGGGAGCTGACCATGCGACACGTGTCGCCCGAGGACTGGGGGACGGCCAGCCAGTCCGGTGCGGAGGCGGCCCTCGCCGAGCGGGCCCGAGGGCTCGGCGCCGAGGTGCGCTTCGGCACCCGGCTGCTCGGGTTCGCGCAGGACGAGGACGGTGTCACCGCGTTCCTGGAGGAGACCGAGACCGGTACGCGCCATCGGGTGCGGGCGTCGTACCTGGTCGCGGCCGACGGGTGGCGCAGCCCGGTGCGGGAGTCGCTCGGCGTACCCCTGCGGGGTCGGGGTGTGGTGGGGCAGGTCCTGCGGGTGCTGTTCAAGGCCGACCTCAGCGAGCCGCTGGCGCACACGCCCGGTGCCGCCGACGGCTCCCGGTTCGCGGCCTTCCACGTCGGGAAGGCGGTGCTGTTCAACACCGAGATCCCCGGACTGTACGGCTACTTCCGCAACCTCACCCCGGAGCTGCCGGAGGGCTGGCACCGGTCCCGGGAGGCGATCGCCCGGCAGATCACCGTCGACCTGGGACTCGACCCGGACCTGCCGATGGACATCACCGAGTACGGCGAGACCTCGATCGCCTGCGCGGTCGCCGAACGGTTCCAGGTGGAGCGGGTGCTGCTGGCCGGCGACGCCGCCCACGTGATGCCGCCGACCGGCGGGCTCGGCGGTAACACGGCGATCATGGACGGGTGGTACCTGGGCTGGCGGCTCGCCGCCGTGATCCAGGGCTGGGCGGGGCCCGACCTGTTGTCGACGTACCAGGCCGAGCGGGGGCCGTACGCCCGGCTGCTCGTCGAGCAGCAGTTCGCCAACCTGGTCGAACGGATCGCGCCGGAGCTGCGCGACGACCAGGTGCCCGCCCCGCTGCCACCGGCCGTGCTCACCTTCGGCTACCGCTACCCGGCCGGTGCGGTCCTGCTCGAACCCGGCGACGACGGCGCGCTCGTGGAGGACCCGACCACGGCCACCGGCCGGCCCGGATCGCGGGCGCCCTACCTGCCGCTCACCGGCCCGGACGGCGCCGACACCTCCACCACGGCGTTGTTCGGCACGGGCTTCGTGCTGCTGACCGGGTCGGCGGGAACCGCCTGGGCGGAACCGGCCACGCGGGTCGCCGAGCGGCTCGGTGTGCCCCTGGTCGTGCACACGATCGGCCCGACGGGGGAGTACGTCGACCGGGACGGCCGGTTCGGCGCCCGCTACGGCATCGAGCCCGACGGCGCCACGCTGGTGCGGCCGGACCGGTTCGTGGCCTGGCGATCGGTCGGTCCGCTGCCCGATCCCGAGACCCGGCTGGAGCAGGTGCTACGGACCCTGTTGCGTCGATGAGACGCGCGCGGTGGTGGCCGGACGCTCCCCGGTCCCGTGATGTCGGGAGGCGTGCGGGTCGCCGCCCCACGCCTGCGGCGCGAACGGGCGGGCCCCGTGCAGCGCCACCAGCTCCGGCACCACCGCGTCGCCGACGGTCAGCACCGCGCAGCGGGAGGTGCCCGGCAGCAGGTCGTGCACCTGCTCGGCGTCGCGGACGTCGTCCAGCACCAGCAGCACCCGCCGGTCGGCGAGCCGGGCCCGGTACGCGGTGACCAGTTCCCGGCGACGCAGGGGCACCGCGTCGGCGGCCATACCGGAGCGTCGCAGCAGCTCGGCGAGCACCTCGGCCGGGTCACGCGGTCGACCGGTGGGGTCGGCCAGCCGCACGTACCACTGCCCGTCCGGGAACGCCGCGCGCAGCCGGCGGGCCAGCGCCACCACGTCTGCGGTGCGGTCCGGGCCGGGCGGACCGGCGAGACACACCAGGGGCAGCGCGGTGCCGGCCTCCCGACCGGCCAGCGCGGCGGCGACGGCCGGCCATCCGGGTCCGCGCGGCTGCCGGTCGACGTCGACCGGCGGCAGGTCGGTGTGCGTGTGCCAGCCGTCCCCGGCGATGCGTCGGTACACCGCCTCCAGCTCCGGCCCGGGCGTCAGACCGAGTCGGGTCCGCAGCGTCGCGCGGGCCCGTTCGTACGCGGCCAGGGCCGCCGTCCGGTCACCGGCGCGTTGCAGCGCGGTCACCAGCAGGCACCACAGCCGCTCGCACACCGGGTACGCGACGACCAGGGCCCGCAACTCGGTCACCAGCTCGCCGGGCGGGCGGGTGGCCAGCTCCAGTTCGTAGCGTCGTTCGAGCAGCCGTAACCGCTCCTCGACCAGCACCGGGGTGACCTCCTCGGCGAGCGAGGGCACCACCGCGAGGGACGCCACCGTGGCCGGTCGCGCCGCATCCGCGTGCCACTGCGCCAACGCCGCCCGGACGTGCGCGAGTTCCCCGGCCGGGTCGTCGCCACGTCGGGCCTGCTCCGCCCGACGGGCGGAGGTGCGGAACCGGTGCAGGTCCACGGTCTCCGGCGGGGTACGCAACGCGTACCCGCCGCCGAGGGAACGCACCCGGGGGCGGGGCGAGGTCGTCGGCGCACCGGGGCGGTCGCCGAGCACCGCGCGCAGCCGGGCCACGTGCACGTGCAGCGCGGCGGCGGGTCGGGCCGGTGGGCGGTCACCCCACAACCGGGGGTAGAGCTCGTCCAGCGGCACCTCCTCGTTGACCCGCACCAGCAGGGTCACCAGGAGGGCCTGTTGCTTCGGGGCACCGATCGGCACCGGTCGCCCGTCGATCGTGACCTGCAGCGGCCCGAGAATGCGAAAGTCGGTCACCGAGTCCCCCGTCGAGCGGCGGAATGCACGCACAGTGTCAGGGCGACTACCGTCACCCCGCCTCGGACATCGTGCTCGGGTCCGGCGGCACCGGCAACGCGTATCCCAGTGACGCCCATCTCACCGGCGACCCTCCACCAGGACTCCAGCACCCGTCGGTACGAAGGGCGGGAACCTGTCGTACCGGTGGAGGTCGATGTGAAAGCACTGGTCACGTCCGCGGACGAACCCGACGGACTCCGCCTGGAGTCCGTACCCGAGCCACGCCCGGCACCCGGCGAGGCGCTCGTCGAGGTGCACGCCGTCGCGGTGAACCGCGCGGACCTCCTGCTCGCCGCCCGGCAACCGCCCGGCGCCCGGCTCGGGCTGGACGTCGCCGGCACGGTGGTGCGCGCCGCCGACGACGGCACCGGGCCACCGATCGGCACACCCGTCGCGGGCGTGGCGGCGTCGACCGGATGGGCGCAGCTCGCGGCCGTGCGGACCGACCGGCTCGCGGCCATACCGTCCGGCGTGGAACCGGCCGTCGCGGCGGCGGTGCCGGTGGCCGGACTGACCGCCCTGTACGCGCTGCGGCGTGCCGGGTGGCTGTTGGGCCGCTCGGTGCTGGTGACCGGTGCCAGCGGTGGCGTCGGCGGTTTCGTGGCGGACCTGGCGGCGGCGGGCGGCGCCGCCGTCGTCGGTTGGGTGGGCACCCCGGAACGCGGCCGGCACCTGACCGAGCGGGGCCACCGCGTGCACGCCGGCTACGCGACACCGCCGCAGGAGCCGGTGGACGTCGTCGTGGACAGCGTCGGCGGGACGGTGTTCCGGGAGGCGTTCGTGCGGTTGCGCCGGGGCGGGGTGGCGGTGGTCTTCGGCAACACCGTGCGCGCCGAGCTGGTCCTGCCGCCGGACTGGGGCCACGCCCGCGCCGGGGTACGCCTGGAACACCTGTTCCTCCTCGACGAACTGGAACGGCACCGGGCCGACGAGGACCTGGCGACGCTGTTCGGGCTCGTGGTGGACGGGCGGCTGCGCCCGCACGTCGGGCTGCACGCGGACTGGACCGACGCCGCCACGGCGGTGCGGGCCCTGCTGGAGCGCCGGGTCACCGGCCGCGTCGTACTCACCCTGTGATCGACGATCGAGGAGGACAACGGAGATGACGACACCGAAACGTGCCGGCGCGGCGCTGGTGACCGGCGGTACGAGCGGGATCGGGCTGGCCGTCGTGGAGACGCTGGCCGAGCAGGGCTTCCCGGTCTACTTCTGTGCCCGCGACGCGGCACAGGTGGCCACCGTCGTCGACAAGCTGCGTGGGCGCGGCCTGGAGGTCGACGGGGTCGCGGCCGACGTGCGGTCCCCGGACGACGTGGTCCGGCTGGTCGCCGGGGCGGTGCAGCGGTTCGGCCCGGTGACGGTGCTGGTGAACAATGCCGGCCGGTCCGGCGGCGGAATCACCGCCGAGCTGGACGACGCGCTCTGGGAGGACGTGCTCGCCACCAACCTCACCTCGGTGTTCCGGGTGACCCGCGAGGTGCTGCGCGCCGGTGGCATGCGCGAAGCCGGGTGGGGCCGCATCGTCAACATCGCCTCGACCGCCGGCAAGCAGGGCGTCGCGCTCGCGGCGCCGTACACCGCCTCCAAGCACGGGGTGGTCGGCTTCACCAAGGCGGTCGGGTTCGAGCTGGCCGGCACCGGCGTCACCGTCAACGCGGTGTGCCCCGGGTACGTGGAGACGCCGATGGCGGTCCGGGTGCGCCAGGGGTACGCGGCACACTGGCAGACCACCGAGGACGCGGTGCGGCAGCGGTTCGAGGCGAAGATCCCGCTGGGCCGGTACTCGACGCCGGAGGAGGTCGCCGGGCTGGTCGGCTACCTGGTGACCGACACGGCCGCCTCGCTGACCGGGCAGGCGCTCAACGTCTGCGGCGGTCTGGGCAACTACTGACACAGGCGACGGCCGCCGGAGCGCGCTCCGGCGGCCGTCGGACTCGGTGGATCAACCGGTGACGCGGTCGGCCTCGTACTGGAAGACCGGCTCGGTCAGGTGTGGTTCGCCCTTGATGATGCCGGTCAACCGGTCCAGGCGGGTCCGGAACTCCGGCTCGTGCAGCGCGGTGCGGAAGGACTCCTCGTCGGTCCACTCGGCGATGTTGTAGTACGTCGACGGATCCTTCTGCGACCGGCTCAGCACGTACCGGATCAGCCCCGGTCGGGTCTGCATGTACTCGGCCACGCTGGCGTAGTGACGTTCGAGATCCTCGGCGGCGCCGATCAGCGTGAGCTTGTTGACGAATACGACCATGACGCGGTGTTCCCTTCCGTGTCGTCGATGCGGGGGTAGTCGAGATAGCCCCGGCGACCGCCCTGATAGAAGGTCGTCGGGTCCGGCGGGTTGAACGGGGTGCCGTCGGCCAGGCGGCGGGGCAGGTCGGGGTTGGCGAGGAACTGCTTGCCGAAGGCGAGCGCGTCGAACCCGGCGGCCAGCGCGTCCGTCACCGCGGCCCGGGTGGCCTCCGGCCCGAGGTGACCGGTGCCCGGGTTGAGCACCACCGCCCCGTCCCACCGGGCTCGGACGACCCGGGTCAGCTCCAGGTCGGAGCCGTGCACCAGGTGCAGGTACGCCAGGTCGAGCGGACGCAGCGCCTGGAGCAGGGCGGGGTACACCTCGGCGGCGTCCGGCTCGGTCATGTCGTTGAGCCCGAACCCGGGCGACAGCCGCAGCCCGACCCGGTCCGCGCCGACCGCCGCGCCGACCGCCTCCACCAACTCGACGGCGAAGCGCACCCGTCGGTGCGGTGCGCCGCCGTACTCGTCGGTGCGGCGGTTGGTGACCGCCGACAGGAACTGGTGGACCAGGTAGCCGTTGGCGCCGTGCAGCTCCACGCCGTCGAATCCGGCGGCGACGGCCGTCTCGGCGCACCGCACCACGTCCTCGATCGCGTCGGTGATGTCGGTCGGCGACATCTCCCGCGGCTCGGGGTGTTCCTTCGGCCCGTCGAACGTCCGGGCCAGCCCGGCCGCCGGCACCGGCGACGGCGCCAGCGGCTGGTGACCGTACAGGGCCGGGTGACCGATTCGTCCGGCGTGCATGATCTGGAGCACGATGCGGCCGCCGGCCTCGTGGACCGCCCGGGCCACCGCCGTCCACGCCTGGGTCTGCGCGGGGGTGTGCCACTGCACGCTGTACGCGTGGCCGACCGCCCGGGGTGCCGGGTTGGTCGCCTCGCTGACGATGAGCCCGGCGTCGGCCCGCTGGGCGTAGTAGTCGGCCACGTAGGGCAGGGGAGTCCCGTCCCGGGTGGCGCGTCCGCGGCCCATCGGGGCCATCACGATCCGGCTGGGCAGCCGCAGGCGACCCAGCCGGACCGGATCGAAGAGCGTCGGCATCGGGGCAACCTCCTCGCTGGGTGGTGCCTGATGCTCGCCCGGGATTCTCAAGGGCCCGTGGAGCCTGGCTACAGATCGGGCCCGACCTCCGGTGGGCGGGGGCCTGGTGAACAGCCGTACGTATCAGTTGTGTGAACTTGTGTGAACACTTGCGCCGCACTTCATCAGCCGTTCGGCCGGGTCAGGGTGACAATTTCGGGACTTCCGCGGTGAACAAGGGTTGGGGTCTTGTTCACCTCCACCTAATCCGATAGAACACGAGTGGGTCCGCTGCGCGGCCCGTCCGCCTCGTAGTTCTAGGAGGACTACTTCATGGCACGTACACCTGGTGTGGGCCCCTCCTCGCCCGCCATCTCCCGACGCGGGGTGCTGCAACTGGGCGGCAGTTTCGCGCTCCTGCTCACCACGGGCGCCTGCGCCGCGAACAGCGGCTCGAACTCGGACGACTCGACGTCCGGCGGCCCGACCGCCAGCACGCTGCGGATCGCGGTCTCGAGCTACCTGTCGAGCTGGGATCAGGACTTCGTCGGCTTCGACCTGACCGCGCTGATGCTGTTCAAGAACGTCTTCCCCTACATGATCGACTACGGCGTCACCACCGCCGGTGACAGCCAGATCCTCGACACCCAGAACATCACCCCGACCTTCGCCGAGTCTTTCGAGCCGGACGCCGAGCAGAAGGTGTGGACGTTGAAGCTGCGCCGGGGCGTCACGTTCGCCAGCGGCAACGAGATGACTGCGGCCGACGTGAAGTGGTCCAAGGACCGCGCCTTCGCCGCGCAGGCGAACGTGGCCGGCGTCTACCGCACCATCGGTCTGACCGAAGCCGACCAGGTCAAGGTCGTCGACGACTACACCGTCGAGTTCCACCAGGCGTTCCCGAGCGCGCTGACCCGGCAGATCCAGGCGATCTCGCTGTACGTCTTCGACTCGGAGGAGGCCAAGAAGCACGCCACCGCCGACGACCCGTGGGCCAAGGAGTGGTTCGCCAAGAACGCCCCCACCGGCGGCTACTACAACGTCGCCAAGGCCACCCAGGGGCAGGAGATCGAGCTGGCGGCGAACACCGGCTACCCGGGACCGGACGCGCCCAAGACGCCGACGATCCGGATCTCCGTGGTGCCCGCCGCCTCGAACCAGCGGCTGCAACTCCAGGCCGGTGACATCGACATCGCCCTCGGCGTCAGCCAGCGCGACATCGAGGACCTGCGCAGCACCGACGGGGTCAAGGTGATCTCGGCGGCCAGCAACCGTCAGGTCGCGATCCAGATGTCGGTCACCTCGGCGCCGTTCGACAACGTCGACGTCCGCAAGGCCCTGGCCTACGCGGTGCCGTACGAGCAGATCATCAACAACGTGTACGGCGGCGACGCCCGGGCCGCCAAGAGCCCGGTGCCGCTGGACATGCCCGGGTACGACGAGAGCGGCTACCCGTTCACCCACGACGTGGACCGGGCCCGCGCCGCCCTGAACGCCGCCGGCCGCGCCTCGGTCGAGTCGGAACTGGTCTTCGAGGCCGACAACGAGGAGCAGCAGCGCATCGCGGTGCAGGTGCAGAGCGAGGCGGCGAAGGCCGGTATCAACCTCAAGCTGACCCCGCTGGACCCGGCCACCCTCGGTGAGCGGCGGACCCGCAAGAACATCCCGCTCCAGCTCACCTCCGGGCAGCTCTGGGTCAACGACGTCGAGTACATGCTCGCGACGAGCTTCGTCAAGGGCGCGAACCTCAACTACTCGAACTACACCAACGCCGAGATCGAGCAGATCTACGAGCGGTCGCACACCACCGTCGAGGAGGCCGCCCGCACCGCGCTGTGGCAGCGGGTCCAGCAGATCCTCGCCGAGGACGTGCCGTGGGTGGTGATCTGCCAGCCGAACTTCAACCTCCCGGTCCGCGAGGCGGTGGCCGGCTGGGTGCAGCCGATGGACGGCCTCGCCCGGTTGCGCTACCTGACCAGGTCGGCCTAGGCGCGGCCGGCTCCCTTCATGCGAATCCTTCGTTTCGTCGTCAGGCGGCTGCTCCAGCTCATCCCGGTGTTGCTCGGGGTGGTCGTCCTGACCTTCCTCATCGTCCGGGTGCTGCCCGGCGACCCGGTCCGCAGCATCCTCGGCCAGAACGCCAGCGAGGCGGACGCCGAGGCGGCCCGCGCCCGGTTCGGGTTGGACCAGCCGCTGTGGCGGCAGTTCCTCGACTACCTCGGTGGGCTGGTCACCGGTGACTTCGGCACGTCCATCCAGAGCGGCGGTTCGGTCGGCGCGGAGATGGCGCTGCGGATCGGACCGACCCTGGAACTGGTGGTCATCGCGGTCTCCATCGCGCTGGTGGTGGCCACCGTGCTGGGCGTCTGGTCGGCCCGGCGCGCCAACAGCGTCGGCGACCACGGCGTCCGGATCTTCGCTCTGGTCGGCAACTCCATCCCGGAGTTCTGGCTCGGCCTGGTGCTCGTGCTGGTCGGCTACAGCATGCTGGGCTGGTTCCCGGCGCCCAGCGGACGGGTCGACCCGGACACGAACCTGACCCCGCTGACCGGCGCCGGCCTCGTCGACGCCGCGCTCACCGGGAACGGACCGGCGCTGGCCAGCGCCGCCGCGTACCTGGCGCTGCCGGTGCTCACCCTGGTCGTCGGCGTGATGGCACCGCTGCTGCGCAGCGTCCGGGCGTCGGCGCTGGAGGTGCTCAACTCCGAGGCGTACACCGCGGCGGCGGCACACGGCCTGCCGCAACGGACCCTGCTCTACGGCTACCTGCTGCGCTCCACGTTGCTGCGGCTGCCGGCCCTGGCCGCGTTGGTCTTCGGCACCGCCATCGGCTCGACCGTCCTGGTCGAGTACGTCTTCTCCTGGCAGGGCTTCGGCCAGTGGGCGCTGCGCGGCCTGCTGTACCGGGACTACCCGGTGGTGCAGGCGTCCGTTGTGGTGATCGCGCTCTGCTACGTGCTGGTGTTCCTCATCGCCGACGTGGTCCACGCGATCCTCGACCCGAGAGTGAGGATCTGATGGCAGACCTGCGCGGTGTCGGCCCCGGGGACGCCGGCGCCGACGCGGTGATCGTCACCGGCAGTCGGGACGACCGCTTCTCCCGCATCCTGATCATCACCGGCGCGACCATCCTGGCCGTGGTAGCGCTGGCCGCCCTGGCCGCGCCGCTGCTCTCCTCCTGGGGAGCGACCGAGGTCGACCCGAACGCCACCCTGGCCGCCCCGGGCGGGGCGCACCTGCTCGGCACCGACACCAACGGCATGGACATCTGGAGCCGGGTGCTGCACGCGGCCCGGCTTGACCTGGGCATCGCGGTCGCCGCGGTGGCCCTGGCGGTGGTGGTCGGCACGCTGCTCGGCCTGGTGGCCGGCTACCGGGGCGGCTGGATCGACGACGTCCTCATGCGGGTCGTCGACATCTTCCAGGCGTTCCCCACCTTCATCCTGGCCCTGGCGGTGGCGGCCCTGCTCGGCAACGGCACGGTCAACCTCATCATCACCATCGCGGCGGTGAACGCCCCCGCGTACGCCCGACTGGTCCGCGCCGAGGTACGCACTCAGCGGGAGTTGCCCTTCGTCGACGCGGCGGTGACCTCCGGGGCCTCGACGACCGGCATCCTCTGGCGGCACCTGCTGCCCAACAGTCTCACCCCGGTCCGGACGATCGCACCGCTGAACTGCGGCTGGGCGATGCTCACCCTGGCCGGGCTCTCCTTCCTCGGGCTGGGAGTCAGCATCCCGGAGGCCGAGTGGGGCGCCATGATCAGCCTCGGTGCACCGGACGTGGTCGGTGGTCGATGGTGGACCAGCGTGCCGCCCGGCCTGGCCCTGTTCGTCTCCGTGCTGGGGTTCAGCCTGCTCGGCGAGGGCCTGCAGGAACGCGCGAACGCGAAGCGGCGGTAACCATGCTCTCCATCGAGAACCTCTCCGTGGTCATCCACCGTGCCGGCCGGCAGGTGGCCGCTCTCAGCGACGTCAGCCTCACCGTCCGGCCCGGCGAGGTGGTCGGCCTGGTCGGCGAGAGCGGCGGCGGCAAGAGCATGGTGGCCCGCGCGGTGGTCGGCCTGCT
Organism: Micromonospora sp. NPDC003241; assembly: GCF_053589795.1. Lineage (NCBI taxonomy): Bacteria > Bacillati > Actinomycetota > Actinomycetes > Micromonosporales > Micromonosporaceae > Micromonospora > Micromonospora sp. NPDC003241. The sequence goes on along the minus strand of NZ_JBSFSO010000052.1, from coordinate 24,684 downwards.
GCCCACCGGCGCGCACGCCAGCGGGCGGGTCCGCTTCGACGACGCGGACGTGCTGCGGATGGACGAGACGGCCCTCTCCGCCCACCGGGGACGAGGGGCGGCGATCTGCTTCCAGAACCCGCGTGGGGCGCTCAGCCCCACCCGCACCGTGGGACGCCAGCTCACCGACCGGCTCGTCACCCATCAGGACATGTCCGCCGAACGGGCCCGCGAGGCCGCGCGGGAGCTGTTCGAGGCGGTCGGCATCCGCAACCCGCAACGCCGCCTGGAGGCGTACCCGCACGAGCTGTCCGGCGGCATGGCCCAGCGGGTGATGATCTCGCTGGCCACCGGCTGCGCGCCCGGTCTGCTGATCGCCGACGAGCCGACCACCGGCCTGGACGTGACGCTCACCCGGGAGATCCTGCGCCAGTTCCGGCACGCCGCCGACGTGGACGGCCGCAGCGTCCTGCTGATCTCGCACGACCTCGCCTCGATCGCCGAGGTCTGCGACCGGGTGGTGGTGCTCTACGCCGGCACCGTGGTCGAGAGCGGACCGGCCGACCAGGTCTTCCGGGAACCGGCGCACCCCTACACGCGGGCGTTGCTGCGCTCGGTGCCCGACGTCGGCGGCCGACCGGTGGTGGCCACCCCCGGCGCCATGCCGCTGCTGCGCGAGGCGCCGCACCAGTGCCCGTTCGCGGCCCGCTGCCCGCACGCCGACGACACCTGCACCACCAGCCGTCCGGCCACCACCCCGATGGACGCGCGCGCCGCCGAGTTGGCGGCGCCGGCCGGCGGGACGGACGCTCCTGCCGCCGACTGGTCGCTGGCCTGCTACCACCCGCAGACCGGCCCGATCGCCACCGACGAGGCGGCCCCCACGCCCACCGTCGCACCCGACGCGACGGAGTCCGGGTCCGCCGTGCTGGAGATCGAGGACGCGCACGTGGTCTACCGCAGCCGATTCGGTTCCGGCGGACACCACGCGCTGCGCGGCGTGAGCCTGCGCCTGGCACCCGGCGAGACGCTCGGCGTGGTCGGCGAGAGCGGCTGCGGCAAGAGCACCCTCGCCAAACTCATCATGGGGCTGGTCGCACCCTCCTCCGGCTCCGTCGCCGTCGCCGGGCAGCACCTGGTCCGGCAACCGGGCCGCCCCGCGCCCCGGGGCCGGAAACTGCGCCGGCTGCGGACCCGCGCCCAGCTCGTCTTCCAGGACCCGATCGGGTCGCTGAGCCCGAGGCGTACCGTCGGCGACTCCATCGCCGAGCCGCTGCGGGCCGCCGGCCTGCCCGCCGCCCAGCGGGAGGCCCGGGTCGCCGCCGTGCTGGACCGGATGGAACTCGACCGGTCCATCCTGCGGCGCTACCCGCACGAGCTCTCCGGCGGTCAGGCCCAGCGCATCGGCATCGCCCGCGCCCTGGTCGGCGAGCCCGACCTGATCGTCTTCGACGAGCCCACCTCGGCCCTCGACGTCACCGTGCAGGCCCAGATCCTCGACGTGATCGCCGACGTCACCGCCGACACCGACCGGGCCTCGGTCTTCATCTCGCACGACCTGGCCACCGTCCGGGGCTTCGCCGACCGGGTGGCGGTGCTCTATCTCGGTCGCGTGGTGGAGGAGGGGCCCGTCGACGTCGTGTTCGACGACCCCCGCCACCCCTACACCCGGGCACTACTGGCCAGCGCACCCCGCCTCGGCGCGCCGCCCGCGTCCGTCGCGGGGGTGGAGCTGGTCAAGGACCTGGAGGAGACCGACGCGGCCACCGGCTGCGCGCTCGCCGCCCGGTGCCCCTTCGTCACCGATACCTGTCGCTCCGAGCCGCAGGAACTTCAGTCGTACGGCGCGAGCCGGGCCGCCTGCTGGCGCGTACCGGAACTTCCCGCCCTGATCGGAAAGCAGGCCGACACGCCATGACCCGTCGCCCCATCCGGCTGGCCGTCGACATCGGCGGCACGTTCGTCGACGCGATGGAACTGGACACCCGCACCAACCGGGTGCGTTTCCGCAAGGCGTCCACCACGCCGGCCCGTCCGGCCGACGGGGTGCTCGCCGCCATCGAGGCGCTCGGCACTGACCTGTCCGAGGTGGAGCTGTTCACGCACGGCACCACGCTGGGACTCAACGCGGTGCTGGAGCGGCGCGGCGGCCGGACCGGGATCATCACCAACGAGGGCTTCCGCGACATCTTCCTGATCGGCCGGGGCAACGTGCCGTCGGACCACATGTACGACTTCCAGTACCAGCGCCCGCCGAGCCTGGTGCAGCGCCGTTTCACCGCCGGGGTACGCGGTCGCCTCGACCACCGGGGCCGGGTGGTGGAGGAGCTGGACCCGGCCAGCGTCCGCGCCGCCGCCCGCACGCTGGTGGTGGACCAGCAGGTGACCTCGATCGCCATCTGCTTCCTGCACTCGTTCCTGGACCCCACGCACGAACGCGAGGCGGCCCGGCTGATCCGCGAGGAGTTCCCCGAGGTCAGCCTCTCGCTCTCCACCGACATCGTGCGCGAGTACCGCGAGTACGAGCGGACCAGCACCACCGTGTTGGAGGCGTACATCCGGCCGATCTTCGAACGGTACGTCGACGAGTTGGAGTCCGGCCTGGCCGAGCGGGGCTTCGCCGGGCAGTTCCTGATCATGCGGTCCGGCGGTGGCTCGATGACCAGCGCGGTGGCGAAGACGTCACCGACGCACACTGTGCTGTCCGGCCCGGCCGGTGGCATCGTCGGTGCCGCGTACCTCGCCTCGGAGCTGGGCCGGGAGCGGCTGCTGACGTTCGACATCGGCGGCACCTCGCTGGACGCCTGTGTGATCGAGAACGGCACCGCCGTGGCCGCGTACGAGGCGCAGTTGGAGCACTTCCCGCTGCTGATCCCGACGTACGACATCCGGACCATCGGTGCCGGTGGCGGCTCGATCGCCTGGCTGGACCGGGGTCTGCTCAAGGTGGGGCCGCAGAGCGCCGGGGCCGACCCGGGGCCGGTCTGCTACGGCCGGGGCGGCACCCGACCGACCGTCACCGACGCGGCGGTGGTGCTCGGCTACATGGACCCGGACCGGTTCCTCGCCGGCACCATGGGCCTGCACGACACGGCCGCGCGGGCGGCGATCGACGAGCAACTGGCGCGGCCGCTCGGGCTGGACGCCACCTCCGCCGCCGCCGGAGTCTTCGACGTGCTGCTGGCCCGTACGGTCGGCGCGGTCCGCCAGATCACCGTGGAGCGGGGGCACGACCCCCGGCACTTCTCGCTGCTCGCCTTCGGCGGCGCCGGGCCGCTGCTGGCTCCGCTGCTGGCCCGCGAGATGGGCATCGGCGAGGTCGTCGTGCCGTTCGCGCCGTCCGGCTTCTCCGCCTGGGGCATGCTGTCGGCGGACATCGTGAACGACTTCAGCCGTACCGTGATGGCGGGCCTCGACGAGGTGGGGCTGGACGAGCTGGAGGAGCTGTTCAAGGCCGTCGAGGCGGAGGCGGTCGCCTCGCTGGTGGACCAGGGCGTACCGGCCGACCAGGCCGTGCTGGAGCGCCAGTTCGAGGTGCGCTACCTGGGCCAGGAACACAGCCTGATGGTGACCGTCGGGTCGACGCTGGATCGTGACGCGGTGCGCGGCGCCTTCGACGAGGTGCACCGGGCCCGCTACGGCCACACCATGGACAATCCGCTGCAACTGCTCAACCTGCGGGTCCGGGGCATCGGCCGGACCACCCGCCCGGAGCTGGGCACCCACCCGCGCGGCGACGGTGACCCGTCCCGGGCGCTGCTCACCCACCGCGACGCGTACGACTTCGGCTCGCGTGCGGTGGTCCCGTTCGCGGTGTACGACCGGGCCGCGCTGGAGCCGGGCGACACGTTCAGCGGTCCGGCCCTGGTCGACGAGGGCACCTCCACCACGGTCGTGCCGAGTGGCCAGCGGGTCACCGTCGACGAGCACCGCTACCTGCTGGTCACCCTGGAGGAGTCGGCATGACCACACTGGACGGAGCTCAGGTCGAGGTCGTCCGCAGCTATCTGCTGTCGGCGGCCGAGGAGATGCGGGCCACCCTGATCCGGACCTCGTTCAACCCGGTCATCTACGAGGTGCACGACTTCGGCCTGTCGATCTACGACGCCGACCTGCGTCTGGTCGCCGAGGCCACCGGGCTGACCTTCTTCCTCGGCGCGAACGACTTCTCGCTGGCCAAGGGCGTGGAGTACGTGGGTCGGGAGAACCTGCACCGGGGTGACGTGGTGCTGCTCAACTACCCCTACTGGAACGCCGCGCACGCGTACGACGCGACGCTGTTCGCGCCGGTGTTCCGGCCCGACCCGGCGGACGCCGACGCCGACGGCGACCTGGTCGGCTTCCTCTGTGTCCGGGCGCACTGGATGGACCTCGGGGCGAAGGACCCGGGGTACGTGTTGGACTCGACGGACATGCACCAGGAAGGGTTGATCTTTCCGGGGACGAAGGTGGTGTCCCGGGGAGAGCCGGTGCGCGAGATCCACGAGCTGATCCGGTTCAACTCGCGGATGCCGGACGCGGTGCTGGGTGATCTGCACGCGCAGATCGCGGCGCTGCGCACCGGCGAGCGCCGACTGCTGGAGATCATCGAGAAGTTCGGCCGGGACACCGTCTCCGCCGCCGTCGACCACATCATCGCCGACGGTGAGGCCCGCACCCGCGCCGCGCTGGCCACCCTGCCGCAGGGCACCTGGACGGCCGAGGACTGGGTCGACGACGACGGCATCACCGAGGACCCGGTCAAGATGCGGGTCACGGTCACCGTCAGCGACGAGCGTTTCGTGGTGGACTTCGCCGGCTCGGCACCGGCCACCCGGGGGCCGATCAACATGCCGTTCGGCGCCACCGAGGCGATCTGCAAGGTCGTCCTCAAGTCGTTGACCTCGCCGGACGAGCCGTCGAACGCCGGCACCGTGGCCCCGCTGGAGGTACGCGCCGAGCCGGGCACCCTGTTCCACGCGGTCTATCCGCAGCCGACCTTCACGCTCTGGACCGGCATCGTCGCCGTCGAGTTGATCCTCAAGGCGTTGGCGCAGGGGATGCCGGAGCGGCTGCCGGCGTCCAGCGGTGGTGACGTGCCCGGGTTCATGATGGTCGGCGCGCACCCGGAGACCGGTCAGATCTTCGCGGTCAGCAACAACGACCTGGTCGGCTGGGGCGGCACTCCCGAGCACGACGGCATGGAGGCCGCCACCCACGTCTCCGGCAGCACCGGGCGGGGCACGCCGATCGAGGTGATGGAGGCCCGCACCGGGATGTTCTTCGAGCGGGTGGAGATTCGGACGGATTCGGGTGGTGCGGGGCGGTTCCGGGGTGGGTGTGGGTTGCGGCGGGATATTCGTTTCGTGTCGTCGGGGGAGTTTCTTTCGGTGATCAAGAAGACGCGGAGTGCGCCGTGGGCGTTGGCGGGTGGGTTGTCGCCGGAGCCGAATCAGGTGGTGGTGTTTCCGGGTACGGATCGTGAGGCGCGGGTGAGTACGCGTCGGACTGCGGTGGTGGCGGGTGATCGGGTGTCGTTGTTGACCGCTGGTGGTGGTGGTCATGGTGATCCGGGTCTGCGGGATCCGGAGGCGGTACGCCGTGACGTGGCGGAGGGGTACGTCTCCGCCGACGCCGCCCGCGAGGTCTACGGGGTGGACGTCGATGGGTGAGCCCCCGGTCGACGGCGCGACGGTCGAGGTGATCGGCAGCTACCTCACCTCCGCCGCCGAGGAGATGCGGGTGACGCTGGTGCGTACCGCATTCAACCCGGTCATCTACGAGGTGCACGACTTCGGCATCTCCGTCTACGACCGCCACCTGCGGCTGGTCGCGGAGTCGACCGGGCTGTCCCGGTTCCTCGGCGCGAACGACTACTCGCTGGCCAGAGGCGTCGAGTACGTGGGTCGGGAGAACCTGCACCCGGGCGACGTGGTGCTGCTCAACTACCCGTACTGGAACGCCGCGCACAGCTACGACGCCACCCTGTTCGCCCCGGTCTTCCTGCCCGACCCGGCGGACGCCGACGGGGAGGAGCTGATCGGCTTCCTCTGCATCCGGGCGCACTGGATGGACCTCGGGGCGAAGGATCCGGGGTACGTACTGGACTCGACGGACATGCACCAGGAGGGGTTGATCTTCCCGGGGACGAAGGTGGTGTCCCGGGGAGAACCGGTGCGCGAGATCCACGAGTTGATCCGGTTCAACTCGCGGATGCCGGACGCGGTGCTGGGTGACCTGCACGCGCAGATCGCCGCGCTGCGCACCGGCGAGCGTCGCCTCACCGAGGTGTACCGCCGGCACGGCACGGCCACCGTGGACGCCGTGGTCGAGCGGCTCATCGCCACGGCCGCCGAGTCCGCCGCCGAGGCGGTCGCCGCCCTGCCGCAGGGCACCTGGACGGCCGAGGACTGGCTCGACGACGACGGCGTCACCGACGAGCCGATCCTGATGCGGGCCACGGTGACCGTCGCCGACGGCACGTTCACGGTGGACTTCGCCGGTTCCTCACCGGCGGTCCCCGGCCCGGTCAACCTGCCGCTGGGCGCCACCATCGCCACCTGCCGGGTCGCCTTCAAGGCGATCACCACCCCCACCGAGCAGAGCAACGCCGGGCACTTCGCCCCGCTGCGGGTACGCGCCGAGCCCGGCACGCTGTTCCACGCGGTCTACCCGGCGGCGACCTTCACCCAGTGGACCGGGACGGTCGCCCTGGAGTTGATCTACAAGGCGTTGGCGCAGGGGATGCCGGAGCGGTTGCCGGCGTCCAGTGGTGGTGACGTGCCCGGGTTCATGATGGTGGGCGCGCACCCGGAGACCGGTCAGATCTTCGCGGTCAGCAACAACGACCCGGTGGGCTGGGGCGGCACCGTCGACCACGACGGCATCGGCCCGGCGAACCACCTGTGCCAGACCCAGGCCCGCAACACCCCCGTCGAAGTCCTGGAAGCCAAGACCGGGATGTTCTTCGAGCGGGTGGAGATTCGGATGGATTCGGGTGGTGCGGGGCGGTTCCGGGGTGGGTGTGGGTTGCGGCGGGATATTCGTTTCGTGTCGTCGGGGGAGTTTCTTTCGGTGATCAAGAAGACGCGGAGTGCGCCGTGGGCGTTGGCGGGTGGGTTGTCGCCGGAGCCGAATCAGGTGGTGGTGTTTCCGGGTACGGATCGTGAGGCGCGGGTGAGTACGCGTCGGACTGCGGTGGTGGCGGGTGATCGGGTGTCGTTGTTGACCGCTGGTGGTGGTGGTCATGGTGATCCGGGTCTGCGGGATCCGGAGGCGGTACGCCGTGACGTGGCGGAGGGGTACGTCTCCGCCGACGCTGCCCGTGAGACCTATGGAGTGATCGCATGAGCGCCGTCGAGCCGAACCTGTTGCTGGCCCACTGCACCGTGCTGGACGCGCGCGTGGTGGACGGCGTGGACCCGGTGCCGGACGCCGCCGTCTGGGTACGCGGCGACCGGATCGCCGCCGTCGGCCCGTACGCCGAGGTGGCGAAGGAGGCCCGGGCCGCCGGTGCGGTCCGCGAGGTGGACCTGGACGGGGCGTACCTGACGCCCGGTCTGGCCAACATGCACACCCACTTCTCGCTGTCGCTGCCCGGTGCCGGCGGCGACGACGTGAAGACGATGGGTCCGCACGACCTGGCGTACTACATGGCCGACGGGGCCCGGCGCACGCTGCACTGCGGCGTGACCACGGTGCGTTGCGTCGCCGAGAAGGACCACGCCGACTTCGCGTTGCGCCGCGCCATCGCCGCCGGTCGGGCCCAGGGCCCCCGCATCCACACCGCCGGGCGGGCGCTGGTCTGCACCGGCGGGCACGGCCACGAGAGCAGCGACACCCTGGAGTGCGACGGACCGGTCGGGTTCCGCCACGGCGTGCGCAGCCAGATCAAGGCCGGCGCGGACCTGATCAAGGTGATGATCTCCGGCGGTATCGCCGGGGAGCACGAGCGCATCAACACGCCGCAGTTGTTCACCGACGAGCTGGCCGCGGTGCTGGAGACGGCACACGCCTGGGGCCGCAAGGTCACCGCGCACGCCGGACCGGCCGAGGTGATCGGCGCGGCGGTGGAGCTGGGACTGGACTGTGTGGAGCACGGCTACCAGCTCACCCCGCAGGTCGTGGCGCGGATGGCGGAGCAGGGCACCGCGTTGGTGCCGACGCTGCTGGTGACCCGCTGCAAGGAGTTCTTCGACGAGCTGGGCGTACCGGAGTGGATGCAGTGCCGGTCGCTCGGGGCCGGACCCCGGCACCTGGAGAGCTTCGCGATGGCGGTCGACGCCGGGGTGGAGGTGCTGCTCGGCAGCGACATGCCGCCGTTCTGGCACTTCGAGGGCACCAACGCCACGGTCCGGGAGCTGGAGTACATGGCCGAGCGGATCGGCCCGGCGCGGGCGTTGCACGCCGGCACCCGAGGGCCGGTGCGCTGGCTGGGCGTCGAGGACGACCGGGGCACGGTCGAGGTCGGCAAGCTGGCCGACCTGATCGCGATGGACGAGGACCCGCTCGCCGCCACCTCGGCGTTCCGGGGTGTGCGCTGGGTGATGAAGGGCGGGCGGATCGCCCGGGACGACCGGACGGAGACGACATGACGATCGTGGCAACCGACGCGGCACTGATCGCCGCGCTCATCGACGACCTGTACGCGGCCTTCCTCGCCGGGGACCGCCAGCGCTTCGACGGGCACCTGCACGCCGACGTGACCACCTGGGAGACCCACCTGCCGGGGCCGTTGCGGACCCGGGCGGAGCTGGACGCCTACCGCGACCAGCGCGACGCCGCCGGTGAGCGCCCGCAGTTGGCGGTGCTCGCGGCGCAGGACAAGCGCATCGACGTGTGGGGCGACGTGGGCCTGGCCCGCTATCTGCTGATCGCGCGGGCCGGGGCCGAGGAGCCGCCGTCGTCCGCCCGCGTCACCGACGTGCTGCGCCGCGTCGACGGCCGGTGGCAGATCGTGCACCACCACGCCGAGTCGCTCCGCGAGCCGGTGGCGGCGCGATGATCCGGCGGCTGGTCGCGTACGACACGGGTGAGCCCGGTCGGGTGCTGTCGATGGCCGACCGGCCCGACGACCCCGCGCCCGGCCCCGGTGAGGTCCAGCTCGCGGTCCGCACCGTGGGGCTGAACTACCTCGACGTCTCGCTCTGCCGGGGCGAGTACCCGGTGCGGCCGGAGCCCCCGATGACCCCGGGTGTCGAGGCGGCCGGTCGCGTGGTGGCGGCCGGTGCCGGTGCCGAGCACCTGCTGGGCCAGGAGGTCATCGCCTGCCCGGCGCTGCCGCGCGGTGCCCTCGGCGACACCGTCACGGTCGACGCGACCGTGGTGGTGCCCCGTCCCTCCACGGTGGACCCTACGGTCGCGGCGGCCCTGCCGGTCACCTACCAGACCGCCTGGTTCGCGCTGGAACGCGCCGGGGTCACCGCCGGGAAGACGGTGCTGGTGCACGCCGGTGCCGGTGGGGTCGGCATCGCCGTCACCCAACTCGCCGTCGCCCGGGGCGCGCGGGTCGTCGCGACCGCCGGTGGCCCGGCGAAGACCGAGGTCTGCCGGGCCCAGGGTGCCTCCGTGGCGATCGACTACACCGGCGAGGACTTCGTGGCGGCGGTCCGCGAGGCCACCGACGGCCAGGGCGTGGACGTGGTCGTCGACCCGGTCGGCGGCGACCTGCTCGCCCGCTCGCTGGACTGTCTCGCGTTCGAGGGCCGCCTGGTCAGCGTCGGCGCGGCCGGTGGACCGCCACCGCCGGTCGACCCGGCCCGACTGATCGCGGCGAACGCCGACCTGATCGGACTCTCCTGGGGCTCGCAGTACCCGTGGCGTCGCCCCGAGGCGGTCGCCGCCGCCTACCGGGCGCTGTTCGACCTCTGCGACTCCGGCGCGGTCCGGCCCCCGGTCAGCCGGGTGGTGTCGCTGGCGCAGACCCCGGCGGCCCTGGACGACCTGGCCGCCCGACGGAGCACCGGCAAGATCATCGTACGACTCGACGAGGAGGAGCGAGGATGACCGACAGCCCGGACGGCGACATGGAGATCTACGACCTGCGGGTGACCGTGGACCGCATCGAGGGACGCTCGGTCTGCGGCATGGCCGTCGGGGACTCGTTCGACCTGGTCAACAGCGCCCACCTGAAGCTGCCCGAGGGCAAGCACTTCTGCGTCTACGCCCTCGCCGCCGTGCTGCCCTTCCTCGCCGCCAAGCAGCGGGACCTGGCCGCCGGGGACTGGCTCGACCAGGACTCGCACTTCGCCTGCCCGGACCCGGAGGAGCGGCTGATCATGAAGGTGGAACGCACCTGCCGCCGCCGGATGAACTCGGCGGACCTCACCTGATGACGGTCGAGATCGGACTCGGCCTACAGAGCGACAAGCCTGCCGGCGCGTACGCCCGGCTGGCCCGTGCCGCCGAGTCGCACGGATTCGACGTGCTGACCGTCTTCGGCGACCTGATGTACCAGCCACCGATCTTCCCGCTGCTGGAGATGGCCCAGGCCACCAGCCGGGTACGCCTCGGCCCGGCCTGCCTGAACCCGTACAGCCTGGCGCCGTACGAGATCGCCGGTCAGCTCGCCGCGCTCGACCTGGCCTCGGCCGGACGGGCCTATCTGGGGTTGGCGCGCGGCACCTGGCTCGGCGCGGTCGGTCTGCCCCAACCGAAGCCGCTGGCCACCATCGAGGAGGCGGCGGCGGTCGTCTATCGCCTGCTGCGCGGTGACCGGGAGGGCTACCGGGGGCAGGTCTTCACGCTGGCCCCGGAGACCGCGCTGCGCTACGCCGTGCAGCGCCCCGATCCGCCGCTGCTGATCGGGGCGTGGGGACCGAAGGGCGCGGCCCTGGCCGGTCGGATCGCCGACGAGATCAAGGTGGGCGGCAGCGCGAACCCCGACATGGTGCCGGTCGTCCGGGACCGGCTCCGGGTCGGCGCCCTCGCCGCCGGACGTGACGTGGACGAGGTCGGCATCGTCCTGGGTGCGGTGACGGTGGTGGACACCGACGGCGAGGCGGCGCGGGCCAAGGCCCGGACCGAGGTCGCCATGTACCTCGCGGTGGTCGCCGACCTGGACCCGACGGTCACCCTGCCGGACGGCCTGGTGGCGCGCGTCGGGGAACTGGTCGACGCGGGCGCGCACGACGCCGCCGGTCGGCTGATCCCGGACGAGGTGCTCGACCGCTTCGCCTTCTCCGGTACCCCCGAGCAGGTCGCCGCCCAGGCCCAGCAGCTCATCGATGCCGGGGTCCGGCGGGTGGAGTTCGGCACTCCGCACGGGTTGACCGACGACCGGGGGGTCGACCTGCTCGGCACCGCCGTCCTGCCCCTGCTGCGTCGCTGAAGGAGAGCCGCATGGACGTCACCGTGCTGGTCGGCCCGGACCTCACCGCCGACCTGGCCCTGCTGGAGTCGCTCACCACGGCTACCGCCGCCGACCTCGGCGGCACCGGTCGCCTGGTGGCCGTCGACTCGGCCGCCGCGCTGGAGTCGGCGCTGGCGGCCACCGCCGCGCCGGTGGTGGTGCTGCCCGGTCCGACGGCGTCCGCGCGGGCCCTGATGACCGGGGCCGCCCCGCACGTCGTCTGGTACGACCTCACCGTGGCCACCGCCGTCACCGGTGCCCGCCACCTCTCCGGCCGGGGCGTGTGGGGGTTGGCCTGGGCGATCCGCCACGCGGTGTACCAGCACTGGTCCCCGGCGGTGCGGGTTCCCTACGGCGCGCACGCCGACCAGTGGGGTGAGCTGCGACTGCCCACCACGGACCCGGCGCGTCCGGTGCCGGTCGCGGTGCTGCTGCACGGCGGCTTCTGGCGGTCGTACTGGGGCGCCGACCTGATGGACGCGCTCGCCGTGGACCTGGCCGCGCGTGGCTACGCGGCGTGGAACGTGGAGTACCGGCGGCCGGACCGGCACGGCTGGGACGCCACCACCGCCGACGTGGCGGCGGCACTTGCGGTGCTGCCCGACCTGCCCGACGCCGGTGTGCTGGACCTGGACCGGATCGCCGTGCTCGGCCACTCGGCCGGTGGGCAACTGGCGCTGCGGGCGGCGGCGGACCTGGTGGCCGACGACGGCCCGGGGCCACGGGTCGCCCTGGCGGTGTCGTTGGCCGGTGTGCTGGACCTGGCCGAGGCCGACGGCCGTCAGCTCGGTGACGGTGCGGTCAGCGCCGCTCTCGGTGGTACCCCGACGACCGTCCCCGAGCGGTATGCGGCCGGTGACCCGATGGCGCGGCTGCCGATCGGGGTGCCCACGCTGCTGGTGCAGGGGGCGGGCGACAGCCCGGACCTGGTCGACATCAACCGCCGGTACGCGGTGGCCGCTCGGGCGGCCGGTGACCAGCTGACCCACCTCGAACTCCCCGGCGACCACTTCGACGTGATCGGTCCCGGCTCGGCGATCTGGCAGGCCACCATGGATCAGGTGGGGCGCAGTCTCGGGCGGTGAGCCCGCCCGCCGGACCTCCCGGAGTTGCCGGCTTGTTTCATCACAGTGAACAAGCCGGGGCCGCCGTCAGAACAGCCGGGGCGTGACGACCGAGACCACGGTGGTCACCGCGTCGGTGTCGTTGTACATCGTGTGCGGCACCGTGGAGCGCAGGTGCACGCTGTCGCCCGGGTGCAGCCGGTGCTCGACGCCGTTGACCTCGTAGAGCAGCTCGCCGGAGATGACGTAGGCGAACTCCTCGCCCGCGTGGCCGTACGCGTTCTCCCGCCGACCGCCGGGGGCGATGTGCACCAGCATCGGTTCGAGCAGCAGGTCGGGTCCGCGTTCGGAGAGCATCCGGTAGGTCTGCTGACCCGAGACGTACTGCGTGGCGGTGGTCTCCGCCCTGGTCAGCGAGAAGTGGTGGGGCAGCGTGGTGACGGTGCCTCCGACCGGCGCGGTGCTGGCGTCGAAGAAGTCGCCGACCGTCCGGTCCAGCGCCTTGGCCACGCTGCCGAGCGCGGTCAGCCCGATGGACGAGATGCCGCGCTCGACCTGGGACAGGAAGCCGATCGACAGCCCGGAGCGGGACGCGAGGCCGCGCAGGGTCAGCCCGCGCTCCTTGCGGTACTGGCGGATCCGGGCTCCGACCAGGTCGGCCGGGGTGTGGCCGTTGCTCCCGTCGTCGGGGCGGGCCTGCTCCGGGACCGGATGACTGCCCGTGGACCGCATGGGGACCTCCTGTCGCGCTGGCCGGAACCCGTCCGGACCCGTGTTCGATGCTATCGAACGGAGGTGGCCCTTGGGGAAGCCCCCGACCGTGCCGAATCGGCGGCGATCTGGTCCCCGTGTGCCGGTCTGCGGCCGGGGAGCGGGATCTCGAAGTGGACGGTGGGGGAGGCGTGTGGATCACCGTCGCGCGGGTCGTGCACCAGGTCGGCCACCCCGCGCCAGAACGCCTCCGCACCGGGCACCCGGGTGTCGGTGTGCAGATAGACCACCCGGTAGTCGGGTTGCCCGGCGGCGAACGCGACGGCACGCCGCACGAGGGCGCGGGCGAGCCCGTTGCGCCGGTGCTCCGGACGGACGTACACCCGGAAGAGTTGCGCCGTGCTCGCCGCCGGGTAGCGCTCCACCAGCCAGCGCGGGTGCGGCGGGCTGTTCGGCGCGGCGGCGCGTACGGCGGTGGTGGCGACCACCTCGTCACCCTTGGTGGCGACGAACAGGGCGTGCCGCTCCGGGCGCAGGTAGGTGCCGGCCAGGTCGATGACGTCGGCGTGCCAACGAGGCTGGTAGCCGTAGCCGAAGACCTGGTAGAAGGTGTCCAGCATGACGCTGCGGGCACCGTCGAGGTGTTGCGGCCCGGCGGTGCGGAGGTCGTACGGTCCGGTCGTCTCGTCGGTCATGTCCTGCTCATCTCCTCGGTGTCGGGTGTGGTTGCGGGTAGCGCGATCGTCGGGTCCAGCAGCGCGCGGGTCAGCGGCGACCGGGCACGGGTGGGCAGGTCGTCGGCGCGACCGTGCTCGACCACCCGACCGTGGTCGAGCACGACCACGTGGTCGGCGAGCCGGACGACGACCTCCGTGTCGTGTGTGATGACCAGCAGCGCCAGGCGGTGCGCCTGCCGCAGCTCGTCCAGCAGGGTGAGGATCCGGTCCCGGTTGACGCCGTCCAGCCCGGAGGTGATCTCGTCGCAGACGAGCAGGCGCGGCCGGGTCAGCAGGGCCCGGACCAGGGCGGCGCGTTGCAGTTCGCCCCCGGAGAGCCGGTCCGGCCGACGGGTGACCAGGTCCCGGTCGAGGCCGACCTGATCCAGCAGGGCACGTGCCGCCGCCAGCACGTCGGCGGGTTCCTGTCGCCGCAGCCGTACGGCGGGCCGCGCGACCTGCGCCAGCACCGGCGCGTACGGGTGGAAGCTCGCCCGGGGGTCCTGGAAGACGTACTGCACGGCGGCGAGGTCGGCCGGGTCCCGTCGGTCGAGGGAGGCGGCCAGGCGTCGGCCGTCGAGGGTGACGGTGCCGGTGTCCGGCCGGTGCAGCCCGGCCAGACAGCGGGCGAGGGTGGTCTTCCCGCTGCCGGAGCGGCCGATCAGCGCGAGGCACTGCGCGTCGCCCTGCGTCACGTCGACGCCGTGCAGGACGGTGCCGCCCCGGTGCGCTGCGGTCAGTGCCTCGGCCCGCAGCAGCGCCTCGACCGGCGGGGACCCGGCGGTGGGACGGGCCGCCGGAGCGGACCGGGCGGGCTCCCCGACGACCGTGTGCGCCGGACCGGCGGCGACCACCACGCCCCGGTCCAGGACGATCGCGTCGTCGGCGATCGCCCGGACCAGGTGCAGGTCGTGGCTGAGCAGGACGACGGTGACCCCGGTGGCGGCCAGGCGGCGCAGTTCGGCGGCCACGTCGCGGCGGTGCAGGCCGTCCTGCCCGGTAGTGGGCTCGTCGGCGACCAGGACCCGGGCCCCGGCCAGCAGGGCGTGCGCGATCACCAGTCGTTGCTGCTGCCCGCCGGAGAGCTGGTGCGGGTAGCGCCGCAGGATGTCGGCGGGCAGCCCCACCCGGGTCAGCACCGCCCGGACCGCCTCCCGGACGGCGGCGCGGCGGGCCCGACGGCCGGAGACCGGGCGGTGTCGGCGGGCGATCTCGTGCAGCACGGGACCGATGCGGCGTACCGGGGTGAGCGCGGCCGAGGGCTGCTGCGGGACGTACCCGACGAGTCCACCGGGCGCCGGGTTCCCGGGATCGACCACCCGACCGTCGATCTCGACCCGGCCGGTGAGGCGTACGCCGGGACCGACCTCGCCGAGCAGCGCCCGCCCGAGGGTGGACTTGCCGCTGCCGGACGGACCGACGACGGCGAGCACCCCACCGGACGGCACCGTGAACGACACGTCCCGCAGCAACCGGTGTCCGTCGGCGACGGCACCCAGCCCGTCGACCCGGATCATCGGACCTCCTCCCGGGTACGCGCGCTGTCCGGTTCCGCCACCGGCTCCCGGCCGGTCAACAGCGCGTCGGTGACCAGGTTGACGCCGACGGCGAGCGCGACGAGCAGCGCGGCGGGCACGACGACCGCCCACGGTTGCAGGAAGATCCCGCCCCGGTTGCGGTCGACCATGACCGCCCAGTCGGCGGCGTCCGGGGCGACCCCGATGCCGAGGAAGCTGGCCGTCGCGACGAGATAGACCGCGCCGATGAACCGCACCCCGGCGTCGGCGAGCAGGACCCGGCGGATGCCCCGCACGACGTAGCCCATCGCCCGCCGCCACCAGGTCTCCCGGTAGAGCCGCATCGCCTCCATCACGGTGCCGTGCGCCAGCGGCAACGCGGCGGCGCGGGTGATCCGCGCGACCTCCGGCAGGGTGACCACCGCGACGATCACCACCAGCGTCAACGGCCCGCGTGGCGCGGTGGCGGCCAGCAGGATGAGCAGCAGCAACGACGGGATGGCGAGCAGCAGGTCCAGCGGGCGCATCAGCGCCTCGTCGAGCCGACGGTGCCGGGTCAGCGCGGCGACCAGGCCGAGCGGCACACCCAGCAGATAGGCCAGCGCGGTGGCGGCGACCGCGACCGCGACGACGGACCACCCGCCGAGCAGCACCTGCGCCACGACGTCCCGGCCGACGAAGTCGGTGCCGAGCAGACCCGCGCCGTCGAACGGTCGGGTCCGCGCGTCGGATTCGGTGACCAGCACCGGTCCGGCGACCGCGAGCAGCAGCGGCACGGCGAGCAGCACGATCCCGACGACCGCCCGGGGCATTCGCCGTCGGGCCGTCACCGGACACCGACCGTACGCGGGGCGAGCCGGAACGCCACCAGGTCCGCGACCAGGTTGACCAGCACGGTGGTGACCGCCACGACCACGCAGAGCCCCTGGACGGTGGGTACGTCCCGGGCGGCGACCGCGTCGACCAGGGCGGTGCCCAGCCCGGGGATGACGAAGACCGCCTCGACCACGATGACGCCGCCGAGCAGCCAGTCGGTGGTGCGGGCGACCTGCTGCACGACCGGCGCGGCGGCGGTCGGCAGCGCGTGCGCCAGCCACCGCCGCCGGGTGGAGAGACCGAGACGGCGGGCGTGCTGGACGTACTCCGCGCGCAGGGCGTCCACCATGCCGGCGCGGGTCAGCCGACTGATCGAGCAGATCGGTCGGGCCAGCAGCACCAGCAGCGGCAGCACCAGCACCCCCGGCTGGGCGAGCAGGTCGGAGCCGACGGCGGTGGGCGGGAACCATCCCAGCCGGACGCCGAAGACCGCCACCAGCAGGATGGCCAGGGCGAACTCGGGCACCGCGTACAGTCCGACCGCGAGGGTGGTGAGTGTCCGGTCGAGTCGGCCCCCCTCGCGGCGGGCGGCGAGCATGCCGAGCCCGACGGCGAGCGGCACCAGCAGGACCAGCGTGGCGACCGCGAGCAGCAGCGTCGCGGCGGCCCCGCCGACGATCAGGTCCAGCACCGGCCGCTGCGAGATCAGCGAGGCACCGAGGTCGCCGTGCAGCAGCCCGACCAACCAGTCCAGGAAGCGTCGCCAGGCCGGTTGGTCGAGGTCGAGCTGCGCCCGGATCAGCGCGATCCGCTCCGGGTCGGGATGGTCACCGGCGATCACCACGGCCGCGTCCCCGGGCAGCGCCTCGGTGAGGACGAACACGACGGTGGTGATGCCGGCGACCTGCCCGACGCCGAGCAGCAGCCGCTGCACGGTGTAGCGGGTCAGACTCAAGCCAGCCACACCTTGTCGAAGCGGGCCCAGTCCAGGGTGTTCGCGGGCGCCTCGGCGGAGACTCCGCGCACCTTCGGGGCGGTGGCCACCAGGAAGTCGGCGAACCCCCACACCAGCAGCCCGCCCTCGGCGTGCAGCATCCGCTGCATGTCCCCGTACGCGCGGCGGCGACCCGCCTCGTCGGGGGTGGAGACGGCGGTGCCGTAGAGCGCGTCGAACTCGGGCCGCGTCCAGCGGGTGGCGTTCGTGGTGGAGGTGGTCAGCAGCCGCTGCGAGATGTGCGTCTCGATCGGCATGGCGCCGCTGCGGAAGGTGGCCAGCACGCCGCCGTCGAGCACGTCCCGCCAGTAGGTGTCCTTGTTGCGTTGCACCGGCTCGACGGTGAGCCCGACCTGACGGGCCTGGTCGGCGAAGACGCTGGCGGCCTCGACGAAACCGGCGGCGACCGGTGCGGTGTCCAACGGGATGCGCAGTCCGCGCGCACCGGCCCGGTCCACCAGCGCGCGGGCCCGGTCGAGGTCGCGGGTGCGCTGCGGGATGTCGTCGGCGTAGTACTGGAAGCCCTTGCCGAACAGGTCGTTGCCGACCTGCCCGGTGCCGGAGAGCACCGTCTCGACGAGCTGCTCCCGGTCGGTGAGCAGGAACATCGCCTCGCGCAGGTCCCGGTTGTCGAACGGGGGACGGTCCACCTTCATCGTGAAGCCGAGCAGGTTGCTGTTCGGCATCCGGGTGATGGCGACCCGGTCGTTGCCGGTGTGCGTCCGCGCGGTGGTCGGGCTGACGTCGTGCGCGTAGTCGACCTGCCCGCCGAGCAGTGCGTTGATCCGGGCCGACTCCTCGTTGGCGATCACGTACTCCAGCTCGTCGAGGTGCGCGGCACCCTCCCAGTAGTCCGGGTAGCGGGCCAGCAGCAGCGACCGGCCGGGGGAGAAGCTGCGCACGGTGAACGGGCCGGAACCGATCGGCCGGTCGAACGTCTCGGCACCCTCCGGCACGATGTACGCGCCGAACGCGGCCAGGACGTTGCCGAACTCGGCGAACGGCCGGTGCAGGGCGAACTCGACGGTGCGGTCGTCCACCGCCCGGCTGGCCCGCAGGTCGATCAGGGCGAGGCTGGCGCGGGCCCGGAACGCCCGGTCCGGGTCGACGATGCGGGCGTAGCTGGCCAGCACGTCGGCGGCGCGGACCGGCCGACCGTCGTGGAAGGTGGCCTCGCGCAACGCCACCCGCCAGCGGGTCAGGTCCGCGTTCGGTTCCCAGCTCAGCGCCAGCCGGGGCTGGATCGACACGTCGGGGCCGTAGTCGGCCAGCTTGTCGAAGACGGCCTTGGCGCGGGACGCCTCGTTGAACAGATTCGCCAGGTGCGGGTCGAGCGTCTCGGTGGCACCGCCACCGGCGAACGCGACCCGCAACCGGCCGCCCCGCCTCGGGGTGTCACCGGCACCGGGGCCGCTGGTGGAGTCGCCGCCGCAGCCGGTGAGCAGGGCGGTGGCGAGGGCGGCGCCGCCGCCGAGCAGCGTGCGGCGGGACAGGTGGATCGACATGGGGTTTCCTCTCGAAGGTGTTGCGGTGTTCAGGCCGCGCCGGGGCGGCGAGGGGTGACGGCGGGCAGCCGCGCGTCGCCCGGTGCGGTGTCGGCGGCCGGTCGGGGGCTGAGCAGGTTCCGGCGGTGCAGCACCCGCACCGCCGCGGCCGAGGCCAGTCCGAGGGCGGCGCAGAGCAGCCACGCCCCGGCCGGGACCCGCTCGGCCGCGCCGTCCGATCCGGTCTGCATGAGCCCGCCGACGGCGGTGGTGGCGAGCGCCGCCACCACGCCCGAGGCGAGATAGAAGACGCCGAAGTAGGTGCCGGTGAGCCCGGTGCGGGCGAATCCGGGCAGCAGTTCCAGCACGAACGGCTGCGCCACCATCACCCCCACCGCCAGCGCCAGCGTGGTGACGAGCACCGGCAGGACGCGTACCGCCGGGGGACCGCCCAGCGGCAGCAGCGGCACCAGGAACCCGGCACCGGTCACCGCCATCCCGGCGGCGATCGCGGTGCCCCGGTCGACGTGGCGACGCAGCCGCGCGGTGATGCGGACCTGCCCCGCCACGGTGACCACGGTGGAGACGACGAAGAGTGCGGCGACCGCCAGCGGCGTGCCGGTGACCGCCTCCGCCTGCACCGGCAGCACCAGATAGAGCTGGGTCTGCAACGCGAAGAGCGCGCTCAACGCCACCGTGAACGCCAGGAACCGGCCGTCGGTCAGCGACTCCCGCCAGTCCCGGCCGACGCTCTGCCCGCTGGCCGTCACCGGCTGGGCCGGCAGCACCAGCGCCTGCGCCACGGTCAACGCGGCGAACACCAGCGCGGCCCCGGTCGCCGCCGCCCGGAAGTCGACCAGCAGCAGCGCGCTGCCGACCAGCGGCCCGATCAGCGCGCCCGCGCTGGCGAACACGTTGAACAGGGCGAACGCCTCGGCCCGCCGGTCCGGGGCGGCCTGGGCCAGATAGGCGCGCACGGCCGGGTTGAACAGGGCACCGGCCAGACCGGTCAGCACCGAGGCGACCAGCAGTGCCGCCAGCGACCCGCCGACCGCGAAGACCGCGAAGCCGACCGCCCGCAGCCCACACCCGGCGATGATCACCCCGCGCGCGCCGAGCCGGTCCGCCGCCGAGCCGCCGAGCAGGAACAGTCCCTGCTGGCTCAGGTTGCGTACCCCGAGGACCAGGCCGACCAGGGCGGCCGAGAGCCCGATCTGGTCGGTGAGATACCCGGCCAGGAAGGGCAGCAGCATGTAGAACCCGACGTTGACGCCGAGCTGGTTGACCACCAGCAGCCGGATCGGCACCGGGAAGCCGCGCCACGACGCCCAGGTGGCCCTCACCGGGGTGCCTCCGCCGCCGGTGCCACCCCGAGCCCGGCCGCCCCCGACAGGCGCAGCACACCGTCCCGGCCGCCGATGCCGGTCCACGGGTCGTCGGCGAGCAGCAGGTGGCCGTCCAGGTCCACCCAGCGGGCCAGACCGGCCAGGTGCACCGCCGGGGCGATGCCGAGCGAGCTGGCGACCAGGCAGCCGAGCATCACGTCCAGGTCCCGTTGCCGGGCCGCCTCGATCATGTCCCCGGCGGCGGTGATGCCGCCGCACCGCGCCAGCTTCACGTTCACCCCGGCGACCGCGCCCGCCAGCCGGTCCAGGTCGGCCGGACCGGCGGCGTCCTCGTCGGCGATCACGGGCGTGCCGCTGCGGGCACCCACCCAGGCCAGCAGGTCGGGGCGGCCCGGCGGGATGGGCTGTTCCACCGCGTCCAGCCGTTGCGGCGCGAGCGCGTCGAGCTGACGCACGGCCTGCTCGGCGGACCAGCCGCCGTTGGGGTCGAGCAGCAGCCGGGCGTGCGGCGCGGCGGCCCGGACCGCCGCCACCCGGGCCAGGTCGTCCGCGTCGCCGGCCTTCACCTTGAGCACCGAGAACCCGGCGGCGACCAGCCGTCGGGCGGTCGCCGCCGCCTCCGGCACCGGCACCAGCCCGATGGTGTACGCGGTGGCCACCGGCGTCGGCTGCGGCGCCCCCACCAGCCGGTGCACCGGTACGCCCCGGGCGTGCCCGAGCAGGTCGTGCACGGCCGCGTCGAGCGCCCCACGCACCCCCGGCGGCCCCGGATACGCGCCCAGCTCGCCCCGGAGCGTCTCCGGGTCCGGGCAGCCGGCCACCCGCTCCGCCCAGCCAGCGCAGCACGCCTCGATCGCCGCCCGGTCAAGTCCGAGGTAGTTGCTGGTGACGACCTCGCCGTGCCCGGTGAGACCGTCGTGCGTCACGGTCAGCCGCACCGCCTCCCGGCGGGCCATCACCGACCGCGAGATGCGCAGCGGCTCCCGCAGCACCAGCGGGTACGCCTGCCAGGTCAGCCTCATGCCGGCACCCGCCCCCGGTCAGCAACCGGATCGGCCACCGTCCGGCACCGGCTCCACCGGGTGACCTCCACCGCGCCGGGGTGCGGGATCTCCACCGGGTGTCCGTGTCCCGAACCGAGCAGCCCGTGCCGGGCGCACCAGCCGTCGTCGAAGATGCTGTCGAGATAGCGGTGCGGGCCGTCCGGGAAGACCGTCACCACCCGCGCGTCCGGCCGGGTCCGGGCGGCCCAGGCGGCGACCCGGGCCACCGCCCCGGTGCTCCACCCACCGGTGACGAAGCCGGTACGCGCCAACCGCCGGCAGGTGTCCACCGCCTCCGCCGGACCGACCCAGTGCACCTCGTCGAAAGCCGGATAGTCCACGTTGTCCGGATGGATGCTGCTGCCCAGGCCGCGCATCAGCCGGGGACGGGCCGGCTGACCGAAGATCCTCGACCCGACCGTGTCCACGCCGATCAGCCGCAGGTGGGGCCAGGACCGCCGCAACGCCCGCGCCAGCCCGGCGCTGTGCCCACCGGTGCCCACACTGCACACCAGCACGTCCACCGCGTCGACCTGGGTGGCGATCTCGTCACCGAGGCTCGCGTACCCGGCCACGTTGTCGGGGTTGTGGTATTGATCCGGCCAGTACGCCCCCGGCAGCGCCGCGAGTAGCTCGGTCAACCGGTCCCGGCGGGCCTGCTGCCACCCGCCGGTCGGATGCGGCCGGTCGACCACCTCCAGCCGGGCCCCGTACGCGCGCAGCAGCGCCCGCATCGACGGCTCCAGCTCCCGGTCCACCACCAGCACCACCGGGTGCCCGAAGGCGTGCCCGGCGAACGCCAGCCCGATCCCCAACGTGCCGCTCGTCGACTCCACCACCGGCGCGCCGTCGCGCAACTCGCCCCGACGCCGCGCCCCGGCCAGCATGGTGACCGCCGCGCGGGCCTTCATGCCACCCGGCGCGGCACACTCGACCTTCGCCCAGAAGCCGCCGTGCGGGTGCGGCAGCGGCGCGTCGACGTAGACCAGCGGGGTGTGTCCGACCAGGTTCAACAGTTGCGGCGCGCTCATCCGGACACCCCGTAGCGGTAGAGGGTCGTCGGCCCACCGTCGAGCCAGAAGAACGGGTACGGCTCGGCCGACACGGCGGTCAGCCCGGCGCCCAGGAACCACGGCAACACCGCGCTGCCGGTCTGCGCGAACGCCACGAACGGTTTCCGCTCGGCGGCGGCGTGCGCCAGCAGCGGCGCGAACGTGTCGTTGCCGAGGGTCATGCCGGAGGCCAGAATCGCGTCGCAGCGGTCCAGCACCGCCGTCGCGTCGGGCAGGTGCGGCTCGCCCCACTCGGTGCGGCCTCCGGTTAGGTCGCACGGCAGATACCGGCGACCGGTCGCCCGCAGCCGCTCCAACAGGGAGTTGACCACCCCGACGACCAGCACCGTGCGGCTGCTCGCGGGCAGCAGCTCCACCACCGCCTCGGCGCGCGCCCGTGACTTGGCCAGCGACCCGCCGCCCGGCACGCTGACCGTCGCGTCCGCCGCCTCGGCGTGCGGGCGCACCGCCATCAGGTACGCGTCCAGCGCGGCCACCCGCACCGGCAGCAGCGGGTGAGCGAGCAGGTCTGCCACGGACGCGCCGACGCAGTCGTACGCGGTCTCGTCGGGCAGCTCGCCCGGCTCGATCGCGCACGATCCGACCGCCGCGTCGACCCGCAGACTCAGCACGTGGTTGCGGTAGCCGTGCGCCCGCGAGGCGTGCCGCACGCCCTGCCGGGTGACGAACCCGACGCTGACCGTGGCCCGCGCCGGATCGGCCCCGAGCCGTCCCGCGCGCACGGCCTCCACCAGCGCCGACATCGACCGGTACGCCGGTCGGGCCGGCGAGGTGGCGGTCACGCCCCGACCCCGACCCGGGCGTCGGCACCAGCCGGAACGCTCTCGTCGAGGTACCCGACCCGGGCCTGCCCGGCCAGCCGGTCGGCGACCGTCCGCGCACCGGCACCGGCGGTGTCGACCACCATCACGTGACCGAGGTAGTCGTTGTTGCTGCTGGCGTCCCCGGCCCGGTGGCCGTCCGGCTTCACCGACCAGTCGACCACCCGAGGGTCCGACGACCAGGTCCCGGTGCCGTCGATCCGCGCCACGACACCGGGTCGCGGCGGCAGCACGAACGCGATCGCGGCACTGCGTACGCCGGTGTCGGCCGGGGTGAGGTCCGGGTGTTCGCCGAGCGCGAGCTGCGCGTACACCATCGGCAGATCCACGCCGGTGACCCGGCGCACCAGCTCGGTGATCTGGTTGCCGGCGGGCCGGGGGTTGACCTCCACCACGCGCGGCCCGGTCGGCGTCAGCCGCAGCTCGGTGTGCCCGACCGCGCGATCCAGCCCGACCGCCTCCAGAGCGGCCACGGCCACCTCGCCGATCCGCTCACGGGTCGCCGGGTCCAGCACCGCCGGGAACATGTGGCCGGTCTCGACGAACCCGGAGGCACCGCCGAGACTCTTGTCGGTGATCCCGACGACCGTGGTCACGCCGTCGACGGTGACCGTCTCCACGCTCACCTCGGGACCGGTCAGCAGCTCCTCCAGCAGTACCACCGGCACCCTCGGCTGCCGCCGAGCATTGACCGGGAACGCGGCGAGGGCGTCGAACGCGGCGCGCAGCTCGGTCGGGTCCGCCACCTGCCGCACGTACATGCCGGCGCACAGGTCCACCGGCTTCAGCACCAGCGGATACCCCAGCTCGCGGGCGGCCTGCGCGGTGGCCGCCCAGCCGTCGGCGAGCGCGAAGCGAGGTTGCGGCACCCCAGCGCGGGCCATCGCCGTGCGGGCCAGATCCTTGCGGTACGCCCGCCGCACCGCCGCCGGATCCGCACCGGGCAGCCCGAGGTGCGCGGCCACCTGGGCGACCGTGTCCAGGTAGTAGTCGCACGAGGTGAGGACCCCGTCGAAGCGCAGCGCCGCGTGCAGCCGCCCGGCCTGCTCCACCAGCGCGGGTACGTCGTTGGTGTCGACGGTCAACACGTTCTGCGCGGCCAGCAGCGGATGCGTGCCGCCGGGCGGCGCGCCGCGCAGGTAGTGGTGCAGGTCCCGGGTCAGGAAAGAGAACCGGTGCCCGGTCTCCAACACTGCTCGCGGCAGGAGGTGGCTCATCGCCCCGACCCAGCTCTCCACCAACAACACGTGCGCCATCGGCGCCTCCCCACTCGGCAACAGGCGATGGCAATGGTAACGGTTTTCATTTGCGGGAGGAAGGAGGGGGTGCGGCGTGGCGTGTCGGAGGGTGACGCCGTGACGACAGTCGTGCGCCGGGATCGAGGGTGGCCTGGCGGAGCTGCGGGCCCTCTACGCCGAACTACATCCAGACGATCGGGTGCTTTACGCCGGAGACGTCACGGGTTCGATCCGAAGATCGCCCACCATGGTTAGCAGTGCGCGAACCGCATGAGTGGTCTTTGATCAAGGGTTTGGCCTTCAAGCCCAGGGTTGTTCACTTCCACACCCATCTGGGGACGGCGTAGGCGAACTTCTCGTCCTCAGCCGTGGCGTCCATGCATCAGTTCTGCCGTCACTGAACTGTCTTCACCGTCCGTCAAGCGTGGCCGAGTAGGCGTCGGCGTCCCAGACCTCAACCGCTACAGATCTTGAATGGTCAGGTTCGTCCGATGTGGTCTGTGTGACGGCTTGGGGCTGGGGTAGATCCGTGGGATGAGGTATCCCGATGGAG
>NZ_JBSFSO010000051.1:0-48451 GCF_053589795.1 Micromonospora sp. NPDC003241 | reverse complement strand
ACGTGCCGGAGGGAGCGACCCGGGAGGGGTTCGCGGGGACGTACGCGACGCAGGAGAACTTCCGGTTGATGCGGGCGGCGTTGCAAATCTACCCACCACACGGTCCCGTCCGTCTCCAAGGCATCTCCAGCGCAGTCGCGACGGTCCGGACCACCTCTGAGTTCCACCACGCCGGCCACACCGGTTCACACCGGGCCGACCCCGGGCTGCGCCACCCCACCTCCATCGACCCGGCCACCCCAGGCTGCGCCAGGCCGTCGCCCGGCAAGGGCCAGGGAATGCCGGGACGGCAAGGGGCCAGGGCGGGCCGTCACGGACCACGCCGCTACAGACCGCGCCATGCCGCACGGTGACGGGTCACGCGATGGCAACTCAAGCAACGACCGGACGGCCGGACCAATGGCCGGACAGGAGCGCGGCGGCCGGAACAGGAAGGGGCGGCCGGAGGTCGAGAGACGGGCAGGGCCGGGCGACGGTT
Source organism: Micromonospora sp. NPDC003241 (assembly GCF_053589795.1). Taxonomy (NCBI): domain Bacteria; kingdom Bacillati; phylum Actinomycetota; class Actinomycetes; order Micromonosporales; family Micromonosporaceae; genus Micromonospora; species Micromonospora sp. NPDC003241. The sequence goes on along the minus strand of NZ_JBSFSO010000051.1, from coordinate 47,973 downwards.
CCGGCCACAGTGCCGAAACACCGTCGTGGAAGACTCCGGAACCGGAGGTGGTGGGGATGGCCCTTCTCCGGCCGGAGAACCCGCAGCAGGCGCGACTGGTCCGGCTGCTGCGCGACGAGGGCCCTCGTTCCCGGGTCGAGCTGGGTGATCTGCTCGGTCTGTCGCGTACCACTCTCACCACCGAGCTGGATCGCCTCGTCGCCCGTGGCCTGGTCGAGACCGCCGGTCCGGCCGCCTCCCGGGGCGGACGGCGCTCGTCCCTGCTGCGGCTCGCCGCCGGAGTACGGTTCGTCGGCGTGCTCGTCGGGGCCGACCGGATCAGCGTGGCGGTCACCGACGGCGAGTTGAACGTGCTGGCCGAGACCAGCGAACCGGCCGACGTCCGTCGGGGCCCCGAGCCGGTGATCGGGCGGTGCGTCGAACTCGTCGGCAAGCTCCGCGTCGAGTCGGGGGGCGGCGAACCCACCGGCGTCGGTGTCGCGCTGCCCGGGCCGGTCGACAACGGCGCCTCCATCGCGCCGACCGCGCTGCCCGGCTGGCAACGATTCCCGGTCCGGGACGCCTTCGCGGCCGAGCTGGGCTGCCCGGCGCTGGTCGACAACGACGCGAACGTGCTGGCGCTGGGCGAGCAGCACGCCGGCATCGGGCGCACCTTCGACGACTTCCTCTATCTCAAGCTTGGCACGGCGATCGGCTGCGGGCTGGTGCTCGGCGGCACGCTGTACCGGGGTTCGACCAGCAGCGCCGGCGACATCGCGCACCTGCCGCTGTCCGAGGACGGGCCGACCTGCGCCTGCGGGGAGGTGGGTTGCCTGGAGGCGTACTGCGGCGACGCCGGACTGACCCGGGCCGCGACGGCCGCGGCACGGACCGGCCGCAGCGCGCCGCTGGCCGCGCGGCTGGCCGAGGCCGGCACGTTGACCGTGTCGGACGTCGCCGCCGCCGCGCTCGCCGGGGACCCGACGGCCCAGGCTCTGGTACGCGACGCCGCGCGCCGCCTCGGCCAGGTGCTCGTCGGCCTGGTCAGCTTCTTCAACCCGGGCATCGTGGTGATCGGTGGCGCGCCGGAGGGGCTCGGGCACATCCTGCTCGCCGAGGTACGCGGCGTGGTCTACCGCCGGTCGGCGCCGACGGCCACCGGCACCATGCCGGTGGTCCTCTCCGACCTGGCCGACCGGGCCGGCCTGGTGGGCGCGGCCCGGCTGGCCAGCGAACACGTCTTCGCCGTCGACTGACCGGGGGGTGTCGACCGGGGGCCGGACAGTCGGCCCCCGGTCGGCGGGATCAGTCCTTGTTGCCGAGTCGACGGGACTCGGTCTTGGCTGCCGAGTCGGCGGGATCAGTCCTTACTGCTGAACGCGGCGTCGAAGGCGGCGGACGGGGCGTCGAAGGCGAGGCGCCGGACGAACTGGAGCGCCTCGGGCGCACCGACCAGCCGGTCCATCCCGGCGTCCTCCCACTCGATCGAGATCGGCCCGTCGTAGCCGATCGCGTTCAGGGCCCGGAAACAGTCCTCCCACGGCACATCGCCGTGCCCGGTGGAGACGAAGTCCCAGCCGCGCCGCAGGTCCGCCCAGGGCAGGTGCGAGGCCAGCCGACCGCGCCGACCGTCGCCGGTGCGTACCTTGGCGTCCTTGCAGTCGACGTGGTAGATCCGGTCGGCGAAGTCGAAGATGAAGTTGACCGGGTCGAGCTCCTGCCAGACGAAGTGCGACGGGTCCCAGTTCAGCCCGAAGGCCGTCCGGTGCCCGATCGCCTCCAGGGTGCGCTTGGTGGTGTAGTAGTCGTACGCGATCTCGCTCGGGTGCACCTCGTGGGCGAAGCGGACCCCGACCTCGTCGAAGACGTCCAGGATCGGGTTCCACCGGTCGGCGAAGTCCTGGTAGCCGCGCTCGATCATCGACGGCGGCACCGGCGGGAACATCGCCAGGGTGTGCCAGATCGACGAGCCGGTGAAGCCGACGACGGTGTTGACGCCGAGCTCCGCCGCCGCGCGGGCGGTGTCCTTGATCTCCTCGGCGGCCCGCTGGCGTACGCCTTCGGGTTCGCCGTCGCCCCAGATCCTGGCCGGCAGGATGCCCTGGTGCCGCTCGTCGATGGGGTGGTCGCAGACCGCCTGGCCGACGAGATGGTTGGAGATCGTGAAGACCTGGAGGTTGTGCTTGGCCAGCGTCTCCCGTTTGCGGTCGACGTACGAGTCGTCGGCCAGGGCCTTGTCGACCTCGAAGTGGTCGCCCCAGCAGGCGATCTCCAGCCCGTCGTAGCCCCATTCGGCGGCGAGCCGGCACACCTCGTCGAACGGAAGGTCAGCCCACTGGCCGGTGAACAGCGTGATCGGTCGCGCCATAGTTCTTCTCCCCTGTGCGTGTGGTGGGGATTCCGTACCTGCGTGACCGGGGCGAGGGCGGCCGGACGTGGCGGCCTACGAGGGGGTGGACCGGTGGGCGCGGTGGCACCTGGGACCGACGGGTTGCGCCTCCCGTCGGTGCACCGGCCACCTCGCGGTCGCCGCCTTCACTCTAGGCGCGCGCCGCGCGATAACGGAAGGCGTAACGCGCTTGCGGAAGGTGCGGCGCGGCTGCGGCGGTGTAGCGCGCTTGCGGAAGATGTAAGGAAGGGTCCCCTGCTAACGCCTCGTGCATAGCAGGGGACCCCTCCTAACCGTTACGGCAGGACCCAGCGCTGGTTGGCGTTGGTGTGACAGGTCCAGAGGTGGACCGCCTGGCCGTCGGCCGAACTGTTGTTCGACACGTCCAGACACTTACCGGACTGCGGGTTGCGCAACGTGCCGTTCGACTGCGCGGACCAGTTCTGGGCACCGGAGCCGTTGCACGTCCAGAGCTGGATCTTCGTGCCGTCAGCCGAGGCACCGCCGTTGACGTCCAGGCACTTGCCCAGCGCGCGGATGGTCGAGTTCGGCGTGACCGTCCAGGTCTGGGCGGCGCTGCCGTTGCAGGTCCAGATCTGGATCTGCGTACCGTCGGCGGTGGCCGCGTTCCGCACGTCCAGGCACTTGCCCGCCAGACCGGTGATCCGTCCGGTGCCGGTGGGCGGCGGGTTCGTACCGCCCAACTCCTTGATCCGGATGTTGCGGAAGGACACGTCGTCACCCGTACCGTGGTTCTGGATGCCGATGTGGCCGGCGAGCGACCGGACCGGGTCGGTGTTGGTGAAGTCGTTGATCTTCGACCCGTTCAGGAAGACCTGGAGGCGTTCCCCCTCCACCAGCAGCTCGTAGGTGTTCCACTCCCCCGCCGGGTTCAGCGCGGCGTCGCGGGCGGCGAGGTCGGCGGACTTGAATCCGTAGACCGCGCCGGTGGTCCGGTCGGCCGCGTCGGTGGGGTCGATCTGCACCTCGTAGCCGTTGTTGATGGCCGAGTTCGGGTCGCTCGACGGCGGGAAGCCGATGAAGACACCCGAGTTGTCGTCCCCGGCGAGCCGCCAGTCCAGCTTGAGCGAGTAGTTCGTGAACTGCTTCGCGCTGTACCAGTACAGGCCCATCCCGCCGACCGAGGTCAGCGTGGCGTCCGAGTTGGTGAAGCTGCCCGGCCCGGCCTGGGACCAGCCGGTGGTCGAGCCGTTGTAGAGGGCGGTGTAGCCGGTCTCCGGGCGGCAGTCGGCCCTGGTGCGGCCGGCCGCGTACCGGATGCCGCCGAGCAGGTGCGCCCGGAACGCCGGCTCGGCGTACGTGGCCTGGGTGTGGCCGCCGCCGGTGTAGAAGGACCGCCCGGAGTTGACCGTCTTGCACCAGGCGATCGGGTGGTCGGCACCCATCACCCCACCCGAGTACGTCGACTCGTTCAGGTTCGCCAGCACCCGCGCGCCGGAGCGGGCGTTGGTCTGGAAGTCGTACCACTCGTCGGTGCGTACCCAGTTCTGCGGCAGGTGGGCGGTGGCCGCGTGGCCGCGGTTCTCGACCCGTACGGTGGCCTGCTGGATCGCCGGGTGCGAGCGGAAGTACGCGCCGACCAGGTTGCCGTAGAAGGGCCAGCCGTACTCGGTGTCGGCGGCGGCGTGCACGCCGACGAAGCCGCCGCCTGCGTTGATGTACGACTCGAAGGCGGTCTGCTGGGTGGCGTTGAGGACGTCGCCGGTGGTGTTGAGGAAGACGACCGCCTCGTACTGGGCGAGGTTGCCGGTGGTGAACGCGGCGGCGTCCTCGGTGGCGGTGACGGTGAAGCTGTTCGCCGCGCCCAGGTCGCGGATGGCCTGGGTGCCGACCGCGATGGAGTCGTGCCGGAAACCGGCGGTCTTGGAGAAGACCAGCACGTCGTACGGGGCGTCGGCGGCGCTGGCCGGGGTGGCCGGTGCGGTGCAGGCGAGGACGGCGAGGACGGCGGTGGCCAGGCCGGCGGCGGGTCTTCTGAGGAGTCTGCGCATGTCGCTCTCCCTACGGTTCGTGGTGTGAGGAGGGGACCCCTGCTATGCACGAGGCGTTAGCAGGGGACCCCTCCTTCTGTCAGGGCAGGACCCAGCGCTGGTTGGCGTTGGTGTGACAGGTCCAGAGGTGGACCGCCTGGCCGTCGGCCGAGCTGTTGTTCGACACGTCCAGACACTTACCGGACTGCGGGTTCCGCAGCGTCCCGTTCGACTGCGCGGACCAGTTCTGGGCAGCCGAGCCGTTGCACGTCCAGAGCTGGATCTTCGTGCCGTCAGCCGACCCGCCCCCGTCGACGTCCAGGCACTTGCCCAGCGCGCGGATCGTCGAGTTCGGCGTCACCGACCAGGTCTGCGCCGCGCTGCCGTTGCAGGTGTAGATCTGGATCTGCGTACCGTCGGCGGTCGCCGCGTTCCGCACGTCCAGGCACTTGCCCGCCAGACCGGTGATCGGGCCGGTGCCGCCGGTGTTCCCGCTGCCCGTGGTGAAGGTGAACGAGTCCAGGTCGTACAGCGATCCGGTGCCGGTGCCGGCGAACGTGAGATAGAGCGTGGTGGTGCCGCTCGGCGGGTTGGTGATCGCGCCGCTCACGGTCGTGAACGTCTCCCAACCGCCGGTCACCGGGACGGTGGCCGAGCCGAGCACGGTGCCGGTGGCCGAGCCGGCGCGTACCTGGAGGGTGCCGCCGGTGCCGGCCGAGGAGACCCGGGCGCTGAACGACGTCACGTTGTTGATCCGGTACGGCTCGAACGCGATCCAGTCGCCGTTGTTGATGTTGCCGACCGTCTTGCCGCCCTCGGCCGGGGCCTTGTCGAAGACCGCGATGCCCGACGAGGTCTTGTAGTGCTCGGCCTGCCGGCTGCGCGGCTGGAGGATGTGCTGGGTGTGGGTGGTGAGCCCGCCGGTGTCGGTGTACTCGGCGTCGAAGATCGCGAAGATGTTCGCCGCGTAGTCGTGTTCACCGTCGACCGGGATGGTGATGGAGCCGGAGCAGCCGGTCTGCGAGGTGATCTGGTGGCCGTGGCTGTCGTGGCCCAGCACGTAGGTCATCCGGACCTTGGTGCAGTCGATCGTGCCGTCCTCCGGGTCGGTGACGGTGATGCTGAACGGCACGGTGTCGCCGAAGGAGAAGAGTGAGCCGTTGACCGGGCCGTTGATGGTGACCGTGGGCGCGGTGTTGCCGACCCGGATCTGCACGCTGGCGTTGCCGGTGGCGCCCTGCGGGTCGCGTACGGTCAGCGTGGCGTTGTACGTGCCGTTGGCGGTGTAGGTCTTGCTCGGGTTGGCGGCCGTCGACGTGGTGCCGTCACCGAAAGCCCACGAGTAGGTCAACGCCCCGCCCTCCGGGTCCGACGACCCGGCCGAGGAGAAGTTCACGGTCAACGGGGCGACCCCGGAGGTCCGGTTCGCCGACGCCACCGCCGTCGGGGCGCGGTTGCCGCCGCCGACGTAGTCGTATCGGTAGAGCGCCGAGTTGGCGTCGCCGTTGAAGTACCCGGTGCCGTAGTCCAGCACGTAGAGCGCGCCGTCCGGCCCGAAGGCCATGTCCATGACCTGCTTGCCGTTCCACGGGAAGGAGGCGTCGATGGCGCCCACCGAGCCGTCGCTGTTGATGTGGATCGGCTTGATCCAGCCACGCCCGAACTCGCCGGCGAAGAACTGGCCGTCGAAGCTCTGCGGCCACTTGGTGGTCGACGTGGACGCGGCGTTGTAGCGGTAGACCGGACCGGCGGCGGGTGACTCGGAGCCGCTGCCGAACTCCGGCGGGCTGCCGGCGTCTCCGGCGTACCGGATCCAGGCGGGTTTGGCGGCCGGCAGGGTGGTCAGGCCGGTGTTGCGGAACGAGTTGTTGGTCGCCCCGCCGGTGCAGTTGTACTTCGGGCCGGCGGTGCCGTTGGCGAAGTTCCACTCGGCGTACGTCTCGTTGGTGGTGTTCGTGCCGGTGCAGTACGGCCAGCCGTAGAAGCCGGGCGCGGTGATCCGGTTGAACTCGACCTGCCCGCTGGGGCCCCGGCTGCTGGTGGAGCCGGCGTCCGGCCCGTAGTCGCCGACGTAGACGATGCCGGTGGCCTTGTCGACGCTCATCCGGAACGGGTTGCGCAGGCCCATCGCGTAGATCTCGGGGCGGGTGCTGGCCGTACCGGGGGCGAACATGTTGCCGGCCGGGATCGAGTACGTCCCGTTGGCGTTCACCTTGATGCGCAGGATCTTGCCGCGCAGGTCGTTGGTGTTGGCCGCGCTGCGCTGCGCGTCGTACGCCGGGTTGCGGTTGGTCCGCTCGTCGATCGGCGAGTATCCGGCGGAGTCGAACGGGTTGGTGTCGTCGCCGGTGGAGAGGTACAGGTTGCCGGCGGCGTCGAAGTCGATGTCGCCGCCGACGTGGCAGCAGATGCCCCGGTCGGCGGGGACGTCCAACACGTCGACCTTGCTGGACTGGTTGAGCGTGAAGTCGGCGTTGAGGGTGAACCGGGACAGCCGGTTGACGCCGCGCCAGGCGGAGAAGTCGGTGGCGGTCGCCGGGGCGTCGCCGGACGGGGTGGACAGCGGCGGGGCGTAGTAGAGGAAGACGTGCCGGTTGCTGGCGAAGTTGGGGTCGACGCCGACGCCCTGCAACCCTTCCTCGTCGTGGGTGTAGACCGGGACGGTGCCGATCACGGTGGTGGTGCCGGCCGCGTCGGTGCGGCGCAGCGTGCCGTTGCGGGCGGTGTGCAGGACCGAGCGGTCGGGCAGCACCGCGAGGGTCATCGGCTCGCCGACCTCGGCCACGCCCTTGGCGAGGGTGACCTGCTGGAAGTCGGTGGCGACGATGGGGTGGGCCTGGGCGGGGGTGGGGCCGCCGAGGGCGGCCGGCCCGGCACCGAGGGCCACTGTGCCGGCGGTGACGGCCAGCAGCAGCGCCGAGGCGCCGGTGAGCCACCGTGCGGGGTGGCGGTGGTGGTGGGTGGACATGCGTGTCCTGTCCCTTCCTGACGAGTGACTGCCAGGGCGGGGCGCGCGCCGTCGCGCCGGATGCCGTAGCGGGAGGGGTGCGGTGGTGCTGTCGTGGGTTCCCGCGCCGCCGGTTCACCTCGACGAAACAATCCGGTGCTGGCGATGACACTAAACGACATTAGTCAATGTGTCTATATCTTCCGCCGAGTCGGCACTGACTTTCGTCAGTTCGATCAAAAGTTGCCGGGGTGGCGAGTCAGTGCCGACGGTCGATCGCCTGTCTGGCCAGCGCGCTCAGCGCCGCGCGGCTCTCCGGCGTCACCGGGACGTGCGCCAGCACGGCCAGCGCCGCTTCGGCGCGTCGCCGGATCATCCGCTCGATCTCGTCCCGGGCACCGGTGCTCTCGATGATCTTGCGCAGCTCGGCGGCGCCGTCACCGTCCAGGTCCGGGTTGCCGAACAGCTCACGCAACCGGGTGCTCTGCGACCGGTCGGCGGCGGCGCGGGCGAGCGCCATCATCACCGTCGGCTTGCCCTCGCGCAGGTCGTCCAGCACGGACTTGCCGGTGACCGCCGGGTCGCCGAACACCCCGAGCACGTCGTCGCGGAGCTGGAAGGCGTCCCCCAGCGGGTCGCCGAACTCGACCAGCGCGGTGACCAGGTCGGGTGGCGCGCCGGCCAGGGTGGCACCGATCTGCAACGGCCGGGTCACCGTGTAGCGGGCCGCCTTCATCCGGATCACCGTGAGCGCGCTGGCCACCGAGCCGTCGCCCACCCCGGACACCAGGTCGAGGTACTCCCCCGCGATCACCTCGGTCCGCATCAACGCGAAGACGCCGTACCCCCGGTGCACCGCCTCGGCGGTCAGCCCGCACTCGTGGAACATCTGGTCCGACCAGGCCGCGCAGAGGTCGCCGCAGAGCAGGGCGGTGTTGCGCCCGTACGCCTCGGGGTCGCCCCGCCACGACGAGCGGGCGTGCAGGTCGGCGAAGATCCGGTGCACCGAGGGCTCACCCCGGCGGCGGTCGCTGCCGTCCAGGATGTCGTCGTGGATCAACGCGAACGCGTGGAACAGCTCCAACGCGGCAGCGGCGGTCACGATCGGCGTGCCGTCCGGGCCACCGGCACCCCGCCAGCCCCAGTAGCAGAACAGCGGACGCAGCCGCTTCCCGCCGGCCAGCACGAACCGGTGCAGCGTGGTGAAGACACCCCGGGGCGCGCCGTCCGGCCAGTCCGGGTCCTGCCGGTCGAGGAACGCGGTCAGCTCGGCGTCGAACCTGGCCCGTAACGCGCCCGCGTCGGCGGACGGCACCGTGACGGTCACCGCACCGGGAGCCCGGCCAGGTGCAGTAGCAGCCCCTTCACCTCCGTGGCAGCGATCCGGTCCCGCGCTGCCGAACCGTCCGAGCAGAGCAGCACCGGCCCGTCGGCGGGGTCGGCGGGCAGCCGGCCGTGCGAACCACGCACCGCGGCGGCGCCCGCGTCCAGGCCGACCACGCTCATCAGGTACCGCATGCCGAGCTTCTTGCGCGCCAGGGCCACCCCGGCCCGCCGCTTCGCCGCACCGGGGGCGGCCGGGTCGAAGAACAGCTCCGCCGGGTCGTACCCGGGTTTGCGGTGGATCTCGACCAGCCGGGCGAAGTCCGGCGCGCGGGCGTCTTCGTGCCAGTAGTAGTAGGTGAACCACGCGTCCGGCTCGGCGACCAGCACCAGTTCACCGGCGCGCGGATGGTCCAGCCCGTACGCCGCCTTGCCGTCGGCGTCGAGCACCTCGGCCACTCCCGGCAGCCCGGCGCAGAGCTTCGCCACCGCCGGCACGTCCGCCGGGTCCCGCACGTACACGTGGGCCACCTGGTGGTCGGCGACCGCGAAGGCCCGCGACGTCCACGGGTCCAGGTACTCCATCCCGGCCTGCGTGTAGACCCGCAACAGCCCCTCGGCCCGCAACAGCCGGTTGACGTCGACCGGCCGGGACACGTCGGTGATGCCGTACTCCGAGAGCACCACCACGGTCGCCCCCCGGTCCCGCGCGGCGTCCAGCAGCGGCCCGAGTACGCCGTCCAGCTCGGCCGCCGCAGCGGCGGCCCGGGGCGAGGAGGGACCGAAGCGTTGCAGGTCGTAGTCGAGATGCGGGACGTAGACCAGGGTCAGGTCCGGTGCCTCTTCCTCGACGATCTGCTGGGCGGCCCGGCAGATCCACCGCGACGAGGGCAGCCCGGCACCCGGCCCCCAGTAGGTGAACAGCGGGAACGTGCCCAGCCGCGCGGTCAGTCGGTCGTGCAGCTCGGGCGGGTCGGTGTAGCAGTCCGGTTCCTTGCGGCCGTCGGCGTGGTAGACCGGCCGGGGCGTGACCGTCCAGTTCACGTCCGCGCCCATCGCGTACCACCAGCAGACGTTCGCCACGGTGTAGCCGGGCTCGGCCCGCCGGGCCGCCTGCCACAGCTTCTCCCCGCCGACCAGCGCGTGGTGCTGCCGCCACAGCAGCACCTCGCCGAGGTCCCGGAAGTACCACCCGTTGCCGACGATCCCGTGCTCGGTGGGAAGCGCCCCGGTGAGGAACGTCGACTGTGCCGAGCAGGTCACCGCCGGCAGCACCGTACCCAGCTCGGCCTGGAAACCGGCATCGGCGACCGCCCGCAGCCGGGGCATGTGCGCCAGCAGCCGGGGGGTCAGCCCCACCACGTCCAGCACCACCAGGGGTCGGCTCACGACGGTCCTCCAGGGTCGGTCACGGCGTCACCACCGCTTCGGTCGGGGTCAGCCCGAGGGCGACCAGTTCGTCGCGGGTGAAGGCCAGTTCGGCGGCGATCCCGGCGGCCAGCTCCGCGTCGGTGCGCGGGCGCCGCCGGAGCGGCAGCACCCCCCAGGTGTACGTCTCGATGTCGAGGTGGTCGCAGCCCGCGTCGTCGCCGCCGAGCAGGACGGCCAGCGCGTCGCGCAGCACCGGCAGCGTCGAGCCCAGCGGCGGCTCGGGCGGGGCGTGCAGCGGCACGTGGTAGTGCACCCGCCACGGGCCGGGCAGCGCCGCGTCGAGCGCCGCGTCCAGGTCGTCGGCCGCCCACGCCGGGTCGGCCGGGTCCCCCGCCGACGACGAGGCCGCCGGGCCGGCGGTGGCGGTGGCGGTGGCGGTGGCGCAGCTCGCGGCACGGGTCTGGTGCAGGAAGCGCGGCTCGACCCAGCGGCGCAGCGCATCGGCGTCGCCGACCGGGTCGGCCGCCTCCAGCGCGGCGGAGACCTGCACCTTCACCACCGGCAGCCCGGCGGCGGCCAACCGGTCGAGGGCGGCGGCCGGCTCCTCCCAGGCACAGGCGAGGTGGGCGAGGTCCAGGCAGATACCGAGCCGCTCGGTGTCCAGCCCGGACAGCGCGGTGACCGCCTGGGCGCTGCTCTCCACGACACAGCCGGGCTCCGGCTCGAAGCCGACCCGCACCGTCCGGCCGGTCTCCCGCTCCAGTGCGGCGAGCCCGGCGGCGAGCTGGTCCAGCCGGTGCCGGGCCGCGTCCGCACGGGCGGTGTCCCAGGGGGTACGCCAGGCCAGCGGCAGGGTCGAGACGGAGCCCCGCACGGCGTCGTCGGGCAGCAGGTCGGCCAGCACCCGGGCGAGGTCCAGGGTGTACCGGAGCCGCTGCGCGTCGGTCCAGTCCGGCAGGTACACCGCCCCCTTGACCACGGATGCCTGGAAGGCCGCGTACGGGAAACCGTTGAGGGTGACCACCTCCAGCCCGCGCACGGTCAGCTCGGTGCGCAACCGGCGACGGGCGTCCGGGGCGGCGGCCAGTTCGGCGGCGACCGGGGCGGCCAGCCACAGCCCGAGCCCGAGCAGGTCACTGCCGAGCGTCTCCCGGACCGGCACCGCGTAGCGGTCGAGCTGGGCGACGATGCCGGCGAGGTCCTCGGCGGCGTGCACGTTGGTGCAGTACCCGAGGTGCACGGTGCGCCCGCCGGGATGGCGTAGCCGCATCAGCCACCGCCACGCAGGATCGAGTTGCCGGCGAAGGTGGGCTCGGCGTCGACGTCGCTCAGGTCGAGCCGCCCCGACTGGCCGTAGAACTCCACCGGGTTGCGCCACAGCAGCAGGTCCACGTCGTCGTGGGTGAACCCGGCCGCCAGCATCGCCTCGCCGGTGGCCCGGGTCAGCAGCGGATCCGAGCGACCCCAGTCGGCGGCCGAGTTGACCAGCACCCGCTCGGTCCCGTACGCCTTGAGCAGCTCGACCATCCGGGGCGGCGACATCTTGGTGTCGGGATAGATGGAGAACCCGAGCCAGCAGTCGCTGTCCCGCACGGCGCGGACGGTCACCTCGTTGAGGTGGTCGACCACCACCCGCCCGGCCCCGATCCCCGACTCGGCGACCACCGCGAGGGTGCGCTCGACGCCCCGGGCCTTGTCCCGGTGCGGGGTGTGCACCAGCGCCGGCAGCCCGTGCTCCACCGCCAGCGCGAGCTGGGCGGCGAAGACCTCGTCCTCCTCCGGCGTCATCGAGTCGTACCCGATCTCGCCGACCGCCACCACGCCGTCCTTCTCCAGGTAGCGCGGCAGCACGTCGAGCACCGCCCGGCAGCGCGGGTCGTTGGCCTCCTTCGGGTTCAGCGCGATCGTGGCATGGTGGCGTACGCCGAACTGCCCGGCCCGGAACGGCTCCCAACCGACCAGCGAGTCGAAGTAGTCGGTGAACGAGCCGACGCAGGTCCGTGGCTGGCCGAGCCAGAACGCCGGCTCGACCACCGCCCGGACCCCTGCGGCGGCCATCCGCTCGTAGTCGTCGGTGGTCCGGGACGTCATGTGGATGTGCGGGTCGAAGATCCGCATCACACCTCCCTGTGGTGGGTGGTCAGCCGGTCCAGCAACGCGACCGCGTCGGCGGGCATGTCCCGCCCGGCGGCCCGCCGCTCGTCGGCCAGCGCGCCGAGCATCTGCGCCAGCTCCCCGTCGGCGCGGGCGTCGAGGTCGGCGACCACGGCCAGCGGTACGCCGGTGAAGACGCACTTGAGCACGGCCTGCCGCCAGGCCGGCTGGTCGAGGTGACGGGCGTACGGGCCGAGGGCGGCGGCGACCAGCCGGGTGTCGTTGGTGCGGATCGCGTCGTGCAGCAGCGGCACCCCGGCCGCGCCGATCGGCAGCAGCGGCAACGCCTTGAGCACCGCCCGCTTCTCGGCCGCGTCGCCGGTCCGGTACAACGTCTCGGCCTGCCCGGCGAGCCCGGCCTGTCCCGCGTGCTCGGCCTGTCCCGCGTGCTCGGCGTGCCCTGCCTGCGCTGCCTGCCCTGCGTGCCCGGTCGGCAGGGCGGTCAGCAGCAACGCACGAGCCGCCTCGTCGGCGGTCCAGCCGGGCAGGTCGGGCAGCTCGGCCCGACCGCAGTGCCGTCCGGCGGCGGGAAAGAGTCGCGCGATCGTGGCCGGCTCGGCCGCGACGCGCCGCAGCGCCGTCGCCAGCCACTCCGGGTCGGGTACGCCCCGCAGGGCCGCCCGCAGTTCGTCCGGTGTCATCGCCGTCCGCACCCCTTCCTCCGCTTCGCCAGTCAGCGCTCTCCGCGCTCCGAAGTCCGCCTCACCGTCACGCGGCCCCCGGGACCGCTGTCGCCTCGCCCGCACCGACGGCCGACGCGACGACGGCCGACGCCATGGAGCTCGACGCGACGACGGCCGCCGACGCAGCGGAGGTCGACGCGGCGACGGTCGACGCGGCGGCGGTCGACGCGGCGGCGGTCGACGCGGCGGCGGTCGACGCGGCGACGGTCGACGCGGCGGCGGTCGACGCGGCGACGGTCAACGCGGCGGTGTGCAGGAAGTGCAGGGAGCGGGCGGCGATGCTGGGGGCGGCGTGCGAGTGGCGGGGCAACTCGACCGCGACCAGGCCCCGGTAGCCGACCTCGCGCAGGGCGGCCAGCACCGGCGGGAAGTCGATCTCGCCGGTGCCGAACTCCAGGTGTTCGTGCACGCCTCGCCGCATGTCGTCGATCTGCACGTTGACCAGGTGCGTGGCGACCGCGTGGACACAGTCGGGCACCGGTATCGGTTCCAGGCAGCGACAGTGTCCGATGTCGAGGGTGATGCCCAGCCGGGGCGGGGCGCCGAGGGCCGCGTACAGACGACGCCAGTCGGCGATGTCCTCGACCAGCATGCCCGGCTCGGGCTCGAAGCCGAGGGTCACCCCGGCGGCGTCGGCCGCCTCGACGACCGGCGCGCAGCCGGCGACCAGGCGGTCCCAGGCGAGGGCCGGTGGGACCGACCCGGGTCGGACACCGGCCCAGAACGAGACCGCCTCGGCGTCGAGGTCCGCACCGATCGCCACCGCGCGGCGCAGGAACTCGATCCGCAGCGCGGCGTCGTCGTGCAGCAGCGTCGGCGCGTGCTTGTGCCAGGGGTCGAGCAGGTACCGCGCCCCGGTCTCGATCACCAGACCGAGACCGAGGTCGGCCAGTCGGCGGCCGACGGCGTCGACCCGGCGGGCCAGCCCCGGCGCGAACGGGTCGAGGTGGTCGTGGTCGAGGGTGAGCGCCACGCCGGTGTACCCGAGGTCGGCGATGACCGCCAGCGCGTCGTCCAGCCGGTGGTTGGCGAAGCCGTTGGTGCCGTACCCGAAACGCAGCCCGCCCGGGTTCGCGGAGCCGGCGGCGGTCATGTCGGTGAGACCTTCCGGGCCAGCCTGCGGCCCAGCGGCGCGGCGGCGGCGACCGCCAGCCCGAGCAGGCCGGCACCGGCCCGCGCGGTCAGCGCGCCCTGCAACGCGGGCAGCCCGGTGATGCCGGCACCGACCGCCGCGCGGACCCGGCCGGCGCTCGGATCGGCGGCCACCCGGGCCTGGGCGGTGCCGTAGCGGGCGGCGTACCAACCGGCGAGGACTCCGGGCAGTGCCGCCGCCACCCGGCCGGCGGCCGTCGGCCCACTCCGGTGGGACGGCAGCGCGGCGCTCGCCGCGACCAGCGCGGTGCCGGCCAGGGTACGTCTCGGCAGCGCCCGGTCGGCGCCGGTGACCTCGCGGCGGGACAGGGCGGTGACGGTCCAGGTGTGGGCGGCGACGGTCAGCGCCGCCGGCAACGCCCGCGACGGTCGACCACCGGCGGCACCGAGCAGGACGTCCAGTCCCCGGCAGGTGGCCATCACTGCGGGCCCGGCGGCGGTGTTCTTGGCGGCCAGGTCGTACGCCCAGACGGCGGCGGCCAACGGCACCGCGACGGCGGTGGCGCGACGGCCCCCGCCCAGCGCGGCGAGCCCGACGCCGGCCACGGTCAGGCCGGCGGCCAGGCCGACCGCGAGGCCGGGGTGGACCCGGCCGCTGGGGATCGGGCGTTCGGGGCGCTCGACCGCGTCCAGCCGCCGGTCTGCCCAGTCGTTGGCGGCCATCCCGGCCCAGTAGAGCAACACCGACGCGGTGGCCAGCACGGGCGTGCCCGGGCCGAGCGCACCGGCCGCCGCGGCACCGGCCACCACGTCCCCGGGCACCGAGAGCGCGGCCGGGGCCCGGACCAACTCGGCGAGGTCAGCCACGCGAGGCATCGCGACCTCCGGCGTGCAGGCGACGGGTGAACGCGGCGAGTCGGGTCCACTGGTCGCCGAGCGAGTGGGTGGCGGTGCCGAGCGGGTCCTTGAAGAAGAAGGCGAGATCGGTCAACGGCCCGGTGATCCCGGCGGCGTGTGCCGCGGCGGTGAGCCGGGCCAGGTCGAGTACGAGCGGGGCGGCCAACGCCGAGTCGCAGCCCTGCCAGGTGAACTCCAGGCGCATCCCGGTGCCCAGGAAGCCGGCGAAGGTGATCAGGTCCCAGGCGGTCTTGAAGTCGCCCAGTTCCTCGACGTACTCGATGCGGGTGTCGCCCTGCGGCAGGTAACCGAGCGTCTCGCCGAGCACCCGCTGCTTGCTGCGGACCTTGGCGGCGTTGGCGGCCGGGTCGGAGAGGGTCGCGCCGTCACCGCCGCCGAGCAGGTTGAGCCCGGACCAGGACCGGACGGTGAGGTGGCGCATCGCGAACATCGGGGCGAGCACCGACTTGAGCAGCGTCTCCCCGGTCTTGCCGTCGTGTCCCGCGTACGGCACCCGGTGCGTGTCGGCAAGCGTGGTCAACGCCGGCAACCGGAGCCCGGTCGACGGGGTGAAGTCGACGTACGGGCAGCCCGCCGTCACCGCCGCGTACGCGTACAGGGAACTGGGTGGTAGCACCTCGTCGGGGCCGGCGAGGGCGGCCCGCAGCGCGTCCGGGTCGGCGTGGCCGGGGTGCGGTCGGGGCGTCGGCTCGGTGGCCGCGACGTTGACCACCACCACCCGGTCCAGCCCGTGCCACTCGCGGAAGTCGACGAGGTCACGGACGGTGGCGGCGGCCCGGTCGGCCTGGCTGCCGCCGATCGGCGCGGGGCGCAAATCGCGTTCCACGGCGGCCAGTTCCTCGGTCAACGCGGCGACCAGGCGGACCGGCAGCACGCCGGCGGCGGCGAGCGCCTCGGCACGTTTGGCGAGCGGCGTGGTGACCACGTCGTGGCCGCCGAACATCAGCTCGGCGAAGGTCGGCAGCGCCGGGCCGCGCAGCTCGGGCAGCTCGGTGACGCACCCGGTGGGCCCGGTCAGACCGCCCCGCAGGGCGAGCGCCCCGACGATGCTGGTGGTCGCGACCGAGCCGCGCGCCCCCACCAGCCAGACACCCGTACGCATGGCGCTCCTTCGGATCACTTCGGGCGGATGCGCCCCGTCCGCCGCGCCGCCCGATGAAACTCACCGGCTGGCGTCGAGGTCGGCGGCGACGACGCCAGCCGGCATTCGGGCGGTGCGGACGGACGGGGCTAGCAGGCAGGGGCGGTCGGCGTCGCGCCCCTGCCTCCCCCGCAACCGGTCGGCCACCGGCATCGGTGACCGGGCCGGACGACTCGTGGCGAACAGGTCCGCCCAGAGGCGGGGAAGATCGGGTGGTGCGTACCCGGCGGGATCTCCTGGCCGGCGGCGACGTTGCCGTCGGTGGCGGTCCTCCGGTGCGGCCGGGGAATCCCGGTCCGGCCGCACCGGAGGCACCGCGTTCCTCGTGCCCCCGGGCCGGGTGGCCGGTGGCACGACCTCCGGTACCGACCCCGTTCCGGCCGCGGGGCGCAACCGCGGCCGGCCCTCGCCGGTCGGTACCGGAGGCGGTTCAGGCGGCGACCGTCGCCAGCGTCGGCTCCACCTCGGTCCAGGCGGACCCCAGCTCGGCCGAGCGGACCACCGCGTCCAACACCAGTTGCACCTGCAACGCCTCGACGAACGAGGGCGACGGGTCGACGCCGGTCGCCACCGCCTCAATGAAGTCGCGCATCTGGTGGGTGAAGGAGTGCTCGTACCCGATGATGTGGCCCGGCGGCCACCAGGCCGACAGGTACGGGTGCTCGCTCTCGGTCACCAGGATCCGGCTGAAGCCCTGCTCGGCCGTGGGCCGCGTGGCGTCGTAGAACTCCAGCTCGTTGAGGCGTTCCAGGTCGAAGACGACCGAGCCGAGCGACCCGTTGATCTCCACCCGGAGGGCGTTCTTGCGACCGGTGGCGAACCGGGTCGCCTCGTACGTGGCCAGCGCGCCGCCGTCGAGTCGGGCCACGAAGATCGCGGCGTCGTCGACGGTCACCGGTCCGGTGGCGGCGGCACCGTCGGCCTGCGCCGCCAGCCCGCTCGACCCGGACGGCAACGGCCGCTCCTTGACGAACGTCTCGGTGACCGCGCTGACCCCGGCGATCCGCTGGCCGGTGACGTGCTGGGTCAGGTCGATGATGTGCGCACCGATGTCACCCAGCGCGCCGGAGCCCGCCTGGTCCTTCTGCAACCGCCAGACCAGCGGGAACTGCGGGTCCACGATCCAGTCCTGCAGGTAGCTGGCCCGGACGTGCCGGATCTCGCCCAGCCGTCCGTCGGCGACGAGCTGACGCATCAGCGCCACCGCGGGTACCCGTCGGTAGTTGAACCCGCACATCGAGCGGGCCCCGCCGGCTCGGGCGGTGGCCGCCGCAGCGGCCATCTCCCGCGCCTCGGCGACGGTGTTGGCCAGCGGCTTCTCGCACAGCACGTGCTTGCCGGCGGCCAACGCCGCGAGGGCGATCTCGGCGTGGCTGTCCCCCGGTGTGCAGATGTCGACCACGTCGATGTCCGGGCGGGTCACCAGCTCCCGCCAGTCCGTGGTGTGCTCCTCCCAGCCGAGCCGGTCGGCGGCGTCGGCCACCTTTCCCGGATCACGCCCGCAGACGGCCACCATCCGGGCCCGCGCCGGCAGGTCGAACACTCGATTCACGGTCCGCCAGGCCTGCGAGTGCGCGGCGCCCATGAACGCGTAGCCGACCATGCCGACCCGCAGTTGGTTGTCAGTCGTGGACAAGGTGGGTCTCCCCCCGTGGTGTCAGAACCCGAGCTTGAGGTAGTCGCTCGCGTTCTCCTTCGTGATCGTCTCGGAGGCGAGGACGATCTCCTTGGGCACCTGGAGCTCGACCAGATCCGACATGCCCCGGTTCTGGCCGATCAGCCGAGCCAGCGAGATGGCCGACGAGGCCATCGACGGGCTGTAGGTCACGGTGGCCTTGAGCACCGTGTTGTCGGCCTGGATGTCCTCCATCGCCTTCTTCGAGCCGGCGCCGCCGACCATGAAGAACTCGTTGCGGTTGGCCTGGCTGATCGCGGCCAGCACGCCGATGCCCTGGTCGTCGTCGTGGTTCCAGACCGCGTCGATCTTCGGCAGCGCCTGGAGCAACTGGCTCGTCTCCTGCTGGCCGGAGTCGACGGTGAACCGGGCCGCCCGCCGGTTGGCCACCCGCAGGCCGTGCTGGGCCAGGGTGTCGTTGAAGCCCTTCGTCCGCTCCTGGGTCAGCTCCAACTCGTCCATCCCGGCGATCTCGGCGATCACCGGGTTGCTCACGCCCTTGGCCTTGAGCTGCTCGTAGATGAAGGTCGCGGCGGAGACGCCCATGCCGTAGTTGTCGCCCTTGATCTGCAACCGGTACGCCTTGGCGTCCGGGAAGGCCCGGTCCAGGTTGACCACCGGGATGCCGGCCGCCATCGCCTCCAGACCGAACGAGTTCAGCTCCTTGCCGTCGTGCGGTAGCAGCACGATCACGTCAGGCTTCTGCGAGATCAGGGTGGACAGCGCCGCCCGCTGGGCCGCCGCGTCCGCACCGGCCTCGACCGTCTTGAACTCCACGTCGGAGTACGCGCCGGCCTGCGCCCGGGCGTTGTTCGTGATCGCGGCGATCCAGCCGTGGTCGGCGGCCGGCGCGGAGAAACCGATCGTGACCCGCTCACCGGGCTCGGCGTTGCCGCCGCCCTCGGCCGCCTTGGTCTGTGCCTCGGTGGGCGTCCCCTGCTCGTTGCTGGTGCAGGCGGAGAGCAGGACGCCGGCACCGACGGCCGCCCCGCCGAAGAGCATCCGGCGCCGCGACATGTCGCGACTGTGCTGGGTCATGACGACCTCCTGATGTCAGGTGGTGGAGGGAAATTGGGTGTGCGCTACCCGGCCACCGTCGTTCGCTCGGGTGGCCCGGTGTGGTGCGGAAGGTGCGAGAGAAGTCAGCCGGTGGTGAGCCGGTTGTTGCGGCGGAAGAACTGGGTGAGGGTGCCGAACTGCACCTGCTGGATCAGGACGGCGGCGACGATGATGCCGCCCTTGACCATGTTCTGCGCCTCGGTGGAGAGGCCGTTGATCGCGAACAGGTTGGTGATGGTGGCGAAGATGATCACACCGAGCAGGGAGCCGACGATGGTGCCCCGCCCACCGCTGAGCAGCGTGCCACCGATGATCACGGCAGCGATCGCGTCCAGCTCGTAGAGGTTGGCCATCGCCGCCTGGGCCGAGGTGGCCTGGGCGGTGAGCATGATCGCGGCGATGCCGCAGCAGAGGCCGGAGAGCGCGTAGAGCAGCAGGGTGTGCAGCCGGACGTTGATGCCGGCCAGCCGGGCCGCCTCCGGGTTGCCGCCGACGGCGACCGTACGCCGACCGAAGGTGGTGCGGTTGAGCAGCACCCATCCGGCGGCGACCACCGCGGCGAGGATGTAGACCAGCAGCGGGATGCCGAGCAGGTCGTTGCTGGCGATGCCGTTGATCACGCCGTTCTGCGAGATCTGCGTCTGCTTGTCGGAGATCTCGGCGGCCAGTCCCCGGGCGGCCACCAGCATGGCCAGCGTGGCGATGAACGGCACCAGCCGCCCGTACGCGATGAGTGTCCCGTTGACCAGCCCGACCGCGATCCCGACCACGATCGCGGTGAAGATCATGCCGCCGGCACCGAAGCTCTGGGTGGCGACCGTGGTGCACCAGACTCCGGCGAGCGCGACGATCGCGCCGACGGAGAGGTCGATGCCGCCTCCGATGATCACGAAGGTCATCCCGACGGTGACCACGCCGACCACCGAGGCGAGCTTGAGGATGCTGAGCATGTTGGCCCAGACCCAGTCGGGGTTGGAGTAGAGGTCGGAGCGGGTGGCCGCACCGATCACGAAGAGCGCCAGCAGCACCCCGATCAGGGCCAGGTTCCGCTTGGCGCCCTCGCCGCCCTCACCGCTCCAGAAGGAGAGCCCGCGCCGCGACCCGCCGGACGGGTCGTGCTTGGTCACCCCGGTCGGTGCCGGCTCCACCGGCGGCGACTGCGCCGGCAACTGTGTGGTAGCGGGCGATCGCTCGCTCATGCCGGCGCTCCGCTTCGCTCCGCGCCGCCATGAGACACCTTCGCACTGGATCGATGATTCGCTCGCTGACGCTCGCTCATGCCGGTGCGCCTTCCATCAGAGACCCCGCCATCACGAGGTCGAGCACGGTGTCTTCGTCCAGTTCGCCTGCCGGGGCCGTCCGCACGACCCGGCCCTCCCGCATCACCAGCACCCGGTCGGACAGACCGAGCACCTCGGGTACCTCGCTGGAGACCAGCAGCACCCCGACACCCTCGGCGGCAAGCTGCCGGATCACCTGGTACAGCTCGGCGCGGGCGCCCACGTCCACGCCCCGGGTCGGTTCGTCGAGCAGCAGCAGTCTGGTGTCGCCGAGCAGCCAGCGCCCGACCACCACCTTCTGTTGGTTGCCGCCGGAGAGGGTGCGCACCGCCCGGCGTACGTCGCGCGGACGCATCTCCAGGTTCTCCGCGATCCGGTCCGCCTCGGCGCGTTCCTTCCCGACGTCGGTGAACCCGAGTCGGGCGTACCGGCTGAAGGTGGCCAGCGTGACGTTGCGGTAGATCGGTTCGCCGAGCAGCAGCGCCTGGCTCTTGCGCTCCTCCGGGGCCATGCCCATGCCGGCCCGGACCGCCGCGCCGACACTGCCCGGTCGCAGGGCCCGGCCGGACATCCGCACCGAGCCGGCCTCGGCCCGGCGCGCGCCGTAGATGGTCTCCAGCAGCTCGGACCGGCCGGAGCCGACCAGCCCGGCGATGCCGACGATCTCGCCGGCCCGCACGGAGAGCGAGACGTCGGCGAACTCCCCGGCGCGGGTCAACCCGTCGACCTGGAGCAGTTCCTCGCCGACGCCGGTGTCGGCGGGCCGGTCCGGGAAGACGTACTCGATGGTCCGGCCGGTCATCCGGGAGACCAGGTCCCCGGTCGGGGTGTCCCGGGCCGCCAGGTTCGCGGCCGTGGTCCGGCCGTCCTTGAGGACGGTCACCCGGTCACCGATCTCGCGGATCTCCTCCAGCCGGTGCGAGATGTAGATGACCGCGATGCCCTGCGCGGTCAGTTCGCGGATGATCCGGAAGAGGTTCTCCACCTCGTCGTGGGCCAGCACCGCGCTCGGCTCGTCCATGATGATCAGCCGGGCCTCGTGGGAGAGCGCGCGGGCCATGCTGACCACCTGCTTGCCGGCCGCGGGCAGCGCCCGCACCATCCGGCCCGGCGGGATCTCCGCGTGCCCGAGCCGGCCGAGGATCTGCCGGGTACGCCGGGCCATCTGGCCCCGGCGGACGAAGCCGAGCCGGCGCGGCTCGTGCCCCAGGAAGGCGTTCTCCGCCACCGACAGGTCCTCGACCAGGTCGAGTTCCTGATAGATGGTGGCGATCCCGGCCCGCATGGCGGCCTGCGGATTGGCGAACGTGACCGGCTCCCCGCGCCATTCGACCAGCCCCGAGTCCGGTCGATGCACTCCGGCGAGCACCTTGATCAACGTCGACTTGCCGGCACCGTTCTGGCCGAGCAGGCAGTGCACCTCACCGGCCCGCACCTCCAGTTGCACGCCGTCCAGCGCGCGTACGCCCGGGAAGGTCTTGACCACGTCGGTCAGGCGCAGGACCACCTCGCCGGCGACGGTGTCGTCCGGGGCCTCGACCAGCGGCGCGTCGCTCACGTCACCATGACTGTTCATGCCGCCTCCTGGAAGGCCAGGTCGCTGGCGAGCACCGCGGCTCCCGCGACACCGGCACGCGGCCCCAGCTCGGAGAGCACGACCGGCAGGTTGCCGGTGGCCAGCGGCAGGGAGCGCCGGTAGACGACGCTGCGGATCTCGGCGAGAAGTACGTGCCCCAGGTGGGCGAGTCCACCGCCGATGACGATCATCGACGGGTTGGTGAAGCTCACCAGTCCGGCCAGGACGCTGCCGACGCGTCGACCGCCCTCGCGGATGAGCTGGATGCAGGCCACGTCTCCTTCGACGGCTCCGGCGGCGACGTCCTGGGCGGTGACCGACCCCTGCACGCGCAGCCGTTCGGCCAGCGCGGGCGAGGCACCGGTACGCGCTGCCGCAGTGGCGTCCTTGGCCAGCGCGGCACCGCTGAACAGCGCCTCCAGGCAGCCGGCGTTGCCGCACGAGCAGACCGGTCCGTGTCCGTCCACCTGGATGTGGCCGATGTCCCCGGCGCAGCCGTCGGTGCCCCGGTAGACCTCGCCGCTCAGATAGATCCCGCACCCGATACCGGTGCCGATCTTGACGAAGAGGAAGTCGTCGACCGAGTGCGCCACCCCACCGTGCCGCTCACCGATCGCCATGATGTTCACGTCGTTGTCGACCACCGCCGGGCAGCCGTGCTCGCGGGTCAGCAACTCACGGACGGGAAAGCGGTCCCAGCCCGGCATGATCGGCGGGGATACCGGCACCCCGTCGCGGAAACTGACCGGACCGGGCACCCCGATGCCGACCGCGTTCAGCCGGTCGTAGACGCCGTCCACCCGGGCCTTGGCCAGCAGTTCGTTGACACGGTGCAGGATCACCTTGGGGCCGGAGCGGATGTCGGCCGACTCCGCGTACGCCGCCACGGGCTCCAGGCGACCGTTGAGCACCTCGACGTCGATGGAGCTCGCCCCGAGGTCGACGGCCGCGAACCGAAGGTCCGGGCTCAACTCGACCAGGGTGGAGCGGCGGCCACCCCGCGAGGCGGCCATCCCGGCCTCGGCGACGTAGCCGTGTCCGACCAGACGCTCCAGCTCGGCCAGCAGCCGGGGACGGGGTATCTCCAGGCGGTCCGCCAGTTCCGCTCGGGAAACGGCCCCCTGGTCGCGGAGCAACCGCAACAGGCGCACGTGCAGGGGTTCGACGGTCCGCATCGGGACCCCTTTCATCGATGCCATTCACATCGACGCAACGCCGATGTGTTGTGTCCGACACAGTAGGCGCCTTCCGCGCTGCCTGTCCAGATCTTCGGCCGACATTCCACCAACTTTTGTCCCGACAGACAAAAGCTTCAAGTGGATCAAGAAAAGGGTTGCTCAGGCGGTTCGCGCCGTGGCAGATGGTGGTCGCCGGCCTGCCGACACCGACCCGGCTGAGCCGGCGTCCGGGAGCGCGGCGACGCGGATCCGACCGGGCACGACAAGCCCGGGCCCGTCCGTCGATCATCGACGGTCGGACCCGGGCTGCCTCCGATCAGCTAGCGGGCGGCGCCTCGCCCTCGTCCTTCAGCTTGCGGTCGTCGCGCAGCTCGACGTACGGCTCCCGGTCGACCGGGCGGAGGCCGCCCGCGATCGCCCGGCCGCGTGCCAGCTCGGCGTCGAACTCGGCGCCGAACAGGACCGCGACGTTGCTGAGCCAGAGCCAGACCAAGAAGATGATCACGCCGGCGAGGGCCCCGTAGGTCTTGTTGTACGAACCGAAGTTGGCCACGTAGAGCGCGAAGACGCCGGAGACCAGCAGCCAGATCACCACCGCCAGGACCCCGCCCGGGCTGACCCAACGGAAGCCGCCCTGCCGGGCGTTCGGCGACGCCCAGTAGAGGATGGCGAACATCAGGCTGACCAGGATCAGCAGCACCGGCCACTTGGCGTAGTCCCAGACCGTCACCGCCGTCCGGCCGACTCCGATCGCGTCACCGACCTGCTGGGCGAACCGGCCGGTGAACACCACGATCACGGCGCTGGCCAGCAGCAGCATCCCGATCACGGCGGTGACCCCGACCCGGATCGGCAGGGTCTTCCAGATCGGGCGCCCCTCCGGCACGTCGTAGATGACGTTCGAGGCGCGCATGAAGGCGGCGACGTAGCCGGAGGCCGACCAGAAGGCACCGAGCAGACCGATCACGGCGGCGAGGCCGGCGAGGCCACCGTTCTGCTGCGCCTGGTCGATGGCCGCGTCGATGATCTGGCGGATGTTCTGCTCCGGCACCGCCTGGTCGACGGTGTCCCGGACGCCCTGGGTGGCGGCCGGGCCGAGCAGACCGAGCAACGAGACCAGCACCAACAGGCCGGGGAAGATGGAGAGCACGCCGTAGTAGGTGAGTGCGGCGGCCCAGTCGGTCAGGCCGTCGGAGTTGAACTCCCGTACGGTCCGCCGCGCCGCCGCCACCCACTCGTCCCGGGACAGGCGGGTCGGCCCGTCGGGCGCGTCCCGGTCGGCCGGCGGGTGCTCCGCACCGCTGCCGGGATCCTCGGCGGGCCGCCGCCGTGCGTCGCGCCCGTCCGGACGGGAAGACTTCTCGGAGGCCATCGCCCCTCCCCTCACCTCGACGTTCTCGCCCGAGACATGCCCCGCCAGCACGCTCGGGTAACCCCACCCACCAGCCCCGGGCGCGGACCGACTGCCGGGTCGTGCCGTCGACCACATCGCTGCGCCGTCGCCACACCGCCGCGCCACCGGCCGCCGCGAATCCGGTCCGGGCCCGGGAAATGCGTACGGAGAATGGTGCGTACGGCGCCGGAGAGGCGTCACTCATCGGCCGTGCGTTGTCAACCGTGACGCGCCGACCGAATCGCGCCGGGCATCGCGCCGGCACCCGCGCCACCGCCTCCAGGACCGCCGCGAGCCACTCGAACGACGCCGCCACCCTCCGTCACTTCATGCACGGAGAGTAATTGATTCGCTGGCATTTCGACGCCAACATATGACAGCCGAATGCCTCAAGAAGGAGAAAACGGGCGCGGCCACACGGGCCCCCTCCGCGCGCTCGGCAGACTAACGCGCACGTCCCGCGCAGATCGCGAAACCGATTCTGAAACATCCGCAGCGGGGAGTGACTGAAACAAAATGAAAGTCACTCAGGGAAACGATGATCGACAATGTTCCCAACGAAGTGTCAATTCGCGTATCGTCCCCCCTCGTGTCGGCTATCCGATTCACCGATGATTCCGGACCCGAGGGCAATCGCGCCCGTGCCCGAGTGGCGGAGGCCGACCCCGAGGCCGATCCGCGCACCGTCGGGACCGTTCCGGCCACCGTCCCCCGGCAACGGTCCGGCCCCGATCGCGCCACCGACCCGAGCGCCCCGCCCGGCGGCCGTCCCACCCCCGGGGACACCGACGCGCCGCCGGAGGTGGACGCACGGGAACTGGCCAGCCGGTTCGAGGACGAGAAGCCCGGCCGAACGCTTTCCGGGCCGATCGCCATCCTGCTGACCGGCGCGACCCTGGCCGTGGCACTGCTCGCGCTCTGGCAGGTGTTCCGCCCGCTGGCCCAGGGCAGCAAGTACTACCTGATCTTCTTCCTGGCCGGCGTACTCCCGCTGGTCTTCCTCGCGTACCCGGCCGACCTGCGCCTGCCCCGACTGCGCCGCAACCGGGACGCGGGCACCGACCGGGACGTCCCGTCCCCGGCGCAGGCCCGGCCGCCACGCACCGGGCCGAGCGGGGTCGACTGGGCGTTGGGCGTCGCCGCGCTGGCCGCCTGTCTCTATCCGGTGCTGCCGGTCGCGTTGGCCGGCGGTGGCGGCGGCTACGACGCCTTCCTCGACCGGCAGGGCCTGCTCGTCGGCACCGACGTGGTGATGGGCACCGTCCTGCTGCTCCTGCTGCTGGAGGCGTGCCGGCGCACCACCGGCTGGATCCTGCCCGTGGTGTGCCTGCTCTTCCTCGGCTACGGCTACTACGGCGGGCTGCTTCCGCAGACCTGGGCGGTGGCCCACGCCGGGCTCGACTTCGGGCAGCTCGTGGACGCCTTCTACAACTCCGACAGCGGGTTCTATGGCACCCCGTTGGACGTGGCCGCCACCTACATCGTGCTGTTCACCATCTATGGTGCGGTGCTCGACCGCTCCGGCGCGGGCCGGTTCTTCGTCGACCTGTCGGCGGCGGCGTTCCGTCGCTCCCGCACCGCCGCCGGCCGTACCGCCGTCGCCTCCGGCTTCCTGCTCGGCACCGTCTCCGGGTCGGGCGCCGCCACCACCGTCAGCATCGGCGCGGTCACCTGGCCGATCCTGCGCCGCGCCGGCTACCCGGCGGAGCGGGCCGGCGGGATGCTCGCGGCGGCCGGCGTCGGGGCCATCCTCTCCCCGCCCACGCTCGGCGCGGCGGCGTTCATCATCGCCGAGTACCTGGGCGTCTCCTATCTCCAGGTGCTCGGCTGGGCGATGGTGCCGACGGTGCTCTACTACCTCGGCATCGTGCTCTCGGTGGAGATCGACGCGCGGCGCTCCGGGGTACGCGCGGCGGCCCTGCCGGCCACCTCCGCCTGGCGGCTGCTGGCCCGCTCCGGCTACCACTTCGCCTCGCTCTTCGCGATCGTCGGTCTGCTCGCCGTCGGCGTGTCGGCCACCCGCGCGGTGGTGCTGGCCACCCTGCTCGCGATCGTGCTGTCCTACCTGGACCGGAAGCACCGACTCACTCCGCCCCGGCTGCTCGACGCGCTCTCCGGCGGCGCGCGCGGCGTGCTCGCGGTCACCGTCGTCTGCGCGGCGGCCGGCATCATTACCGCCACCACCACCAAGACCGGGCTCGGGCCGCAGGCCGCCGCGCTGCTGGTCGACGCCGCCGGTGCGGTCAGCTCGAACCCGGCCGTGGTGCTGGCGCTCACCGCGCTGCTCGCCGCCGTCGCGTTGAGCCTGCTCGGCCTCGCCATCCCGGTCACCGCGTCCTTCGTGATCGGCTGGGTGATCATCGGCCCGGCCCTGCTCGACCTCGGCGTCAGCGCCCCCGCCGCGGCGATGTTCGTCTTCTACTTCGCGGTGCTGTCCGAGGTGTCGCCGCCGACCGCGCTCGCCGCGGTCGCCGCCGCAGCCATCACCGGCGGCCGGGTGGTGCCGACCATGTGGCACACCCTGCGGTACGCGCTGCCGGCCTACCTCATCCCGCTCGCCTTCGTGGTCACCCCGACCGGGCTCGGCCTGCTCGGCATCGGTGGTCCACAACGGATCCTCGTCGCCGGGACGGTCACCGCGCTCAGTGTCGCGGTACTGGCCGTGGCGGCGGGCGGCTGGCTGCCCGGGGTCGGCCCGGCGGGCGCACCGGAACGCGTGCTCGGCGCGATCGCCGGGCTCACGCTGCTCTGGCTGGAACCCGTACCCGTCGCGATCGGTGCCGTACTGGCCGGCGCCATGGCGGTGGGCGTTTTCGTACGACGCGGATCCGCCGGCTCCTCCGGTGGGACGCGAGCCGGATCACCGGCATGACCGAGGAAGGAGCAAGAGTGGGACGGATCAACGTGCGGCTCGTGGCGGGAGTGGGAGCACTCGCCCTCGTCGCGGCCGGCACCGCAGGTTGCGGCGGCCGTCAGGGCGCCGCCGCCACGGACGACACCGCGAACGCCGTCACCTGCGAGGTGGCCGAGAACACCCGGGTGGGCATCGCCACCGGCAACGCCACCGGCGTCTACTACGTGGTCGGCAACGCCCTGGCCGGGCAGCTCTCGAACAGCACCGAGGGTCGGCTCACCGGCACGGCGGCCGAGACCGGCGCGTCGGTGCAGAACATCGAACAGCTCGTCGGCGGCCAGTACGACGTGGCGTTCTCGCTCTTCGACACCGCCGTCAACGCGGTGCAGGGCAAGGGCACCTTCACCGCGCCGCAGCCGGTCGAGGCACTGGCCCGGATCTACGACAACTACACCCAGGTGGTCGTCCGGGCCGACGCGGGAATCAACTCCGTGGCCGACATGAAGGGCAAGAAGATCTCCACCGGCTCCCCCAAGTCCGGCACCGAGGTCATCGCGAACCGCCTGCTGGAGGCCGCCGGACTCGACCCGGCCGCCGACGTCCAGGCGCAGCGTCTGGACCTGACCAAGACGGTCGAGGGCGTCAAGGACGGCAGCCTGGACGGATTCTTCTGGTCCGGCGGCGTACCCACTGGTGGTGTGACGGACCTCTTCACCACGGCCGGGGACAAGGTCAAGTTCATCGACATCACGCCGTTGTTGCCTAAGATGAGCGAACTGAACCCCGCGTACCAGGCCGGCACGATCGGCAAGGACGTGTACTCCACTGTGGCGGACACCCCGACCATCGTGGTCCCCAACGTGCTGCTCGTCCGCAAGGACCTGGACGCCAACGTGGCCTGCGCGATCACTCGGACGGTGTTCGAGAAGAAGGACGCGCTGGCCCAGGCCAACCCCGCTGCCAAGGGCATCGCTCTGGACACCGCCCGCAAGACCGACCCGGTCGGTCTGCACCGGGGGGCGGACAAGGCGTTGCAGGACCTCGGCGCGAGCTGACCCACCCTGGCCGGGCCGGTGCCTCCCGTGGGCCCGGCCCGGCCACCCCTACCTCGGGAGACCCCCGTGCCGCTGCCCTCACTGGCGCGCGTACGCCGGCACAACCGTCCGTCCGATCACACCGGTCGACTGTGGTCGGTGCGTACGCAGCTCCTCGCACCGATCCTCGTCGCCACCGCCGGACTGCTCGCCCTGGGCGCGATCCAGACCGACAGCGCCCTGTCGACCACCCGCGACGCCGAACGCGCCCGGGTGCTGGCCGGCACCGCCACCGCCACCGTGTCACTGGTGCACGAGGTGGAGCGGGAACTCGGCGAGACGGCAGCCCTGCGTCAGCGCGGCGGGACCTCCGGCCGGCAGCTGGTCGACGCCCAGCGGCAGCGGGTCGACGAGGCCGTGACGCGGTACCGGTCGGCCAGCGGGGACGCCCGGCGGGCCGCTCCCGACCTGGGCCGTTCACTGGACGGCGTGGACGAACACCTCGTCCAGCTCGACGAGGCCCGGGTGGCCGCGCTGGGCTCCGCGACCGCCGACCCGACCTACGTGGCGCTGGTGGAGTCGCTGCTCACGGTCGCCGACGCGCTGCCCGCCCAGGTCCGCGACCCGGAGCTGGCCAACCGGGCCCGCGAGGTGGCCGCGGTCGCCGCCCAGGAGCACCTGGCGTCGCTGGAACGGGACCTGCTGCGGACCGTCTTCGTCCGGGGCGAGCTGGCCGAGGGCGAACTGGTCCGGCTGGGCCGACTGCGGGGCGCGGCGGAACAGCGCCAGGCCGAGTTCTCGCGGATCGCCGGTGCGGGCGCCACGGCCGCGTACACCCGCTTGATGGAGAGCAGTGACGTCTCCACCGCTCGGCGGATGCGCGACAGCGCGCTGAACGCGGACCGCGAGCCGGCCGCGCTCGACACCGACGGCGACGCCTGGTTCGTGGCGCAGAGCGGCACCATCCGCCGGTACAACCTGCTGGGCCGCGAACTCTCCGACGAACTCGACCGGCGGGCCGCCGCGTTGGCCGCCGACGCCCGCCAGCGGGCCCTGGTCACCGGTGGCTCCACCGGTGCGCTGGCGCTGGCCTCGCTGGTCGCCGCCGCGATGCTTGCGGTACGCACCAGCCGCCGGCTGCGGCGGCTGCGGGTGGCCGCGTTGACCATGGCGCACCGGGAACTGCCCGAGCGGATCACCGCGATCTCGGCCGGCGACAGCGGTTCCGGTGCCGGTCCGGCCTCCCAGGCCACCGCCGGGATCAGTCGCGGGCGCGACGAGATCGCCCAGGTGGCGGAGGCGTTCGACACGGTCAACCGGGCCGCCCTGCGGCTCGCCGGTGAGCAGGCCGAGCTGCGCATGGACGTGACCCGGATGGTCGAGGCGCTGGCCCGCCGGATCCGTACGCTGATCACCCGGCAGTTGCGCCTGCTCGACGAGTTCGAGCAGGAGGAGACCGATCCCGACGCGCTGGCCCGGCTCTTCGCGCTCGACCACCTGGCCGCCCGGATGCGGCGTAACGGCGAGAACCTGCTGGTCCTCGCCGGTGGCGAGCCGGGCCGCTCGCACGAGGGCCCGCACCTGCTGGCCGACGTGGTCCGGGGTGCCGCGTCGGAGATCGAGGAGTACGCCCGGGTCGAGATCGACGTACCGGCCGCCGCGGTGCACGGCTCAGCCGTGGGCAACCTCGTCCACCTCCTCGCCGAGCTGCTGGAGAACGCCACCGCCTACTCCCCGCCGCACGCACCCGTGCACGTCGACGGTCGACGTACCGTCGACGGGCTCACGTTGCGCGTACACGACCAGGGCATCGGCATCGGCGAAGGCCGGCTGGCCGAGATCAACGAGCGGCTGCGCGCACCCGCCGTCCTGTCCAGCGCGGCGGCCGGCAGCATGGGCCTGCACGTGGTGGCCCACCTGGCCGCGCGGCACGGCGTGCAGGTCCGACTGCACAGTGCCGGTGCCGGCACGGTCGCCCAGGTGGAGGTCCCCGAGGCGATCCTCACCCGCGTCGAGGAGGTCAAGGGACGGCCGTCCGCCGCACCCCGGGCCACGCCGCCGGGTGCCGCCTGGTTCCGGTCGCCCGACGGTACGCCCGGCGGCATCGGGGTGGGGCGGCCCCGGGTGGACGTGGGCACCGCGCCGGAGCAGTTCAACGTGCACCGGGCCCCGACGATGACGCTGCCGGTGGTCCGCGCCGCCGCCAACGGCTCGTCCGGCTGGTCGGGTGGCGGGATGAGCGCCGGGGCAGGTGCCGGGATGAGCGTCGGGCCGGGTGCCGGGATGAGCGTCGGGCCGGGCGTCGGGCCGGGCGTCGGAGCCGGCGGCGGGCCCGGCCAGGCACCGCCGAGCTGGCCCGGTGCAGGGGCGGGGCACCCGCCGCCGGACTGGTCGGCGCACGCCCCCTCGGACGGTCGACCCACCTGGTCGACAGCCGGCGCGGCGACCGCGAGCGGGCTGCCCCGGCGTACCCGTGGCGTCGGGTTGCAGTCCGAACTGCACGACACGCCACCCCCGCCGGCCGGCACCGACCTGCTCGACCCCGAGGTGGTCCGAGCCCGACTCACCGCCCTGTCGGCCGGGGTGGCCCAGGCGATGCGACGCAACCAGCAGACCAGACACACCGGGAGACCAGAATGATGCCCAACGTCAGCGCCGGCCTGGACTGGCTCCTGGCGAACTTCGCCGAGCAGGTTCCGGACGTGTCGCACGCCCTCGCCGTCTCCGGCGACGGGTTGCGACTGGCCGCCTCGCCCCACCTCTCCACCGACCAGGCGGACCAGCTCGCCGCCGTGATCAGCGGTCTGGCCAGCCTGACCGTCGGCGCGGCGCGGTTGATGTCCGCCGGCCGGGTACGCCAGCAGATCGTCGACATGGACGGCGGGGTGCTGCTGGTGATGGCGGTCGGTGACCGTGCCCTGATCGGGGTGCTCGCCTCCGCCGGATGCGACCTGGGCCAGATCGGCTACGAGACGGCCACCCTGGTCCAGCGGGTCGCCGAGGCCCTCGAACCGGCGACCCGGACCTGGGCGGAACACGGCGGGGTACCGGCGTGACCGGGCCGGATGTCTGCGCTCCCGTGCCTGCCGCCGCAGGTCGCAGGCCGGGTGTCGGGGTTGGCGGGCGGGGTCGGCGTCTGGTGTCGGCGGTGCTGGCGGTCGCCCTCGTCGCCGGCTGCGGTGCCGAGGCCACTCCGGAGCCCCGCCCGTGGCACGACGGGCGCATCTTCCTGGCCACCGGCAACACCACCGGCGTCTACTACCAGCTCGGCGGCGGGTACGCCGACATCATCAGCCGACACCTGCCCGGTTACGAGGCCCGCGCCGAACCGACCGGAGCCTCCGGCGAGAACATCACCCGCCTGGTCGAGGGAGACATGGAGATCGCCTTCAGCCTGGCCGACACCGCCGCCGACGCCAGCGCCGGACGTGGCGCGTTCGACGGCCAACCCCAACCGGTCCGGGCCCTGGCCCGGGTCTACAGCAACTACACCCACGTCATCGTCCGCGCCGACGCCCAGATCACCGACCTCGCGGCGCTGCGCGGCAAGCGGGTCTCCACCGGCTCGCCCAAGTCCGGCACCGACGTCATCGCCGCCCGGCTGCTCACCGCCGCCGGGCTGGACCCCGAACGGGACGTACGCCGGGCCCGGCTGTCACTGCCCGAGACGGTCACCCGGATGCGCGCCGGAAGCCTGGACGCGATGTTCTTCTCCGGCGGCCTGCCCACCCCCGGCATCGCCGACCTGCTGAGCGGTGCACCGGACCAGTTCGCCCTGCTGCCGATCGCCGAGCTGGTCGAGTCGCTCAACGCCGAACACGGCTCGGTCTACACCACCGCCGAGCTGCCTAAGGACGCCTACGACACGCCGAGTGGCACCCCCACCGTCACGGTCGCCAACGTGATCCTGGTCAACGCCGACATGCCCGAACAACTGGCGTACGACCTGACCCGGCTCCTCTTCACGTACCAGACCGACCTGGCCCTGGCACATCCCGAAGCGCGCAACTTCGACCGCCAGAGCGCCGCCTCCACCGACCCGATCCCCCTGCACCCCGGCGCCGCCCGCTACTACCGGGGCGGCTGACAACCGCTGCGCTGCCTCGACGTCGGACGGGACAGATCATGGTGCGGAAGTGCTCTCGCAGGGGCGCTTTCGCACCAAGATCCGTTCGGGCCTCTCCGGCGTCCGCTACGGGCGCTCGGAGAGCCGGGTGACGAACGCACGCCAGGAGCCGGGACCGAAGACCAACACCGGCCCAGCCGGATCCTTGGAATCACGTACCGCCACCACACCCGACAGGTTGTCGGCCACCTCCACGCAGTTGCCACCCTGCCCGTTACTGCGGGTGCTCTTGCGCCACCGGGCGCGGCTCAGCTCCATGTCTCCGCCACCTCCGTCATCGGGACGCCATCCGCCCACCGCCCCGCACCTGAATCTTGGACAGTTGCCGTTAGGAGCTGACGGCAACTGTCCAAGATTGACGCGGACTCCACGTGCCGAGGCCGCTACGGGCGCTCGGAGAGCTGGGTGACGAACGCACGCCAGGAGCCGGGACCGAAGACCAACACCGGCCCAGCCGGATCCTTGGAATCACGTACGCCCACCACACCCGACAGGTTGTCGGCCACCTCCACGCAGTTGCCTCCATCGGGACCACTGCGGGTGGTCTTGCGCCATCGGGCACCGGTCAGCTCCATGTCTCTGCCAACTCCGCAATCAGATCGAGGGACTGCTGCTGCGATAGTGCCTCACCCCGGATCGACTCCCAAACCTCGACCATCTGCTGAACGTAGTCGGGACGGTCGATCACCTGTCCGTGGCGTTGGCCCTCCAGGTAGACGACATCGTCTCCGTTGGTCGAGGTGGCGATCACGAAGGGGCCGCCAAGCCCTGCATATGCTCCGGCTGCCAGCGGCACGACCTGAATCCGAACCCGGGGCATGGCTGAGCCCGTCTTCCCCAGGTGCCGCAGTTGCTCCCGCATCACCTCCTGCCCGCCGATCCGGCGGTGCAGGACATACTCATCGATGACCACAGTAAAGAGGGGCGGCCGGTCACGGGTCAGCGCCGCCTGGCGGTCCAACCGGTTGGTCACCTGCTGCTCGACCTCGTCGTCAGCGAACAATCCGCCACCCGACAGCAACGCACGGGCGTATGCCTCAGTTTGCAGCAGCCCCGGCACACACAGCGGCTCGAACGAGCGCAGCGCGGTGGCCTCTGCCTCGATGCCTGCCCAGTCGCGGAACCACGGCACGACGGACTCCCGGCTGAGTCGGCGTTGGATGCGCTCGAAGCGTCCGTCGGTGCCGAACACGGCGTCGCAGCGGCGGGCGAAGTCCAGGCTCGGCTTCCGCTCGCAGGTCTCCACCTTCGCCACCAGCGCCGCCGAGTAGCTGAGCGCCTCCGCCAGCGCGGTCTGCGACATGTCGGCGGTGGCTCTGACCAGCCGTAACTCCTCCGCGAAATGCTCCAGCATGGACGAGCGGTCCACGGACACCCTCCGTACATCGTCGTACCGCCTGGGGACGGCTCGGGACTCGCTCGTCGTCACCGCGCCAAGCCTCCCACCGTAGTCGCGTCCTCACCAGACTGTCACGCAGCGGGACCGCTCACGGGATCGGACGGCGGGCGGAACCAGGCCGGGGCGTCGGCGTACCCGACTCGGCCGGCGCCCCATTCACCTCGACGGAGGCCCACCCATGCGATTCCGGTTCTGGCGATGCCCGCCACCGGCCACCCCCGCCCCGCTCCCCCGGCGCGGAGCGCACACCAGCCCTCTGCCGACCGCCCTCGCGCTGCCACCGGCCGGGCATGCTCCCGCCGTGCGGCCTGCATGGGCGAGCGCCCCGACGGAGATACTTCCGCTCAACGGGCCGGGACCTCTGGGGTGGCTCACCCTCGCCGGACGGTGGCGGGCCAATGCCGGACGGTGGATGTCGTCACCCCACGGGAGCAGGGAGCGTTGATGCCCCGTTACCGCCCCCACGTCGCGGCCCGACCGTCCTGGCGGTGCCGGGTCTGCGGTGCCTGTTGGCCGTGCTCGCCGGCCCGGCTGGCATTGCTGGGCGAGTACCGGGAGAACCGTACCGGCCTGCTCGTCTACCTCGGCTCGATGATGTACGACGCCGCCGGTGACCTGGATGGCAGTTCCTCACCGGAAGCCCTGGCCGCCCGCTTCCTCACCTGGGCCCGCCC
This sequence comes from Micromonospora sp. NPDC003241, assembly GCF_053589795.1. Taxonomy (NCBI): domain Bacteria; kingdom Bacillati; phylum Actinomycetota; class Actinomycetes; order Micromonosporales; family Micromonosporaceae; genus Micromonospora; species Micromonospora sp. NPDC003241. Next base: position 13,737 of record NZ_JBSFSO010000051.1, on the reverse strand, counting down.
CCGCTGACCCACCCCACACCGCCCCACCCACCGCATGCCACCCGACCCCACACCACCCGACCCCACACCACCCGACCCACGCCGATCATGGAGTTGTGGCGAGGACAGAAGGGGGCAAAACACATCCTTCCGGGTGCCACAAGTCCATGATCGGCGCGAGGGACGCCTGATCGGCGCGAGGGACGCCCGATCAGCGCGAGGGACGCACCGGCGGACGGCGAGGACGGCCACCGGAGCCAGGCGGCGGGGCTGAGGGATGAGGGTGGACCCGGAGCGGCGGGTCAGAGGTCGGTGGGGGTGGTGGCGGCGCGGGCGGCGGCGACGAGGTGGTCGGTCTCGGCGAGTACGTCCGGGGCGTCGGTGGGGGTGCCGGGATCGTAACGGACCATCCAGGTCAGCCCGTCGACGCCGGACACCCGCCGGCCGACGATCCGACCGGCGCCACCGGGAACAGCGTGGTGCTGGGTGTACGCCACGGACTTGGTGACCCGGGCCCGGATCTGGTGCGGCAGCTCACCGGGGTCGAGCAGCAGGTAGCGCTCGGCCGGACAGTCGGCGACCACCACGTACCCGTCCCGTTCGGCGACCTGCTCGCCGGGGGTGACGGTCAGCTCCCGGCCGGACCAGACCGCCTTGACGATGTCGTGCCAGCCGATCCGGTGGCCGCGTCCGGGCAGCCAGAGCCCCAGGTTGGTGGCCACCACCACGCCGTCGCCCTCGCCGTTGCCGGCGGCGGACCAGGCCAGCACCCGCTCGTCGCGCTCCAGCGGTGGCCGGTCGGCCTGCGGCAGCTTGCGTCGGCGGCGGAACAGTCCCATTTCTACAGCCCTCCTGCCGCCTGCTCGCGCAGCGCGCGGGCGTGCTGCTCCAGCGACAACAACTCGCCGAAGGTGGCGAAGTACTCGTCCTTGTTGTTGACCGGGTTGATCCGCTGGATCCGTGACTTGAGGTCCCGGATGCGGGCGGTGACCGAGCCCCACTGGAGGCGGGCCATGGTGATCGAGACGTACCTCGGGTCGGGCTCGCCGTCGATCCGCAGCGGCTCCACGGCCAGCTCACCGACGAGGGCCTGGGCTGCCAGGTCGGTGCAGGCGTCCCGGACCGACTCGATCCACACCGCGCCACCGGCCGCCGAGGCGGCACCGCCGGCCTCCGCCACCGCCTCCCGGACCACCACGTGCACCGGGTGCCGGTAGTCGCTCGCCTCGACCGCGTCGAACATCGGCCCGGCCAGCGCCGGCTCCTGGAGGGCGAGCTTGAGGGCTTCCCGCTCGACCATCGACTGCGGACTGTCCACCGCCGGTTCGGGGCGGGTGGAACGCGTCGGCGTATCCGCCGGACGTCCCGAGGCCGCGGCGAGCACCGCGCGCTGCACCGGCTCGATCTCCATGCCGAGGTCACCGGCGAGCTTGCGGACGTACTCGGGACGCTTTTCCTGGTCCTTGAGCTTGGCCACCAGCGGGGCCGCCCGGCGCATCGCCTCCACCCGGCCGTCCACGGTGTCCAGGTCGAAGCGGTTGAGCATGTGCCGCAGCGCGAAGTCGACGAGCGGCTCACGGCGGGCCACCAGGTCGCGTACGGCCAGGTCGCCCTTTGCCAGGCGCAGCTCGCACGGGTCCATGTTGTCCGGGCTGACCGCGATGAAGGTCCGCCCGACGAACCGCTGGTCGTCCTCGAAGGCCCGCAGCGCCGCCTTCTGCCCGGCGGCGTCCCCGTCGAAGGTGAAGATGATCTCGCCGGCCACCGCGTCGGTGTCCAGCAGCAGCCGGCGCAGTACGCCGATGTGATCGGCGCCGAACGCGGTGCCGCAGGTCGCCACGGCGGTCGGCACGTCGGCCAGGTGGCAGGCCATCACGTCGGTGTACCCCTCGACCACCACCACCCGGCCCTGCTTGGCGATCTCCCGCTTGGCCTGGTCGATGCCGTAGAGCACGTGCGACTTCTTGTAGATCGGCGTCTCGGGGGTGTTCAGGTACTTCGGGCCGTCGTCGTCCTCGAAGAGCTTGCGGGCGCCGAAGCCGATCACGTCGCCGGTCAGGTCGCGGATCGGCCAGAGCAGCCGACGTCGGAACCGGTCGATCAGGCTGCCCGAGCGGGCCGGTCGGGACAGCCCGGCGGTGACCAGCTCGTCGTGGCTGAACCCGCGTTGGCGCAGGTGCTTGGTGAGCGGGTCCCAGCCCTCCGGGGCGAAGCCGCAGCCGTACCGTTCGGCGGCGGCCCGGTCGAACCCCCGCTCGGCCAGGAACTCCCGGGCGGTACGCGCACCGGCGGTGGTGAGCTGCGCGGTGTAGAACTCCACGGCGGCGGCGTGCGCGGCGACGAGCCGCTGCCGCTGGCCCTGCTGCGGGCGGCTGCGCGGGGCGGACCGGTCGTCCTCGATATACCGCAGTTGCACGCCGGCCCGTTCGGCCAGTCGCTCCACCGACTCGACGAAGCTGAGGTGCTCGGCGTCCATCAGGAACTTGATCGCGTCGCCGCCCGCGCCGCAGCCGAAGCAGTACCAGACGTTACGGGCGGGTGAGACGTTGAACGAGGGAGACTTCTCGTCGTGGAACGGGCAGAGCCCCTTGAGGTTGCCGCCGCCGGCCGACCGGAGCGTCACCGTGTCGGAGATGACCTCGGCGATCGACGTACGCTCGCGGACCAGCGCGATGTCCTCGTCCCGGATCCGCCCCGCCATGTCGGCCACCTCCTCGGGCTACATCCTGCCCTGCCCCACCGACGGTGTAAGGAAGGGCCCCCTACTAACGCCTGCGGTATAGCAGGGGTCCCCTCCTAACACCCGCGAAGCGTCAGCGGGGACGACGACGCAGGTAGCGCCGGACCGGCGGCGGGTCCTCCTCGCCGTAGGAGCGGGCGGTGCGGACGGCGGCGGCCAGGCCGGAGCGCCGAGGGCGGCTCGGTGGCTTGAGCAGCGGATCGTCGGACATGTCCTTGACCAGCGAGGCGGCCAGCCCGAGCATCACCAGCACGAACGGCAACGCGATCATGATGGTGGCCTGTTGGAGCGCGTCGAGCCCCCCGGCGAGCAGCAGCACCGCCGCGACCGCGCCGATCAGCACACCCCAGGAGACCACCAGCACCCGGTGCGGCCGGAGCGCGCCCCGCGAGGTCAGCGAGCCGAGCACCAGCGAGGCCGAGTCGGCGCTGGTGACGAAGTACAACCCGACGAGCACCACGGCCAGCACGCTGGTCAGCGCCGCCAGGGGCAGCGCGTCGAGCAGCCCGAACAGCGCCTGCTCGGTGCTGGCGGCGACGTCGGCCACCAGGTCACGGGTGCCGGTGGTCTGGATCCGCAGCGCGCTGCCGCCCATGATCGCGAACCAGACGGCGCTGGCGCCGCTGGGCACCAGCAGGACGCCGATCACGAACTGCCGGACCGTGCGTCCCCGAGAGATCCGGGCGACGAAGGTACCGACGAACGGCGCCCAGGAGATCCACCACGCCCAGTAGAAGATGGTCCAGCCACCGAGCCACGACGGGTCCGAGAAGGCTCCGGTACGCGTGGACATGACGACCAGGTCGTCCAGATAGTTGCCGATCGAGGCGGGCAGCACCTCCAGCGTGTAGATGGTCGGACCGACCACGAACACGAACAGCATCAGCGCCAGGGCCAGCAGCACGTTGGTGGTGGAGAGCCACTTGATGCCCTTGTGCAGGCCGGTGAAGGCGGAGATCACGAAGGCCAGGGTGAGCGCGGCGATCACCACCAACTCCACGGCGGTGCTGTCCGGGACGCCCAGCACCAGGTCGAGACCGGCGGCGATCTGGAGGGCGCCGAGGCCGAGGCTGGTGGCCGAGCCGAAGACGGTGGCGAAGACGGCCAGCAGGTCGATCGAGCGGCCCAGAACCCCGTCGGCCCGGTCCCCGATCAGCGGCCGGAACGCCGCCGAGATGCTGTTCTGCCGGCCCTTGCGGAACGTCGAGTACGCCAACGCCAGCGCGACCACCGCATAGATCGCCCAGGGATGCAGCGTCCAGTGGAACAGCGTGTACTGCATGGCCGCCCCGGCGGCCGCCTCGGTCTGCGGTTCGACGCCGCTGGCCGGTGGCGGGGTGGTGAAGTGCTGGATGGGCTCGGCCACGGCGAAGAAGACCAGGCCGATGCCCATGCCGGCGCTGAACATCATGGCGATCCAGGCGAGCGTGCTGAACTCCGGCTCGTCGTCGTCCTTGCCGAGCCGTAGCCGGCCGAACCGGGACACCGCCAGCACCACCGCGAGCACCAGGAAGGCGTTGGCGGCGACCACGAAGAACCAGCCGAACGTGCTGGTCACCCAGGCCAGGCCGGATTCGCCGAAGCTGGCCAGTGAGTCGCTCGCGAGCACGCCCCAGACCACCACGGCCAGCACTCCGCCGATGCTGAGCCCGAGCACTATCCGGTCGATCTCACCGGACGTCCGATCGGGCTGCTGCGGTACCTCGTCTCTCATGGTCACCCCGAACCAATCCTCCGGTTCCCGCGCCGTCACGTGCCGCAATCAGCACGAATCACCCTGGCGGGACCAGGGGATCAGCGGCACGCAGTGGCCGCCGACGGGGACGGGAACGTCACGGAGGGTTCGGGCACCTCGAACCCAATTGGATCATGACGTTAACAGGGTTCGAGGGAAAGGGCTCGTCAAGCCCTTGATCAACCGACCGGAGCGGGGACCGGAGCCTGCTCGTCGAGATCGGCCTGACGGTTCCAGTCGGGCTTGCTGGCCCGCCAGCCCTCGTCGTCCAGGCCCCGCCGCCAGTAGCCGGAGATGGAGAGCGCGTCGCGCGGCACACCCCGCTCCACCCGCAACAGCTTGCGCAACTGGCGGACGAAACCCGCCTCGCCGTGCACGAACGCCTGCACCGCACCGGGCGGAAAGTCCAGCCCGCGGACGGCGTCGACAAGCGCCTCACCCACCGGCCGGGCACCCCGGTGCAACCAGGTCACCGCCACCGCGCCGGGGCTGGGCAGCGGCTGCTCGTCGAGCGGGCCGTCGACCTCGACGAAGACGTACGCCGGCGCGCCGGCCGGCAGCCGGGCCAGCGACGCGGCGATCGCCGGCATCGCGCTCTCGTCACCGACCAGCAGGTGCCAGTCCGCCTCCGGGCTCGGCGCGTACGCCCCGCCGGGGCCGACGAACAGCACCTCGTCGCCGGGGCGCAGCGCGGCGGCCCACGGCCCGCCGAGTCCCTCGTCGCCGTGGTGCACCACGTCCACGGTCATCTCCCCGGTCGCCGCGTCCCAGTTCCGGACCGTGTACGCCCGCAGCCGGGGGTAGTGCTCCCGGGGCAGCTCGCGCCGGATCGCGGCGAGGTCCATCGGGCGCGGGTAGTCGACCCCGTCGACCGGGAACACGATCTTGATGTAGGTGTCGGTGTACTCGCCGAGCGGCAGCCCGACCAGCTCCTCCCCACCCAGCACCAGCCGGATCACGTGCGCGGTGGGCCGCTCGGTGCGCAGCACGCGGGCGGTGGTGACCTTGATCGGGCGCTCCGTCATCTGGTTAGGCTAACCTAACTCGCCCGGGGGTCGTCCACCCCGGTGCCCGATCCCCACCCCCGACCGCCCCCGACGGCGCGCGACGGGGTGTGATGTTAGGAGGGGTCCCTTCCTATACACCAGGCGTTAGCAGGGGACCCTTCCTTACACCGCACCCCCTTGCACTCACCCCCGTACACCGCGCACCGTTACACCGCGCACCCCTTACGTCGCGCTCCGGCCGAGTAGGCGGGTGTGCCAGGAGAGTGCGGCCGGGTCGGTCAGCGAAGCCACCTGGTCGATCACCACCCGCAACCGGGCGGCGTCGTCCGGCGCGGCCCGCCACGACGGCGCGAACACCGGGTCGAGCAGGTCCGGCGCCCGCCGCGCCAGCACGGCCACCAGGTCGGTCAGGATCTCCCGTTGCCGCTGGTACCGTGCCGACGCGCCGGGGCGACGCATCACGTACCGCAACGCGATGCCCTTGAGCAGCGCACACCGGGCCCGCAACGGCCGGGGTACGACGAGGTCGGCCTCGTACCGGCGGTGCGGCCCGGGCCCGTACCGGTCGGTGGTGGCCGCCACCGCGGTTGCCACGAACCGGCCGGTCAGCACGCTGGTGGTGGCCTTGAGCGCGGCCTGCGCCCGGTGACTGCCGTCGTACCCGGCCAGCGGGGCGAACACCGGATCGGCCAGCAGGTCCAGCAGCGCCTGTTCCAGGTAGTCGGGCGACTCGGCCGAGTAGACGGCGGCCACGTCGGCGCAGAGACCGGCCCGCTCGTCGGCGTCGACCCGCAGCGGCTCCAGCGTCAGGTACCCGCCGTGGATGCCGTCCTCGACGTCGTGCACCGAGTACGCCACGTCGTCGGCCCAGTCCATCACCTGCGCCTCCAGGCAGCGCCGCTCGCCGGCCGGGCTACCCTCCCGCAACCAGTGGAAGACCGGCAGGTCGTCGGCGTACACCCCGAACTTGCGCCGGCCGGGTCGGCGGGTCCACGGGTACTTGCCGACCGCGTCCAGTGCGGCGCGGGTCAGGTTCAGTCCGGCCGAGGTGCCGTCGGCGGCGTACACCTTGGCCTCCAGGCGGGTGAGCACGCGCAACGTCTGCGCGTTGCCCTCGAAGCCGCCACAGTCGGCGGCCACCACGTCCAGCGCCGCCTCGCCGTTGTGGCCGAACGGCGGGTGCCCCAGGTCGTGGGCGAGCCCGGCGGTGTCCACCACGTCCGGGTCGCAGCCCAGCCGCGCGCCCATCTCGCGGGCGATCTGCGCCACCTCCAGCGAGTGGGTCAGCCGGGTACGCAGGAAGTCGTCGGTGCCGGCCGTGTGCACCTGGGTCTTGGTGGCGAGCCGCCGGAAGGCCGCCGAGTGCAGCACCCGGGCCCGGTCCCGCTCGTACGGCGACCGGCCGTGGCCGGCGTCCTTGGCCGGCTCCGCCACCCAGCGCGCCTCGGCGCCGTCAGCGTTCAATCCCCCGCCTGCCGCAGCACGCAGAACTCGTTGCCCTCCGGGTCGGCGAGCACCGTCCAGTCGTCGCCGTCCTGGCCGACGTCCACGTGCCGCGCCCCCATGTCGACCAGCCGTTCCACCTCGGCCTCCCGGTCGGCCGGGCGCAGGTCGAGGTGCAGCCGGTTCTTGCCCTCCTTGACCCCGCTCCCGCGTACGAAGAGGAGACCGGGCAGCCGGTCGGCGGACTCGCGGATCTCCACCTCGTGCGGCAGCTCGCGCACCACCTGGTAGCCGAGCGCCTCGGCCCACCAGCGGGCCAACCGGCCCGGGTCACGGGCGTCCACGGTCAGATGCGTCCAGACGCTGGTCATGCCGGCACCGCCGCCCGGCCGTCGGCTCGGCTTCCCAGCAGTGCGGTACGCGATTCCATCCGGCCACCCTTCGCGACGACGGTCCACGGGCGAGCCCAGGTTACGCCCGGTCGGCCGGTGCGGCCCGGCCACGACGTGCCCCTGTCGTGGTCACATCCTCCGATCAGTCGAGAGTTGCCGACCGATTGCCGACGGTTACGGGATCGCCTAACTTGACGCCGACAGGTAGCGTCGCCACTGCGGAACGTCACTTGTCGAGGCGGAGACACGACCGGTGGGAGAGACACGCTCGTGAACGCGGAAACGATGATGGGCACCGAGTTGCGCGGGCTGCGTCGCCGCCGCCCCGAGATCGTCGGCGTGGTCCTCGCCGGCATGGACGGCCTGCTGATCTCCAGCGACCTGCCCACGACCGATGCCACCCATCTCGCCGCCCTGGCCGCCGCCAGCTTCGGCCTCGGCCACCGGATGGCCACCACCGTCCGACGCGGTGAGTTCCACGAGTCCGTGGTGCACACCGCCGCCGGCTGTGTGGTCACCTATCCCGCCGGCCGCGACGCCCTGCTGACCCTGGTCGCCGAGCCGGGCGCGGATCTGGTCGCGCTGCGCGAGGAGGCCCGGGGCCTGGTCGACCGGACCGGTGCCGCGCTCGCCGCCCGACACCGCCCGACGTTGCCGACGCAGCGCCCCGACCCGCACGCCCCGTTGGCGGTACGCACCCCGATGGCCACCCTGCCCAGCCGGCGCCCGCCCCGCGACCCGTACATCACCTGGCGTCGCCCGCCGATGTGAACCCGGCACCGCACCGCCCGGCGGCACCGGTCCGGCACCACCGTCCGGCGGCACCGGTCCGGTGCCGGGCCGGCGGACCGCCAGTCCACCGGCCCGTCCGCGTCACCGGCTGTCCGAGCCCGCCGTGACCACTGCGGCCCGACCCGCCTCCAGCCGGGCGACCGGCACCCGGAACGGCGAGCAGGAGACGTAGTCCAGCCCGACCGAGTGGAAGAAGTGCACCGAGTCCGGATCCCCGCCGTGCTCGCCGCAGACCCCGAGTTTCAGCCCGGGGCGGGCGGCCCGTCCCTCCTCGGCGGCGATCCGCACCAGCCGGCCGATCCCGTCCGCGTCGATGGACTCGAACGGTGAGATGCCGAAGATGCCCAGCTCCAGGTAGCGCCAGAAGAAGGCACCCTCCACGTCGTCGCGGGAGAATCCCCAGCCCATCTGGGTCAGGTCGTTGGTGCCGAAGGAGAAGAACTCGGCCGCCTCGGCGATCTGTCCGGCGGTCAGCGCCGCCCGGGGCACCTCGATCATCGTGCCGATCAGCACCTCGACGTCGCTGCCGCCGACCACCTCACCGATGATCCGCTCCGCCTCCGCGCGGACCGTCTCCAGCTCCTGCACGGCCCCGACCAGCGGCACCATGATCTCGGGGCAGGAGCGTACGCCCTGCCGGGTGCACTCCACCGCCGCCTCGGTGATCGCCCGTACCTGCATCGCGAACAGGCCGGGGATCACCAGGCCGAGGCGTACGCCGCGCAGCCCCAGCATCGGGTTCTCCTCGTGCATCCGGCGTACGGCGGCCAGCAGCGCCTCCTCCTTGGCGACGTCCTCGCCACGCTCCTGGGCCACCGCCACGTCGACGGCGAGCTGTTCCAGCGGGGGCAGGAACTCGTGCAGCGGCGGGTCGATCAGCCGGACGGTGACCGGTTGCCCGTCCATCTCCCGGAAGATCCCCACGAAGTCCGCCCGCTGCAACGGCAGCAGCGCGGCCAGCGCCTGCTCCCGTTCCTCCGCCTCCCGCGCCAGGATGAGCCGTTCGACCAGCTCACGCCGGTCGCCGAGGAACATGTGCTCGGTACGGCAGAGCCCGATGCCCTGGGCCCCGAAGCGCCGGGCCCGGGCCGCGTCGGCGGCGGTGTCGGCGTTGGTGCGTACCGCCAGCCGCCGTGCGGCGTCGGCGTGCGACATGATCCGGTGTACGGCCCGGACCAGCGCGTCGTCCGTGGTCTCCGGGTCGAGTTCGCCCTCGAAGTACTGCACCACCTCGGACGGCGTGGCCGGCACCTCGCCCAGGTACACCCTGCCGGTGGTGCCGTCGATGGAGACCACGTCGCCCTCGCTGACCGTCCGCCCGGCCACGGTGAACCGCCGGCCGGGCACGTCGATGTCCAGCTCGTCGGCGCCGGAGACGCAGGTCTTGCCCATCCCCCGGGCCACCACGGCGGCATGGCTGGTCTTGCCGCCACGCGAGGTGAGGATGCCGCGCGCGGCGATCATGCCGTTCAGGTCGTCCGGGTTGGTCTCCCGACGGACCAGGATCACGTCCTGGCCCTCGCCGGCCAGCTCCACGGCGCGGGCCGAGGTGAAGACGACCGCGCCGACGGCGGCACCCGGCGAGGCGCCGATGCCGGTGGCGACCGGCTGGAACCCGTGGTCGAGCTGGAAGCGCGGGAACATGAGCTGGGCCAGTTGGGCGCCGTTGACCCGGTGCAGCGCCTCGTCCAGGTCGATCAGGCCCTCGTCGACGAGCTGACCGGCGATGACGAACGCGGCGGCGGCGGTCCGCTTCCCGACCCGGGTCTGCAACATCCAGAGCTTGCCGTGCTCGATGGTGAACTCGATGTCGCACAGGTCCCGGTAGTGCCGCTCCAGCCGGGCCATGTAGTCGAGCAACTCGGCGTAGGACGTGCGGTCGATCCGTTCCAGCTCCTGCAACGGCACGGTGTTGCGGATGCCGGCGACGACGTCCTCACCCTGGGCGTTGGCCAGGTAGTCCCCGTAGATGCCCTGCGCGCCGCTGGCCGGGTCGCGGGTGAAGGCGACCCCGGTGCCGGAGTCCGGCCCGAGGTTGCCGAAGACCATCGCCACCACGTTGACGGCGGTGCCGAGGTCGGCCGGAATGCGCTCCTGCCGCCGGTAGACCACCGCCCGCTCCGCGTTCCACGAGTCGAAGACCGCCCGGATGGCCAGGTCGAGCTGCTCGCGCGGCTCCTGCGGAAAGTCGCGCCCGGTGTGCTTCCGGAAGATCTTCTTGTACGTGTCGACGAGTCCCCGCAGGTCGTCCGCGTCCAGGTCGAGGTCGTCGGTGGTGTTCCGGGCCCGCTTGGCCTCGTCGAGCGCCTGCTCGAACTCCTCCCCCGGCACCTCGCAGACGGTCTTGCCGAACATCTGGATCAGCCGTCGGTAGGAGTCCCAGGCGAACCTGTCGCTGCCGCCGGAGGCGGCCGGGTCGGCACTGCCGCCGGGTACGGCCGAATCTGCGCTGCCGCCGGAGGCGGCCGGACCGGTGGAGGCGCCGGCCTGCCGGGCCAGGCCCACCACCGAGCGGTCGTTGAGCCCGACGTTGAGGACGGTCTCCATCATCCCGGGCATGGAGAACTTCGCCCCGGACCGCACCGAGACCAGCAGTGGGTCGTCCGGGTCGCCGAGCCGCCGGCCCATCCCCTGCTCCAGGGAGTCCAGGTGGCGCGCGATCTGGTCGGCCAACCCGTCGGGCTCCACCCCGGTGGCGAGGTACGCCTGGCATGCCTCGGTGGTGATGGTGAAGCCGGGCGGGACCGGCAGGCCGAGGTTGGTCATCTCGGCCAGGTTGGCACCCTTGCCGCCGAGCAGGTCCTTGAGGTCCTTGTTGCCTTCGGCGAAGTCGTAGACGTACTTGTGTTCGACCGTTTCCTGCGTCACCAAAGCCTCCCACGCGCCCGGATTGACACTTAACGAGAGTTCAGTTTCCGAATACCCCGGGATCGACCACTGGTAATCCGGGGGACTTTTCCGATCGGTGGGCGAAGGCTAAGCGAACTTCGCGAGCCTCGGGACCATTCGGTGACAATGGGCACAGCAATCACGACCACACGCGTTCGTCACGGTCTTTGGGAACGTTTCCACGTGCACGAATACGCAATGGCCGACCTCCCCGTACTCTTGACGGCACGCAGCGTCACGCTCGCACCATTGCCAGAACCGCCGCGACTACACCCCTCGGAGCCGTCGTCGTGTCCACACCCCCCGCCACCGCCCCCGTACCGCCCGAAAGCACCGGCCCCGCCGGCGTACCCGCCGCGCGGACCGGCGGCACGACGGACCGCACGCCGCCCACCGCGCCGGAGAGCACCGCCGTCGGCGCGGTCCCCGCTCGGGAGGCCGCCGCTCGGGAGGTCGCCGCCGTCGACCCGGTCGGCGGGGCGGCACGCACCACCGGGGAGCTGGCGGAGACGGCCGCGCGGGAGGCTACGGCCCAGCTCGCCCGGCCCGCACCGGTCCGGCTCGACGACGTGGTGCCGGCCCCGGAACGGGTCACCCCGGACGCCACCGCCGACCACCTGCTCACCGCCGACACGGTGATCCGGGTCAGCGCCGAACCCGCCGCCCTGGCCGTCGCCGAGCAGCTCGCCGCGCTGCTGCGCCCCGGCACCGGGTACCCGCTGCCGGTGACCGACAGCACCGCGCCCACCCCGGCCGGCAGCATCGCCCTCGACCTGACCGGCGATCCCGACCTCGGCGCGGAGGGCTACCGGCTCGACGTCACCCGCGACGGCGTACGACTCACCGCCGGCACCGCCGCCGGCCTGCACCACGGAGTCCAGACGCTGCGCCAACTGCTGCCCGCCGACATCGAGAGCCCCACCCCGGTGGCCCGACGCTGGGTGCTGCCCGGCGGATCGATCCTCGACCGGCCCCGCTTCCCGCACCGGGGGGCCATGCTCGACGTGGCCCGGCACTTCTTCGGCGTACCCGACGTGCTGCGGGTGATCGACCACCTGGCCCGGTACAAGCTCAACCGGCTGCACCTGCACCTCACCGACGACCAGGGTTGGCGGATCGCCGTCGACTCCTGGCCCGACCTGAGCACCGTCGGCGGGGCCACCGAGGTCGGTGGCGGACCGGGCGGGTACTACACCCAGGCCGACTACCGCCAGATCGTGACATACGCCGCAGCTCGACACATCACCGTCATCCCCGAGATCGACCTGCCCGGGCACACCAACGCCGCGCTGGCCGCGTACCCGGAACTCGCCCCGGACCGGACCGCGCCGCCGCCGTACACCGGCACCGAGGTCGGGTTCAGCTACGTCGACCCGGCACACGAGCGGACGTACGACTTCGTCGCCGACGTGCTCGGCGAACTCGCCGCACTCACCCCCGGACGGTGGCTGCACATCGGCGGCGACGAGGCGTTCAAGGTGCCCGCCGACGTCTACGCCGCGTTCGTCGAGCGGGTGCAGCGGATCGTCGCCGGGTTCGGCAAGACGATCGTCGGATGGCACCAGATCGCCCCGGCCGGGCACGTCGACGGGCGGATCCTCCAGTGGTGGGGCACGAACGGCGACGACCCACAGACCGCCGACGCGGTCCGTCGGGGCGCCCGCCTGATCCTCTCCCCCGGCAACCACGCATACCTGGACATGAAGTACGCCCCGGACACGCCGATCGGACACGACTGGGCCGGCCTCGTCGACGTGCGCCGGGCGTACGAGTGGGATCCCGCCACCCACCTGACCGGCGTACCGGCCGAAGCCGTGCTCGGGGTGGAAGCGCCGCTCTGGACCGAATCGGTGACGAACCTCGCCGAGATCGAGTTCATGCTGCTGCCCCGCCTACCCGCCATCGCCGAGCTGGGCTGGTCACCCCGCCGCACCCACGACTGGGACGCCTTCTGTCGACGACTGGCCGGGCACGGCCCGCGCTGGACCCGGGCCGGCATCATCTTCCACCGCGCACCCGAGATCCCCTGGCCGACCGACGCCGATATCCCCACCCCCCGACTTCCGTCGGATGTAAGGAAGGGTCCCCTGCTAACGCCTCGTGCATAGCAGGGGACCCCTGCTAACACCGCGCCTCAGGCGTGGGCGGGTTCGCGCGGAACGGGCGGTGCCGAGGTCTCGGCGACGGGCGGCTCCGGGCGCGATGGGCCGCCCGATTCGATCGCCAGGTCCGGTTTGTCCGAGAAAGTTCATGCACGTATGACCGGTTGATCCCTGATCGCGGGGTGGCCTCGGCCACCCCGATCGCGGAATCATCGGCCCGGGCCGGGGGTTGTACATGGCATGACCGCGACGCCTCCCCCGGCGCCGCACCCCGGGACCGGGACCGGGTCGGAATGACCCGGCAACCCCCGGCGTTACACCTGGCTCGGACGTCGTGAGCGGCCCCCCGGCCCCCGACGGTTCCGATCGCACTTCCCCCCTTTCGCACGGCCCCGGCACACCCCCTACGTGGGCCGCGCGCACCCCCGAACGAAAGGTGCAGACATCATGCGTACCGCCATCTTCCGCAAGGCTGCCCTGACCGCTGCCGGCCTCGCCTTCACCGGCGGCGCCATCGCCGGCCCCATCACCACCGCGTACGCCGCACCGGCCGGCCCGCCCGTCGCCGCCGTGCAGGCCGACCGCAAGGGCAACAGCGAGCGTCAGCTCGACGTCCGCTACGAAGCCCAGCCCAACTTCTACTACTGCGGCCCCGCCG
>NZ_JBSFSO010000050.1:0-48488 GCF_053589795.1 Micromonospora sp. NPDC003241 | reverse complement strand
GCCAGACCAGCAACACCGAGAACACTCTTACGCAGCAGCTTCGAGTTCATGAGACAGCTCCATTCGGGGGTAGACGCCACCAGCCCAAGGGGGGAACGGACAGGCAACGCGAACGCCGTCAGGCGCTAACAAGAAGAGGGGGAACGACGCACCAGATCCGAGGCGGATTCACCGGGTCTTCGGCGTCGGGTCAATGCACAACCACCTGCCGGGGCGGACCATTCCCCGAGGGGGGGATATCGGGGAGGCTCTTGCGGCGTCGGGATCACAACCACCGACCCGGCCGCATCATTCCCCGGGGATATCCGCGAGCCCTCGCGGCGCCGGGACCAGATACAACGACCGACCGAGCCAGATCATTCCGGCATCCGCCCGCCACCCACCAGCGGGGTGAGGTCCTGCTCGGTCAGCCACCGGGTTACAACGCCACCGACCCCACCCCGATTCCGCCCCGCACCCGCCCACCCGAACCCGAAAACCGGACATCCGGCCACGTCCGGCACGGACCTACCCTCAGCTTCCCGGGTAGCGGCTTGATCTGCCTCGCCCCGCCGCTTTCCTTGTTGACCAAGGAGTTTTGGTGCGGACACGACAGACATGCCGACTCAAACTTCTTGATCAACAAGGAGAGCGGCGGACGCGGGCGCGGGAGGCGAGCGCGGGCGCGGGACGGGCGCGGGGTGGGCGCGGTGGGGATGGGGGCGGCCGGCCCCTTGGTGGGGCCGGCCGGGGTGTCGGAGGGTGTCACCAGAGTTGGGTGACGATGTCCGCCGACTGCTCCTCCCACTGCGCGTAGTGGAACGGGTACGCCGACACCTGCACCGTCTGTGCGGCCGTGGTCAGCGGCAGGTCCTGCCAGCCGCCGACGTTCTTGAGGGCCTCGAAGAACACCGTCGAGGAGTACTCGGGGTCGGTGATCTGGTCCACGCTGCCCCAGCCGGTGGACGGGCGCTGCTGGAACAGGCCCTGGGAGTCGTGGTCGTTGTACGCGCCCAGGTGGCCGAGGTTGTAGAGCTTCGACTCCTGGAGTGCGGTGGCGATGCCGATGACCGCGCCCCGCTCGCCGACGCCGGTCTCCTTGGCGACCTCGATGATGGTCTTGGCGTTTTCGCGCTGCGCGTTGTCGAGGGGAACCCGCGACTGGGCGCCCTGCACCCCGTGCGGGATGAGGTCGTCGCGGCTGGGCTTGCCGGCCCGGGGCTTGTCGGTGCTGCCGCCGGTGGTCAGGCCGGACTCGACGGTGACGCCGCTGGAGTTGCGGCCGGTGGCCTTGTCGATGGCGGCCACGGCGCCCTGGTGCGGGCCGGCGGTGATCGGCGCGGCCACGGCGGTGGGGCCGAGGGCCAGCCCGGCGAGGGCGGTCACGCCCACCACGCTCAGAGTGGTCTTCCGGTTCGGGTTCGTCGCGATGGCCGGGAGCCATCGAGTGAAGTCCAGCTTCACGATGGTTGCCCTTTCGATCGTACGAGCCGCTCGGGGTGAGCCGCTCTCGGGGGAACTGCCGCCGGTCGGGGTGTGGATGCCGGCGCTATGGGGAACACAACCCGCCCGACGTGTCGGTCATTCCGGGCATGCGCGAGATGCCCGGAGGCGTGACCCGGGTCACGCGCGGAATCCGGACCGCCGGTGCCAGACCCGCACAGAAGACTCAGACGTCGTACGGGGTGCCGAAGCGGACCAGGACGTGCCAGAGCTGCTTGAGGTGTTGCAGCGTCTCGGCCGTGGACCCGCGATCGGCCCAGCGGCCGGGGTCGGTGACCACCGAGGCGGCGGCCCGACCGATCAGCGCGGCGTGCACCGGCTCCCCCGACCCGGCGAACTCGGCGTGCACCCGGGCGGCCAGCGGCGGGATGGCCGGCCCCCGGAACTCGGCGTCGACCCGGTCCACCGGCAGGGCGAACCCCGCGTGCCAGCGCAGCGGGAAGCCGTAGCGCTCGGCGGCGGACGCGAGGGTGACGCCGGTCGCGGTGCCCCGGAACGATGGGTCGACCACCAGTTCGCGTACGTCCCGGGCCAGCGTGACCGGCCCGTGCACCTGCGCCTCGACGTAGTCGTCCAGGGCCCGGCCGGCGCTGCGGGACACGGTGTCGGCGTCCCCACGGCGGCGCAGCAACTCCTCGACCAGAGTCAGCACGTCCGTGCCCGGCCGCCCCAGGGTGATGCCGGTGTCGACGGTCGCCGTGAGCAGCGCCGCCAGCACCGGTTCGACCACGTCGACGGTGCCGACGTCCCGTGGGCCGAGGTGGCTGTCGCCGAGACAGAACGTGGTGCGGGTCAGCACCTCGGGGCGCAGCCGCAGGTGGCACGAGCCGAAGCGCGGGCACGCGCCGTCCGGGTGGTCGAGCAGGTTCAGGCCGCCGTACTTCGGGCGGTCCGCCGGGCGTACACCCGGTCGCTGGTACGCGCCGCCGAACAGTCGCCGTTCCCAGCGGTCCCGGTCGCCGCCCGGGTACGCGCTGAGCCCGCCGTTGGAGATGCCCGTCTCGAACTGGCTGCGGTAGACGCCCTCGGTGGCGAGCGCCTCGGCCACCGTCCGCCCGTCGGCGAGCAGTCGGTCGGGGTGGAAGTTGAGCGTCACGCGCCCGGCCCGGCCGAACGCGGACACCAGGCGTTCCGGATCCTGCCGGACGCCGCTGCCGGCCAGCGCCCGACCGATCCGGGCCAACGCGGCGGGACGGTCACCCGACGCCACCTGCCGGACGTGGCGCAGCGCCGCACTCTGGGCGGCGGTCAGCGCGGCTCGCGGGACGGACATCCGCCGAGTGTGGCCAGGCCGACGGGCCGACGCCAACTCGTACCCGGCCGCAGGGGCGGCGAGGACGCCCCTGCGGCCGTCGGGTCAGTGGCCCCGGGCCAGCCACTCGGGAAGCTGGGGGGCCTCCGCGCCGATGGTGGTGCTGTCGCCGTGGCCGGTGTGCACCACGGTCTGCGGCGGCAGCGTGAGCAGCCGGTCCCGGATCGAGTCGACGATGGTGCCGAAGTCGCTGTACGAGCGGCCGGTGGCACCCGGTCCGCCGGCGAACAGGGTGTCGCCGGTGAACACCACGTCGAGGTCGGCGGCGTACAGGCAGCAGGCGCCGGGGCTGTGCCCGGGGGTGTGCAGCACGGTCAACGTGGTGCCGCCCGCCGTGATCGCCTCGCCGTCGGCGAGCGCTCCGCCGGGTGCCTCGTCGGGGTGCACCATGTCCCAGAGCACCCGGTCGGCGGGGTGCAGCAGCACGGGCGCGCCGGTGACGCGGGACAGCTCCGGGGCGACACGGACGTGGTCGTCGTGGGCGTGGCTGGCGATGATCGCGGTGACCCGGCGTCCGGCCACCACGGCGAGGATCGCGTCCACGTCGTGCGGGGCGTCGACGACGACGCACTCGGTGTCGTCGCCGACGACCCAGACGTTGTTGTCGACGTCGAAGGTCTGCCCGTCCAGCGAGAAGGTGCCGGAGGTGACGGTGTGGTCGATCCGGGCGGCCATCAGAAGACCACCACCGAGCGGAGGACGTCGCCACGGTGCATCCGGGCGAACGCCTCCTCGACGCCGTCGAGCGGGATCTCCTCGGTGACGAAGGCGTCCAGGTCGAGGCGCCCCTGGAGATAGAGCTCGGTCAGCATCGGGAAGTCGCGGCTGGGCAGGCAGTCGCCGTACCAGCTCGACTTGAGCGCCCCGCCCCGACCGAAGACGTCCAGCAGGGGCAACTCGATCCGCATGTCGGGGGTGGGTACGCCGACCAGCACGACGGTGCCGGCCAGGTCGCGGGCGTAGAAGGCCTGCTTCCAGGTCTCCGGACGGCCGACGGCGTCGATCACCACGTCGGCGCCGAAGCCGCCGGTGGCGGCCTGGATCTCGGCCACCGGGTCGGACTCGGAGGCGTTGACGGTGTGGGTGGCGCCGAAGCGGCGGGCCCAGTCGAGCTTGCGGGAGTCGGTGTCCACCGCGATGATCGTCGTCGCGCCGGCCAGGGCGGCACCGGCGACCGCGGCGTCCCCGACGCCCCCGCAGCCGATCACGGCCACCGAGTCGCCCCGGGTCACGTTGCCGGTGTTCATGGCCGCGCCGAGACCGGCCATCACGCCGCAGCCGAGCAGCCCGACGGCGGCCGGCCGGGCCGCCGGGTCCACCTTGGTGCACTGGCCGGCGTGCACCAGTGTCTTCTCGGCGAACGCGCCGATGCCCAGGGCCGGGGCGAGTTCGGTGCCGTCGACCAGGGTCATCTTCTGCGCGGCGTTGTGGGTGGCGAAGCAGTACCAGGGGCGGCCGCGCCGGCAGGCCCGACAGACGCCGCAGACGGCCCGCCAGTTGAGGACCACGAAATCGCCCGGCGCGACCGCGTCGACTCCGGCACCGACCTGTTCGACGATGCCCGCCGCCTCGTGGCCGAGCAGGAACGGGTAGTCGTCGTTGATGCCGCCCTCGCGGTAGTGCAGGTCGGTGTGGCAGACCCCGCAGGACTGCACGCGTACCACCGCCTCGCCGGGCCCCGGGTCGGGTACGACGATGTCGGTGACCTCGACGGGCGCGCCCTTGCTGCGCGAGATGACTCCCTTGACCTGCTGGCTCACGCTCTCCTCCTCGTCCGCACCGACGCGAAGCGCCGCCGCCGTTGCGCCGCGACGTCGCCGGTCGGACGGCGACGCCCGCGATCACTCCCGCTGGCGAACCTACCGGTGGGCGGGCGGGTCGGCACAGCTTCGGCGCGGGTTGCCGTCGGTCGGTGCCCGCCCTGGTCACGGCGGGCGGCGTTGCGCCAGCGCACCACCTGCACTACGCCGACCGCCCAGAGCACGTACTGCGCCGAGAAGGCCCAGCGGTACGCGGTCAGGTCGGGGGCGGCCTGACCCGCCGGGGTGACCAGGTCCAGCACCACCCCGACGGTGAGCACCAGCGTGATCGAGGCGACGAAGCCGCCGACGTTGACGATCCCGGCGGCGCTGCCGAGGCGGCTGACCGGGTTGAAGGTCCGGGCGTAGTCGAGGCCGATCATCGAGCCGGGGCCGCTGAGGGCCAGCACCAGCACCAGCGTGACGAGCAGCCAGCCGGGTGCCCGGCCCGGCCAGGCGAGCAGCACCGTCCAGACGGTGGCGGTGACGCCGACGACGGTGAAGACCAGCACCGAGCGGTGCTGCGGGTGGCGGGCGCACAGGTGCGCGACCAGCGGCGCGGTCAGCAGCATCCCCAACGTCAGGACGGTGAGCAGGGAGGCCGCCGCGGTCGGGCTGAGCCCCTGTCCCTGCACCAGGAACGGGAAGCCCCAGAGCAGGGCGAAGACGGTGCCGGAGAACTGGGTGACGAAGTGGGTCCAGAGTCCGAGCCGGGTGCCCGGGTGCGCCCAGGCGGCGGCGAGTCGCCCACCGCCGGGGGCGGGGGTGGGTACGGCGGGCCGGTGCGGGGTGTCCCGGACGGCGGCGACCGTCACCAGCAGCACGGCCGCGCCGCCGCCGGCGGCGGTGAGGAAGGCGGTGGTCCAGCCGGTGTGGTGCAGCAGCGTCACCAGCGGTACGGCGGCGAGGACCGCGCCGAGCTGGCCGAGCGTGCCGGTCAACTGGACCAGCAGCGGGTTGCGGCGGCCCGGGAACCAGAACGCGATCAGGCGCAGCACGCTGATGAAGCTCATCGCGTCGCCGAGACCGATCAGGACGCGGGCCGCCACGGCCAGGCGTACGTCGGTGACCAGGGCGAAGGCGAGCTGACCGGCGACCATCAGGACGCCGCCGGTGATCAGGAGCCGGCGCGAGCCGTACCGGTCGAGGAGCATCCCGACCGGCACCTGCATCACCGCGTACACGGCGAGTTGGGCGACGGTGAGAGTGGCCAGGGTGGCGGCGCTGATGTCGAAGCGCTGCGCCGCCTCCACCCCGGTCACGCCGAGGGAGGTGCGGTGGAAGATCGACGCGATGTACGCGCTGAGCGCCACCGCCCAGACCAGCACGGCCCGGGCGGGCGGCGCCGGAAGCGGGGCCGCCCCGATGCTGGACGCGCTCACGAGGAGGAACCGGTATGCGGCGCCATCACCGGGGACCCAGGAACACGCGGGCAGAGGTGTCGATGTGCGCGGCCACGGCGGCCACCCATGCCTGCGGGTCGTCGCCGTCGAGGGCGTCGAGTTGTGCGGCGTGCTCGGTCAGGGCCGCCTCGGCCCAGCGGGGCGAGAGCCGGAAGCTCGCCTCGCCCATGCGGACCTGCCGGTCCCGCAGCCGTTGGTACAGCTCGGCGAGGATCTCGTTGCCGGCGGCGTCGACCACGGTGGCGTGGAACGCCCGGTCGGCGGCCATCAGGGCGGTCAGGTCACCGGCGGCGTGCGCGACGCGCATCTCGGCGAGCCGGTCGGCCAACCGGTCACGGATCTCGGCGCGTCGGGGCCAGATCCGCTCGGCGGCGTGCACCTCGACCAGTCGACGGGCCTCCACCACGTCGGCGATCTCGCGGGCGGACACCGGCAGGATCAACGCGCCGCGCTTGGGATAGAGGCGGACCAGCCCTTCGGTCTCCAGGCGCAGCAGCGCCTCCCGGACCGGGGTCCGGGACACGCCAGTCGCCTCGGCGATCTCCCCCTCGCTGACCAGGGCACCGCCGGGGTGCAACTGCTCCAGGATGGCGCGTTTCAGGTGGTGGTAGGCCCGTTCGGCGGCGGACGGCGCGGCGACTCGACCGGCCACCGAGGGATGCGTCATGTATCTATCATGCGTCCCTCGACCGTCCTCGATGCGACCGGGGTGTCGGCGCGGGCTTCGCCAACCGGACCCGGGTCGGCACGCGACGCACCTATGGTGTGGCTGAGGACGCCGCGAGGGAGAGCGCCCGTGGTCACCGCCAGCCCGTCCGTCCGACCGTGGTACCGCCCGATGCGGCCCCGCCGCCGCGACGAGCCACACCGCGCGGCCACCAACCTGGAACTCTTCTTCGACCTCTGCTTCGTGGTCGCGGTGACGCAGGCCGCGGGCGCGCTGCACGACGCGCTGGCCGAGGGCCGCCCCGCCCACGCGGTGCTCGCCTACCTGCTGGTGTTCTTCGCCATCTGGTGGGCCTGGATGAACGTCACCTGGTTCGCCTCCGCCTACGACACCGACGACGACGTCTACCGGCTCACCATCCTGGTGCAGATCGCCGGTGCGCTGATCCTCGCCGCCGGAGTGCCCGAGGCGTTCGCGTCGGCCGACTTCGCGACCGTGACCATCGGGTACGTGGTGCTGCGGCTGGCCGCCGTCGCGAACTGGCTGCGGGCCGCCGGGGGCGACCCGGCCCACCGGCGCAGCGCCCTGCGGTACGCGACCGGGGTCACCGTGGTGCAGGTCGGCTGGCTGCTGCGGCTGCTCGTGCCGCCCGAGCTGGGTCTGCCGTCGTTCCTGCTGTTGATCCTCGCCGAGTTGCTGGTGCCGGCGCTGGCCGAGCGCACCGGGACGACCCCGTGGCACCCCCGGCACATCGCCGAACGGTACGGGCTGTTCACCCTGATCGTGCTCGGCGAGGTGGTGCTGGCCGTCACCGTGGCGGTGCAGACCGGGGTGGACGCCGGTGACGACGGTCTGTGGCCGGTGGCGGGGGCGGGCGCCGCGATCGTCTTCGCGCTCTGGTGGCTCTACTTCGACCGGCCGGTGGACGTGCCCACCCGGCTGCGCCGCGCGCTGTCCTGGGGCTACGGGCACTACGTCGTGTTCGCCGGGCTCGCCGCCGTCGGCGCGGGCCTGGCGGTGACGGTCGACCACCGCCGCCACCCCGACCAGGTCGACGGGCTGCTGACCGGGTACGCGG
This sequence comes from Micromonospora sp. NPDC003241, assembly GCF_053589795.1. NCBI lineage: Bacteria > Bacillati > Actinomycetota > Actinomycetes > Micromonosporales > Micromonosporaceae > Micromonospora > Micromonospora sp. NPDC003241. Next base: position 40,747 of record NZ_JBSFSO010000050.1, on the reverse strand, counting down.
TGGCCGTACCGGTGGCGGTGGTCCTGCTGGTGCTCTGGGGGTTGCGGATCCTGGCGTACCGGCGGCGGACGGTCCGGGTGGCGATCCCGGTGACCGCGACGGCGGTGTTGCTGACCCCGCTGGTCCCGGCCTCGGTGTACCTGGTGGCGCTGCTGCTGGTCAGCCTGGTGGCGGTGACCCGGTGGCCGTCGGCGCGGACACCGCGCTAGTGCGGGCGGTCCGGCCCCGGGTGCCGAGGGCGGTCAGCAGGCGGCCGTGACCGACCGGCGCGACCCGGGCCATCAGGTCCGGCAGCCGGGCCGACCAGCCGATCAGGACCCGGCCCCGGCGGCGGGCCACCCCGCGCAGCACCGCCTCGGCGGCGGTCTGCGGGGCGATGGTGAGCAGCCGCTCGAACCGCTGCCGGCCCACCTCGTACTCGGACCGGTCGACGCCGCTGCCCACCCGGGCGTCGCGGGCGATGCGGGTGCGGATGCCGCCGGGGTGCACGCAGGTCACGCCGATGCCGTCGGCGGCGAGTTCGTGGCGCAGCGCCTCGGTGAAGCCGCGCACGGCGAACTTGCTGGCCGCGTAGGCGACCTGCCCGGGCGGGGCGATCAGGCCGAAGAGACTGGAGACGGTGACCAGGTGCGCCCCGGGCGCGGCCTTCAGCGCGGGCAGCAGGGCGTGGGTCAGCTGCGCCACGGCCCGGAAGTTGACCTCCATCACCCAGCCGAACTCGTCGAAGGTCACCTCGTCGAAGCGCCCGCCGAGCGCCACCCCGGCGTTGTTGACCAGCAGTCGGATCGCCGGATGCCGGTCCCGGACCTGTCCGGCGACCGCCCCGGTGGCCGCCGCGTCGGCCAGGTCGACCACGTACGTGTCGACCGCCCGTCCGGGGTGTGCGGCGCGGACGGCGTCGGCCACCGCGTCGAGCCCGGCGGCGTCGCGGTCCAGCAGGACCAGTGCCGCGCCGCGCCGGGCCAGGCCGTGGGCCAGCGCCGCCCCGATGCCACCGGCCGCGCCGGTCACCACGGCGGTGCCGTCGGTGAAGTCGAACCTACGCATCGACGGCACTCCCCCGTGGCGCGCCGGCCGCGTCGAAGCGGACCCCGGCGTCGGTGACCCGCCCGTAGCGCAGCATCAGCAGGTCACGCGGATAGTTCTGGTGCAGCCGCCAGGGTGGGCGGTGCCCCTGCGACGGCAGGTGCGCAAGGCCACGGCGGACGTACCCGGAGGTCAGGTCGATCAGCGGCGCCCGCCGCCCGTCGGGCGGGGCGAGCGGGGTGACCACCCGGGTCCCGGTGCGGTCCAGGTGGCGCAGCAGCCGGCACACGTACTCGGCGACCAGGTCGGACTTGAGCGTCCAGGAGGCGTTGGTGTAGCCGAGCGTCATGGCGAAGTTCGGCACGCCGGAGAGCATCATGCCCTTGTAGGCGACGGTGGCCGGCAGGTCCACGTCGGCGCCGTCGACCCGCAGCGTCATGCCGCCGAGCGCGAGCAGGTCGAGCCCGGTGGCGGTGACCACCACGTCGGCCGCCAGTTCCGCGCCGCCGGTGAGCCGGACGCCGTGCGCGGTGAACGTCTCGACGGTGTCGGTCACCACGCTGGCCCGCCCGGCGGACAGGGCGTCGAACAGGTCCCCGTCGGGCACCACGCAGAGCCGCTGGTCCCACGGGTCGTAGCGCGGCGTGAAGTGGCGGTCGACGTCGTACCCGGCCGGCAGCCGTCGGGTCACGGCCCGCCGCAGCAGCGCGCGGACCAGCCCGGGCGCACGCCGGCTGAGCTGGTAGGTGGCGGCGGTGGCCAGCACGTTCTTCGACCGGATCAGCGGGTACGCCAGGCGGGCGGGCAGACGTCGTCGCAGCGTGTCGGCGAACGCGTCGCGGGCGGGCAGCGCCAGCACGTACGTCGGGGACCGTTGCAGCATGGTCACGTGGGCGGCCCGCCGCGCCAGCGCCGGGACCAGCGTGACGGCGGTGGCGCCGCTGCCGATCACCACCACGGTACGACCCGAGTGGTCGAGGTCGGCCGGCCAGTGCTGCGGGTGCACGATCCGCCCGGCGAACCGCTCCTGCCCCGGGAAGTGCGGGGCGTGTCCGGCGTCGTAGCGGTAGTAGCCGGTGCAGGCGTACAGGAAGTCGCAAGTGAGCACCGTGGTGTCGGCGGTGTCGGCGCGCTGGACGTGCACCGTCCAGCGGGCCTGCTCGCTGTCCCACTCGGCGCGGACGACCCGGTGCCGCAAGCGGATGTGCCGGGTCACGTCGTACGCGTCGGCGGTGCGCCGCAGGTAGTCGAGGATGGTGCGGCCCTCGGCGATCGCGGTCGGGGCGGTCCACGGCGCGAAGGAGTAGCCGAGGGTGAACATGTCGGAGTCCGAGCGCACCCCGGGGTAACGGAACAGGTCCCAGGTCCCGCCGAGGTCGTCGCGGGCCTCCAGCACGGCGTACGTCTTGTCCGGGCAGCGACGGCGCAGGTGGCAGGCGGCGCCGATACCGGAGAGCCCGGCGCCCACGATGAGCACGTCGACATGGTCGGACATCGGCTCGCCTCCCGCTGGCCTGCTGGTGCCCCGGACCCTACCGGGCGGCGTGCCCGGCCCCGGGGGTGCCGCTGGTCGGCTACCGTCCGGCAGCGGCGAGCAGCGCCGCGGCCGGGACGAGCAGGGCCCGTTCGGTGGCGCTCTGGGTGGGGTCGGCGCGGCGTCGCGCCACGGCCGCGTCGACCAGCGGTACGGCGTGACCGTGGATCGCGCGCAGGTAGGCGTGCAGCAGGTCGCCGGCCTCGGCGGCCACCGGCTGGTCCCGGTCCACGGCGACCTGGGCGAGGATCAGGGCGGTCATCGCCACGTCCAGCCCCGGCGCGCCGTGCCGCACGTTACGCCAGTCGATGAGCACCGGCCCGGACGGGTCGAGGACGACGTTGTCCGGATGCAGGTCCAGGTGCAGGATCCGTGCGCCGGCTGCCGCGTCGGGCAGTGCCGCGACGGCGTGCAGGCGACGGTGCAGGTCGGCCAGGACCGCAGCGGCCGCCTCGACGTCGATCCCACCGGTGAGCAGGGCGTGCAGCATGGTCGGACCGGACAGGCGCCGCATGACCAGGTCGGTGCCGTCGGCGTGATGCACCCGGGGCACCGGGAAGCCGGCCGCGTACAGGTGGGCCATGAACCGGGCCTCGACGGTCACGTCGCCGCCGTCCCGGTAGCGGCGCAGCACCCGCGCGGAGTCCAGCGCGAACACGTCGGCTTCCCGGCCGGAGGCCAGTGGGATCGGGTCCGTCACGACAGCGACGGTAGCCCGTCGGCAGGCCGCTCCACGGTGGACCGCCGGGGACACCGTGCGTGGTCGACCTGTGTCACTCTGAACGGCGACGGTAGTCCGGAGGTGATGGTCACGTTACGCACGCAGGACCTCGTCGCCGTGCCGGACGTCCCACCGCTCGACGTCGAGGTGCCGATCGGGACGACGACGGCGCTGGTCGCCGAGCCCGGCGTGGGCACCGCCCTGGCCCGGGTGGTGGTCGGCCTGGTCGCGCCGATCAGCGGCCGGATCCTGGTCGGCGAGCGGGACGTCACCGATCTGCCGCCGCCGCGTCGGCGCATCGGGTACGTGCCGGCCGGCGGCGCCCTGCTGCCGCACCTGACCGTCGCCGGCAACATCGCCTACGGTCAGCGCCGCCGCCAGCGGGTCCACGACGTCGCCGACGACTGGGCGTCCACCCTGGTCAGACGGCTCGAACTCGCGCCGACCCTGGGGCTGCGCCCGCACCAGGTCTCCCAGGCGCAGCGGTTCCGGGTCGCCCTCGCGCGGGCCATGGCGTGTCTGCCCGAGGTGCTGGTGGTCGACCTGCCCACCCCGGTCGACGGGGTTCGGCTCACCCCACTGCTCGACCGGCTGTCCCCACCGGACTCCCCCGGCGTCACGGTGCTGCTCTGCACGGGGCACCCCGAGGTGCTGACCGAGGTGTCCGCACAGGTCCGGGTGGGGGCCGCCGACGAGGCACCGGCGTGAACCCGGCCGGGCGGCTGCGCCGTCGTACCCTGCTGCGGGCCGCCGTGACGGCGACCGTGGCCGGCGCCGCCGGCTGCGCGCGAGGCCCCCGCCCGGTGCAGGTGGCGGTGGTGTGGAGCGGCACCGAGCTGGCCCGGTTCCGCGAGGTGGTCGACGGCTTCCCCGACCCGGTCCGGGTGATCGGGGTGGGCAACGACATCGACGCCTTCCTGACCGCCCGGATGCTCGCCGGCACCAGCCCCGACGTGGCGATCCTGCCCCGGCCGGGGCTGATCGTCGAGTACGCCCGCCGGGGGTGGCTCGACCGGGTCGCCCCGGCCAGCAGCTACCTGGCGCCGACCGGGATGGCCGACCTGCTCACCGTCGACGGGCACCGGTACGGCCTGTGGATCAAGGCGGCGCACAAGTCGCTGTTCTGGCACTTCCCGTCGACGCTGGCGGAGCCGCCCCGCACCTGGGACGCGCTGGTCGAGACGACCCGTCGGCTCGGGGCACGGCACCGGGCCGACGAGGGCCCGGCGCCGCTGGCGATCGGTGCCGCCGACGGGTGGGTGCTCACCGACTGGTTCGAGAACTCACTCGCCGACATCGCCACTCCCGGCCGCTACGAGGCGCTGGCCCGAGGCGAGGCCGACTGGCAGGACCAGCCGGTACGCGACGCTCTCGACCGGCTCGCCGAGCTGTGGAGCGTCGACGGCGCGTTCCCCGGCGGCGGTCGACGCGCCCTGCTCACCCAGTTCGAGGAGTCGGTGATCCAGGTGGCGCACCACCGGGCCGCCGTCATGGTGTTCGAGGCCGACTTCGTCGACGGGGTGGCCGCCCGATTCCGGCGCGGCACCGAGCCGCTGGTCACCTTCCGGTTCCCCGGTTCGCGGGTGGCCGACCAGCCGCTGATCGTCGGCGGCGACGCGGCGGTCGCCTTCGCCGGCTCGACCTCCGGGGTGGAGCTGGTGCGCTGGCTCAGCGACGCGTCGGCGTTCCGGCCCTGGTTGGAGGCCGGCGGCTACCTCTCCCCCAACCTGGTGGTGCCGGTGGCCGGTTACCGCGACCCGCTGCGTCGGCGGCTGGCTGCGGAGTTCCGGGCCGTCGAGGCGCTGCGCTACGACCTCTCGGACCGGCTGCCGGGCACCTTCACCGGCACCGACGGCGTCGGGATCTGGCGCATCATGCAGGACTTCTTCATGGACGTGACCGACGGGGTGGCCGCCCGGGAGGCGGTCCGGCGGGCCACCGGGCAGCTCGTCGAGGCGGCCCGGGCGGCGAGGAGCGGACGATGAGCCGCGAACCCCTGCTCGGTCAACTCGCCCTGCTCGACGACGTGGGACCGCCCCGGCGCGGGCGCGCGTACCCGGCGACCGGCGCCACCTGGGCGCTGCTCGCCCCGGCCGGGCTCCTGCTCGGTGGGCTGCTGGCCTGGCCGGTGCTGCGGACGGTGCAGGCCAGCGTCACCACCGACGGGCGGTGGGTGGGCGCCGAGCACTACCGGGCCGCCCTCACCGCGCCCGGTGCCGGTGCCGCGGTGGGCCGGACCGTGCTCTGGGCACTGCTGGTGCCGACCGTGGTCACCGTCCTGGGGTACCTGCTCGCCGCCGCCTCACGCCGTTCCCAGGAGGGCTGGCTGGTCCGGTTCATCCTGGTGGTGCCGACCGCGTTGCCGCTGGTGGTCACCGGGGTCACGTTCCGGCTGCTCTACGACCCGGACCCGCAGCGGGGTCCGGTCACCCTGCTGCTGGCCCGGTTGACCGGCGCACCCGAGCAGGTGCCGCACCTGCTCGGGCCACGGCTGGTGACGGTGGCGGTGATGTCGGCGTTCGTGTGGGCCTGGGTCGGGCTCGCCGTGCTGGTGTTCCGGGCCGCACTCGACACCGTGCCCGCCGACCTGGTCGACGCGGTACGCGCCTTCGGCGGCTCCCGGCGCGACGTGTTCTGGGACGCCCAGTGGCGACCGCTGATGCTGCGTACGGTGGCGGTGGTCTTCGCCCTGGTCGCCGTCGGCACCAGCCGCACCTTCGACCTGATCCTGGTGATGACGCCCGGCTCGGTCCGGGACGAGGCGTCGGTGCTGGCGCTGCGGATCTGGCAGACGTCCGGGGCGACGACCACCGGGCAGGGCGCCGCCCTGGGGGTGATCTGGCTGGTCGCGGTGACCGCCGGCATGCTCGTGGTGGCGATGTTCATCCGGCAGGCGTGGCCCCCGCCACCGCAGCCGGCCGCGCCCGCCCCCGCGCCACCGCAGCGACGACTGGTCCGCCTGCTCGCTGCGGGGGCCGCCGTGGCGTGGCTGCTGCCGCTCGGGGTGCTCGCGGCCACCTCGTTGCAGAGCCCGGTGCGGGCGGCCACCGACGCCTGGTGGTCCGGGCCACCGGGTCTCGACTCGTACCGGGCGGTGCTCGGCGGGGCGGGCCTGTGGCGCAGCCTGGGCTTCACGCTGGTGCTGGCCCTGGTCGTCACCGCCGTCGTGCTCTGCGTGGCACTGCTGGCCGCGTACCCGCTGGCCTGGCTGGCCGGGCCGCCCGCCCAGGCCGTCGGACTGGTGCTGCTGGCCGCCGCGGTGGTCCCGGTGCAGGTCGTCGCGGGGCCGATCAACGAGGTGCTCGGGGTGGCGCAATCCTCCGGCACCGCACGCGGACTGGCGCTGGTGCACATCGCGCTGGGGGTTCCGTTCGCCGTGCTGGTGCTGCGCAACGCCTTCGCCGATCTGCCCGCCGACCAGGTCCGGGCCGCCCACCTCGGCGGGCGTCACCTGTGGGACACGCTGCGCCGGCTGGCCCGCCACCACCGCACCGCCGTGGTGGCGGTGGCCGTGCTGGAGTTCGTCCAGGTGTGGAACGACCTGGTGGTGGGTCTGCTGTTCAGCGGTCCGGGCGCCACCCCGCTCGGCTGGTTCCTGGCCGAGCAGACCCGGGGTTTCGTGACCGCCAGCGGCACGCTGTCGGCCGGATCGGTGCTCGCCTCGATCCTGCCGGTGCTGGTGTTCGTGCTGGGCCGTCGACACATCGTCGCCGGACTGGTGGCCGGAGGCGTCCGGTGACCGGCCCGAGCCGGCCCACCCGGCGACCTCGCCTGCTCAGCGTGCTGCTGGCCCTCGGCGGAGTGCTCGGCGCCGGGGTCAGCGCGCTGCTCGGCAACATCACCGGCAACCTGCTCTCCGAGCTGTCCGTCACCGCCCTCGGCTCGGCCAGCCTGGGTCTGGCGGCGCTCGGCGTGGCCGCCTCCTTCCTGGTGGAGTGGCGACGTCGGCAACGGACGCCGCCGGCCGACGACCACGCCGGTACCCCGTCGACCGTCAACGCCCCCACCCTGCCCCGGTCGGGCGGGTTCACCGGACGCCCCGGACAGGCGGAGGCGGTGGTCGCGCTGCTCGACCCGAAGCACGCGGTGGCGGTGGTGGGTCGGCGGGGCATCGGCACCTCCTGGTGCGCGATCAGGGCCGCCGACCTGTGCAAGGACCGGTTCCCCGACGGGCAGTACTACCTCGACCTGCGCCGAGGTGGCCGGGCACGGTCGCCCCGGGAGGTCCTCACCGCGTTGGCCCGCATCCTCGGCACCGCTCCACCGGGCTCGGGACGCGCCGACGACCTCGCCGACGCCGCGGACGCGCTGCGCGGCCAGGTCGACGGCCGCAAGGTCCTGCTGGTGCTGGACAACGTGGACAGCCCGGCTCAGGTCCGCGCGCTGCTGCCGCCGACCACCCGGGTCTGCCAGCTCCTGCTGGCCGGCACCGGACGGCTCGCCGCGCTCAACGGGGTGGCGCCCTACGGGCTGGAGGAGCCCACCGCGCACGACGCGGTGGAGGTGTTCGCCGTCGCCGCCGCCGGGGCGCACCGACCGCCCCGCGACGACCCGCGCCTGGACCCCGACGTCCACGCGATCGTGGCGCTGTGCGGCCGCCAGCCCCGTGCCGTGACCGCTCTGGGTCGACAGACCACCAACCACGGCTGGCGACACGCCGACGTGCTGCGCGCGCTGCGCCGTGCCGCCGACACGCCGCCGCACCAGCGGGTCGACTTCTCGCCGATGGCCGAGCTGGTCGTCGTTGCGGACACCGCGTACCACGCGCTCGGCGACGAGGCACGGCGGCTGTGGCGGCTGATGGCGCTCAGCCCGGTGCCGTTGGACCGGCCGAGCATCGCCGCGCTGGCCCGACGCCGCCCGGACCGGGTCGCCGCGCTGATCGACGAGCTGGCCGACGGCGCCTTCGTGGCCGCCGCGCCCGGCGACCGGTACGAGGTACGGGACCTGCTCGCCCCGTACGCCCGGATGCACCTGCGGGCGACGGTGCCGGTGCGCCGCCGGGTGAACGCCCAGGCGCGGCTGACCCGGCACCTGGCCCGCCGGGCCGAACGGCAGGTGACCGCGCTGGCGGCGACCGGCCCGGCGGAGGCGGACCGGCGGTTGCCCACCGTCGACCCGTACGACTGGTTCACCCTGCACCAGGACCTGCTGCTGGCCGTGGTCAAGGTGCCGGCCGGCGCGGTGCAGGCGCTGCCCCGGCGGGTCCGGGGCTGGTGGTTCCGGTTGGCGGTGGCGTCGTGCGGGTGGCTCGCCCATGCCGAGCGGCGCGACGAGTGGGAGGACCTGTGCCGGACGGTGCTGGCCAACCCGACCGCCCGGCAGCGGCCGGAGATCGCCGGTTGGGCCCACAACCAACTGGGCGTGGTGCTGCGGCACCGGCACGACCCGCACGGCGCGATGGCCGAGCTGAGCCTGGCGGTGACCGCGCAGGGACGCCGGGACACCGCCCAGGCCCGGATGAACCTCGGCCTGGCCCTGCTGGACCTGGGGCGGCTAGACGAGGCCGTCGCCCATCTGGAGTTGTCCCGTCGGCACCGGGCCGGCGGTGACCGCGCCGGGCAGGCCCTCAGCGACCTGGGGCTGGGTGCGGCACGGCTGGCGCGCGGCGACCGGGAGACCGCCCACGACCTGCTGGTGCGGGCGGCGAACACGTTCCGCTCGCTGGGCGACTCGCGCGGCTACGCGGCGGCGCTGACCAACCTCGTCCTGGTGCACGCCGCGATGGGCGAGTACCTGGACGCGGCCCAGGCGTGGCGGGCCGCGCTGCGCGAGTACGAGACGGTCGGCGATCCGACCAACCGGGCGGCGGCGCTGCTCAACGCGGGGGCGGCGCTGCTCGGCACCACACCGGGCCAGGCCGACCAGGCGTCGGCGTGGCTGACCGAGAGCCTGCGGTTGCGCGAGGGGGGCCGGGTCGACGCCGGGTTGGGGCGGACGCTGTTGCACCTGGGCGACGCGGAGGCCGCACGGGAGCGCCACGACGTCGCCCGCCGACACTGGATCGACGCGTCGGCGGTCTGCGAGTCGGTCGGCGACGAGGACGGCCAGCGGGCGGCCGACGATCGCCTGGCCGGCGCCCCCGGGCCGACGTCGGGTTGAGCCGGCGGGCGTGCGGGCAGCGCGCCGACGGTCAGGCGGTCTCGCCGGGGGCGAGGTACCGGTAGCCGGGGACGGTCTCGCTGAACCAGCCGTTCACGCTGGCCAGACCGCGTTCGTTGAGCTGCGCGTCGTGGATCGCGACGACCCGCTCCGCCTCGGCGGCGACGGCGAAGTCGATTGCCTCGGTCAGCTTCAGCCAGGACGCCTGCGCCGGGACCAGCAGGGTCCGCACCGGTCGGCCGGGCGGGTGCAGTGAGTCGCCCGGGTGGTAGACGTCGTCGCCGACCAGGTAACCGAGGTTGGCGCAGTCGGGCCGGCCACCGTGGATGGTGGCGTGTCGTCCACCGACCGCGGTCACCTCGAGGCCCGCGACGGTGAACCGGTCGCCGGCCCGGACCCGGGTCACCGGCAGCGGCGCAAGGTCCGGCAGCACGGCACCCTCCGGTGCGAAGACCGGCACCCCCAGCCCGGCCAGCCGCAGCACGTCGACGTGGTCGGTGTGCTCGTGGCTGACCAGCACCGCGTCCGCGCCGACCAGGGCACGCGGCTCGCTCCAGGTGCCGGGGTCGAGGACCAGGACGCCGCCGTCGTGTTCGAGCCGTACACAGGAGTGGGTGTACTTGGTGATCCGCACGACGTGACGCTATGCGGATCGGCCGCCGGGCGTGGTCCCACGACGGCGTCGGCGGCCGGACGGTTCGTCGGCTGCCGCCTCGACCGCCTGGCACAGGTCCACCAGCGGGTCGTCGGCCTGTGCCGCGCAGGCCACCTGCCTGAGCAGGTCCCGCATTTCGCCACGCTGCGCGGGGGTGAGCGCCCGGAGCAGTCGCGTCTCGACACCCGCCAGTGCCTCGCGCCGACGTCGGGCCGCGTCGCGTCCGGCGTCGGTGAGGGTGACCAGGCGGCTGCGACGGTCGGCGGGGTCGGGACGACGGACCACCAGCCCGTCGCGCTCCAGGTCGTCGATCAGGTAGGTGAGGACGGTGCGGTCGATGCCCACCTCCTCGGCGACGGCTCCCTGGTTGCGGGCGGGCTCCCGGTCGGCGGCGACAAGCACCTGATAGCCGCGCGGGCCGCCGGGCAGATCACCGGCGACGTGGTCGGCGGCGCGGATGTAGGCCCGGAAGACGACGCCGAGCATCCAACCGAGGTCGTCGGTGATCGGGTCGGTGCGGGGATCACTGGCCTGCGGACCGGTCATGCCCACAGATTAACCCAGATCACAGATTTTATTGGGCAAAGATGTTCTGCCCGCAATAACATCTGTGGCACGGGGTGATCACCCCGTGAACGGGAAGGAAGGCAGACATGAGCGACTACGGGCACCCCCTGACCTTCGGGTCGTTCCTGACGCCCGGCAACGCCGACCCCGCCGGGCCGGTCGGCCTGGCCATGCTCTCCGAGCAGGTCGGGCTGGACCTGGTCACCTTCCAGGACCACCCCTACCAGCCGGCCTTCCTGGACACCTGGACGCTGCTCAGCTTCGTCGCCGCGCGTACCGAACGGGTGCGGCTGGCCGCCAACGTGACGAACCTGCCGCTGCGACCGCCCGCCGTGCTCGCCCGCAGCGTCGCCTCCCTCGACCTGCTCAGCGCCGGTCGGATCGAACTCGGGCTGGGTGCCGGGGCGTTCTGGGACGCCATCGAGGCGATGGGTGGTCGACGTCTCACCCCGGGCCAGGGCGTCCGGGCCCTGGAGGAGGCGATCGAGATCATCCGTCAGATCTGGGACGCCGACGCCCGTGGCGGTGTCCGGGTCGACGGCGAGTTCCACCGGGCGTCCGGCGCCAAACGCGGTCCGGCGCCCGCCCACGACGTCGGCATCTGGCTCGGCGCGTACAAGCCCCGGATGCTCGCGCTGACCGGGCGGCGGGCCGACGGCTGGCTGCCCTCGCTGGCCTACCTGCAACCCGGGGACCTGGCCAAGGGGAACACGATCATCGACGACGCGGCCACCGAGGCCGGCCGGTCACCGGGCGACGTACGACGGCTGCTCAACGTCAACGGGCGGTTCGCGGCGACCGGTCGCGGGCCGCTGGACGGCCCGGCCGAGCAGTGGGCCGAGGAGTTGGCCGACCTCGCCCTGACCGACGGCGTCAGCACCTTCATCCTCGGCACCGACGACCCGGACGACCTGCGGCGGTTCGCGGCCGAGGTGGCTCCGGCCACCCGGGAGCTGGTCGCCGCCGAGCGCACCTCCGGTCGCGGCGACGGCACGCCCGCGCCGACCGACCGGATCGATCCGGCACCTGATCCGACCCCGGCCGCCACCGGCCGGACCGCCCGGCCGGCGCGCCCCCGGGCCGTGCTCGGATCGAGCGCCTTCGCCGTGGTGCCGACGCCCGACGACGGCGTACGCCGCAGCGACGTCCGGGTCTGGGACGAGTCGGCCCGCCCCACCGGCCCGGCACCGGACCCGACGCGCACCTACACGGCAGACGAGCAGGCCGGCGCCCAGCACCTGATCGACGTGCACGACGGCCTGCGCAGCGAGCTGGCCCAGATCCAGGACCTGATCGAGCAGGTCGCCGCCGGGCTGGTCGACGTGGGCACCGCCCGGTCCCACATCAACACCATGACCATGCGGCAGAACAAGTGGACGCTCGGCACCTACTGCGAGTCCTACTGCCGGGTGGTGACCACGCACCACACCCTCGAGGACCGTGCGCTCTTCCCGCACCTGCGCCGCACCGACGCGCGACTCACGCCGGTGATCGACCGGTTGGAGGCGGAGCACCACGCCATCCACGACGTGCTGGAAGGTGTCGACCGGGCACTGGTCGCGTTCGTCGCCACCGCGGACGGAACCGCCGAACTGCGTGCCGCCGTGGACCTGCTCAGCGACACGCTGCTGTCGCACCTGGCGTACGAGGAGCGGGAGCTGGTCGAACCGATCGCCCGCCTGGGCGCGCACTGACCGTCGGCGGGTCGCCATGCGGTGACGGAGCGACCGACGGGGGCGGGGACAATCGTGCTGTCGGGCGAGGCGGGGAGGTCGGGTGTCACAGTCCACGGGGTCGACCACGGCCGGTGCGGAGTCGCATCGCAACGGCGCGGACGACAGCCGGTTGCGGGCCGACTGTGCGCGATGCTTCGGGCTCTGCTGCGTGGCCCCGGCGTTCGCCGCGTCGGCCGACTTCGCGGTCGACAAGCCCGCCGGGCAGCCCTGCGGGCACCTGCGGACCGACTTCGCCTGCGACATCCACGTCGACCTGCGTGCTCGTGGCTTCCCGGGCTGCACGGTCTTCGACTGTCACGGGGCCGGCCAGCGCGTCGCGCAGGAGACCTTCGGCGGCCGGGACTGGCGGACCGCCCCGGAGACCGGACCACTGATGTTCGACGTCTTCGCGGTGATGCGTCCGCTGCACGAGCTGCTCTGGTACCTCACCGAGGCGTTGGCCCTGCGGCCACCCGCCGCGCTGCGCGAGGAGCTGGCCGCCGCGCTCGCCGAGACCGATCGGCTCGCCGGGGGCAGTCCGCAGGATCTGCTGGCCGTCGACGTCGAGACGCACCGGGGCCAGGTCAACCGGCTGCTGTCGCGTACCGGCGACCTGGCCCGGGCCCGGGGCGGCCCGCCGGGCGAGGACCGGCGCGGCGGCGTGCTGGTCGGCCGCGATCTGCGCCGGACCGACCTGCGGGGGGCGAACCTGCGCGGCGCGGTGCTGATCGGCGCGGACCTGCGCGGGGTGGACCTGGCCCGGGCCGACCTGACCGGCGCGGACCTGCGCGGGGCGGCGCTGGACGGAGCCGACCTGACCGGTGCGCTGTTCCTGCACCAGTCACAGGTCGACGCCGCGCGCGGCGACAGACGGACCCGGCTGCCGGACCGGGTGACCCGACCCGTGCACTGGTCGGCGCTGTCGCTGACCCCTCGTCCGGCGGGTCGCCGGCCGAGGCGACGCTAGCGGCGGGTCGCGGCGACGGCCGCCCGCGCCTCGGTCATCCCCTGGTTGGCCAGCGCGTCGGCCCGCTCGTTCTCCGGGTGCCCGTTGTGGCCCTTGACCCACAGCCAGGTGACCTGGTGCCGGGCGCAGGCCGCCTCCAGCCGCTGCCACAGGTCGGCGTTCTTCACCGGCTGCTTCGCCGCGGTCCGCCAGCCGTTGCGCTTCCACGAGGCCAGCCAACTGGTGATGCCGTTGCGGACGTACGTGCTGTCGGTGTGCAGCTCGACGGTGACCGGCCGGGTCAGGCTCTCCAGAGCCTCGATGGCGGCCATCAGCTCCATCCGGTTGTTGGTGGTCGGCGTCGCCTCACCACCACAGAGCTCCCGCTCGTGGGAGCCGTAGCGCAGCAGGACACCCCAGCCACCCGGGCCGGGATTGCCGCTGCACGCGCCGTCGGTCCAGATCCGCACCACCCGAACGGCCGCCTCGTCCACCATGGGGCAAACCTACCGAAGGCTCCCCCGGCGGCCGGGCCCGGCACCCCGCGCGACAGGCACCCGCGCGGCGGGCGAGCGCGGCGGGACGTGGGCGCTACCGGGCGGGTCAGTGCGGCGGGACGTCGACGCGACCGGGCGGGTCAGTGCGGTGGGGCCTCCGCGTCCGACGGGCCGACCACGGCGGGCGGGACGGTCCAGGCCGGACGGCGCCCCGGCGCGATCCGGTCGCGGAGCCGACCGGCCGCGTCGGCCACGCCGGCGGTCACCATCGGCAGCGTCCGGGTGGAGCGCATCACCGCCAGATCCTCGGCGCGGGTGGTGCCGCCGTCGAGGAACCGCAGCACCCGGGACGCCGGGTTACGGTCGAACAGCCGACCGAAGAACTCCGGACCACCGACCAGGTCCCGGTCCAGGGCCCGCAACGCCACCGCGTCCATCCAGCGGTGCCGAGGCGGGTACGCGGACGCCGGCACCGGGTCCCGCCCGGCGGCCAGCGCGCGGGCCACCTGCTCGGCCTGGCGGTGCATGGCGGAGAAGGTGAAGCCGGTCGACGGTCGGGTGGCGCCGCCGGCCGTGCCGAGCCGGACCACCCGGGGCGAGGGGCGAGCCACGAACGGCCCGTCGGTCATCGGGATGACGCCGTTCTCCACCTCGGTCACCGTGAGCCGGGCCGGGTCGAGCCCGAGCAGGTCCCGATAACCGTGAAGCGCCGTGTCGTACGCCGCCGAGGTGAGCAGGTCCGGTCCGAACTCGGTGTACTCGACGAGCGCGTACCGGCTGTCGACCGGCAACACGTAGCCGAACGAGACGCCCCGCGCCGGCTGCGGGGTGCGGAAGTCCATCAGCACGGCCCGTTCCGGGTCGAACACCGGCCGGTCCGCCGCCAGCCACCAGCCACGGAAGTGCTGCAACCAGTTCGTCCGACCAGGTCGTCGCGGTGGCCGGGGCCGGGAGTCCAGCACCCAGGCGGCGCGCAGCGGACCGTCGCCGGTACGCACCACCACCCGGTCACCCTCGTCGTGCACCTCCTCGGCACCGGCGACGACCCGGCGTACCCCGAGACGCCGTTCCGCCTCGGCGGCCCGGTCGTAGATCGGGCCGGAGCGCAGCATCGCGTACCGCAGGGGGGCCAGGTCCAGGGTGCGGTGCGTGCCGGGCGTGACCACCTCGACCTGCGTCCAGCTCGCCGTCAGCAGGTCGTCCAGGTCGTTGCCGGGCTCGTCCCAGAACGCCCAGGTGCGGTCCTGGCCGCGCCGGTGCACCGGGTCGATGACGGCGATCCGCAGGTCGCGTACGCCGTGCCGGGCCAATGCGGCCAGCACCAGCGAGGCGGCACCGCCCCCGCCGACCAGGGCGAGGTCGACGTCGACCGGCGCGGAACTCATCCGGTCACGCTGTCACACCGACCGTGCCGTGGTGGTGTCAGGCCCCGAACCGGGGCGGCGCGACGGTCGATAGGGTCACCGGACCGGCGCGTCACCGTGCCACGTGCCGTCACCGGAGGACGTCATGAGTACCCGCGCCGCGAACGCGCTCACCGCCCGCTGGACCGCCACCCTGGACGACGAGGCCACCGTGCTCTCCGGCGCGGGCGTGCATCCGCTGCTGGCGCTGCTCGCCCGGTACGCGGACGGGCCGGCCCGGACCGAACTGTCGGCCGTGGTCGGCGACCCGACGGACGTGGACCTCACCGACTCCCCGAGCACCCGGATGGCGCTCGGTTTCTGGTCGCGACGCGGCCTGGCGCTGTCCGAACGGTGGCGCACCGAGGTGCCGGCCGCCCTGCGCGGCGAGCTGACCGGGGACGAGACCGTCGACCAGGCGGCGCTGGACGCGTGGGCGGCCGCGCAGACCGACGGTCGGATCACCGCCATGCCCGTACGCGCCAGCAGCGGGACGGCGATGGTCCTGGCCAGCGCGTTGTCGGTGCTCACCACCTGGAAGCAGCCCTTCCACCGCACGCCATGCCGACCCACCGACGGGCCCTGGGCCGGGCAGGATCTCGCCGGGCTGCGCCGACGCGGCCGCGACCTGCACGCCCTGCGGGTGGTCGACGCCGCCTGCGGGCCGGTGAGCCTGCTGACGGTCGAGGGCGCCGAGGACGTCGACGTCGTCCTCGCCCTCGGTCCCGCCGGACACGGTCCCGCCGAGGTGCTGCCCGCCGCGATCGGCGCACTCGACGGCGAGGTCCCCGCCCTGCCGCTCACCGCCGGGCCGGGCGTGACCGAGCAGATCGTCGACGCCTCGGACGCCACCCCGGAGTTGAGTGTCTCCACCGTCGCGTTCACCGTCGACGCCGCCCACGACCTGCTGCGACAGCCCGGCCTGTTCGGGTTGACGGCGGCGACCGACGCCAGTGGAGACCACTTCCCCGGCATCACCGAGCGGCTGTACGTGGCGCAGGCCGTCCAGAACGCCACCGCCACGTTCAACGCCACCGGCTTCTCCGCCGCCGTGGTGACGGCGTTCGCGATGCGGGCCGGTGCGATGCGACCACCCGTCACCGTACGCAAACGGCTGGTCAGTCTGACCGTCGACCGACCGTTCGGCTTCGTCGCCGTACACCGACCGACGAACCTCGTCCTCGTCACCGGCTGGGTCACCCACCCCGCCGCGACATAGGGGTGGGGTGTAAGGAGGGGTCCCCTGCTAACGCCTGGTGTATAGGAAGGGACCCCTCCTAACATCTCCCCACCACCGCAGACGCCGCCGGCCGGCACCCCAGGTTGCGGGTACCGGCCGGCGGCATTCTTGCTCCCCCTCTGTCGAGGAAAGTCTGATCGTTCGTTGCGGGTCAGCTGTTCCAGTGCTCGGCGACCAGGTCGGCGGCCTGCTGCTCCCACTGGGCGTAGTGGTCGGGGAACGCCGACACCTGCACCGTCTGCGCGGCCACGGTCAGCGGCATGTCCTGCCAGCCATCGACCTGCTTGAGGCCCTTCAGGAACGCCAGGGTGGAGTACTCAGGATCGGTGATCTGCTCGACCGTGCCCCAACCCGAGGACGGGCGCTGCTGGAACAGACCCTGCGAGTCGTGGTCGTTGCGGTCACCCAGGTGGCCGAGGTTCTCCAGCTTGGACTCCTGGAACGCCGTGCCGATGGCGATGACCGCGGCACGCTCGTCCATGCCGGCCTTCTTCGTCGCGGCGATGATGGCCTTGGCGTTGGCGACCTGCTCGTCGTCCAGGTCGATGCGGGACTGGGTGCCCTGCACACCGTGCGGGATCAGCTTGCCCGTGTCGGGCTTGTCCGCCTGCAATGCAACGGGCGAGGTGGTGACGGGGGTGGCGTCGGCCTGCATCGTCGGGCCGGCGAACACACCACCGGCAAAGGCCAGACCAGCGACACCGAGAACACTCTTACGCAGCAGCTTCGAGTTCATGAGACAGCTCCATTCGGGGGTAGACGCCACCAGCCCAAGGGGGACGGACAGGCGACGCGAACGCCGTCAGGCGCTAGAAGACAAGAGAAGAAACGCCGAGGCCCGCAGGGGGGGGTCAACGGGCCCGATCCTTGCGGCGCCGGGATCACAACCACCGACCCGGCCGCATCATTCCCGGGGATATCCGCGAGCCCTCGCGGCGCCGGGACCAGGTATAACGACCGACCGGCCCAGGTCATTCCGACATCAGCCGGCCACCTGCCAGGGCGCGGGGTACTCCTCGGTCAGCCACCCGATTACAACGCCACCGACCCGACCCCGATTCCGCCCAGCGCCGCCTCGCATCCGCCCAGAACCGAACATTCAACTCACAGACACCCAAAACTCCCATCTCCTGCTGGCCGTCAGGTCGCCAAGCGGCCGATGTCTGTCCTGTCCGACCGCCTAGGTGTCTCGCAGCTCGCAGTTCTCTTGCCGAACACCGACCACGCGCCCGAAAGGCCGCGCCCGAACACGCGAGGCTGCCTCGGCCTCCACACGACGGCGCCCCCAAGGTCGCCACCCAAGATCGCCCCGTTGATCAAGGAGTTTTGGTCTGGATGGGCGGCGGATTCGGACCAAAATTTCTTGATCAACCATGTCCCCGGGAGGGCCTGGTGGGCGATATGTGGAGGATTGTCGTGAAGGGAAGGGAAGGGCGGGGAGCAGGCGGGGAGGGGGCGGGGATGAGGGCGGGAGCCCGGGGAAGAGAGACGGCGGAGCGGCCGGGGACCTGGGGGTCTCCGGCCGCTCCGGGTGTACGAGGGGCTACTGCTTGAGCATGTTGTCCAGCAGCAGGGCGCAGCGGATCACGCCGAGGTGGCTGTACGCCTGGGGGTGGTTGCCCAGGCCGCGTTCGGCGAGCGGGTCGTACTGCTCGGGGAGCAGTCCGGTCGGGCCCGCCGTGTCGATCATCTGGAGGAAGAGTTCCTCGGCGTCGGTACGCCGACCGGTGCGCAGGTACGCCTCGATCAGCCAGGACGTGCAGATGTGGAAGCCGCCCTCCCGCCCGGGCAGGCCGTCGTCCCAGTGGTAGCGGTAGACGACCGGGCCGCTACGCAGGTCCGCCTCGATCTTGAGCACGGTGGAGAGGAAGCGCGGGTCGTCGCCGGGCAGCAGCCCGGACAGCCCGATCCACAGCGAGGAGGCGTCCATGTCCTCGTCGCCGTACGCGACGCTGTACGCCTCGGCGTGCTCGTGCCAGCCGTGTTCGAGGACGTTGGCGCCGATCCGGTCGCGCAGCTCCACCCACTCGGCGCGGTCCTCGCCGCCGTGCTGGCGGGTGACGTGCAGCGCCCGGTCGACGGTCATCCAGCACATCACCTTCGAGAAGATGTGGTGCCGGGGAGGCAGCCGCGCCTCCCAGATGCCGTGGTCCGGCTCGTGCCAGCGGCGACGGACCGCCTCGACCATGTTCTCCAGCACCCGCCACTCCTCGGGGCGGACCGACCCCCGGGCGTCGGCGGTGGCGGCGATCAGGTCGGCGATCGGGCCGAACACGTCGAGCTGGAGCTGGTGGTTGGCGAGGTTGCCGACGCGTACCGGCCGGGAGCCGGCGTAGCCGGGGAGCGTGTCGATGACGGCTTCCGCGCCCAGTTCGTACCCGTCGACGGTGTAGAGCGGGTGCAGCCGCTCGGGGTGTCCGCCGGTGCGCTCGACGCAACCGTCCACCCAGCGCAGGAACGCCTCGGCCTCGGTGATGGAGCCGAGGTCGACCAGGGCGCGGGCGGTCATCGCGGCGTCGCGCAGCCAGCAGTAGCGGTAGTCCCAGTTGCGGACGCCGCCCAGCTCCTCGGGGAGCGAGGTGGTCGCGGCGGCGAGGATCGAGCCGGTCGCCTCGTGGCAGAGCCCGCGTAGCGTGAGCGCGCTACGGGCGACCAGGTCCCGTGCGGTGGTCGGCAGCCGCAGCGAGGCGACCCAGTCCTTCCAGGGGCGTTCCGCGGCGGCCTGCCGTTCGTGGATCGGCAGCCGGTGGTGTTCCAGGCTGTGCGTACCGAACCGCAGTTCCAACACGACCTGACCGCCGAGCGCCGAGAGGTCGACCACCGCCTTGGCGGTCTCGTACCCGCCGTCGTTGCCGACCTCCCACTGCACGCCGGGGGAGTAGAGCGCGATGGGTTCGTTGGAACCGAGCACCAGCAGGCCGTCGCCGACCGGCTGGAGCTGGACGGCGACCTGCGCGAACTCGGGCCGGGGGGCGAACTCCACGCGGACCCGGCCGGTGCCGGCCAGCACCCGGATCAGGGTCGAGTCACCGGAGATGATCGCGGGACCGTCCGGCGTGGCCTTGGGGTCGGGCCTGTCGAGCCAGTCGGTGACGGTCAGCCCGGACCAGCGGGTCTCCACGGTCATGGTGCCGGACCGGTAGCGCTGGCCCAGCGGGATGCCGCCGCGTTCCGGGGCGACGCTGAAGTGACCGGCCGGGCTGCCGCCGACCAGGTCGGCGAAGATCGCCGCCGAGTCGGGCTTGGGGTTGCACAGCCAGGAGACCTTGGCGTCCGGCGTGAGCAGAGCGACCGTACGCCCGTTGGCCAGCATCGAGTGCCGCTCGATCGGCACCGCCCGCTCGCCGAACAGCCAGTGCCGTCGGGTCTCCAGGAGCAGGCCGAGCGCGCGGGCGGCCTCGATCGGCTCGTCCACCCGGTAGCCGGCCTTGGTCTCGCCGGGCCCGATCTTGATGCCGACGTCGGGGCCGTGCAGGTTGCCGAAGGCGTTCTCGTCGGTGATGTCGTCGCCGATGAAGAGCACCGCGCTGGCGGAGAGCTGGGTGCGGAGCTGGTCGACCGCGGTGCCCTTGTGGGTGGCCACCACGGACAGCTCGATCACCTCCTTGCCCTGCGTGACCGTCACGTCCGGCCAGGTGGCGGGGCCGTTGCGGACCGCCTCGATGGCCGCGCCGGCGATCTCGGGGGCCACCCCACGGGTGTGCACCGCGACGCTCGCGGGTTTGCGTTCCAGGCGTACGCCCGGGTGGTCCGCGGCGATCTCGCGCAGCGCGTCCCGCAGCCGGGTGCGGACCGCGATCAGCTCGGGGGAGAGCCGCTCGACGAACCCGATGTCGAACTCGGAGCCGTGGCTGCCGACCAGGTGGACCTCGCTGGGCAGCCGGGAGAGCGCGGCCAGGTCGCGCAGCGCGCGACCGGAGACGACGGCCACGGTGGTCTGCGGCAGCGCGGCCAGGGCACGCACCGCCGCCACCGACTCCGGCAGGGGTACGGCCTTGCTCGGGTCCTCCACGATGGGGGCGAGGGTGCCGTCGTAGTCGCAGGCGACCAGGAGCTGGGGGACCCGGGCGATCCGGCCGATGGCGGACCGGAGCTCCGGATCCATGGTGCCCGCCGCCGGGGTGATGATCTCGTTTGAGCCGGCGTTCACGCCGCCTCCATGTCAGGCACACCTAGTTCGGTGAGGAAGGACTTTGCCCAGTGCCCCACGTCGTGGGTGCGCAGATGGCGTTGCATAGTCCGCATACGGCGACGAGCCTCCGGCTTCTCCACATGCACGGCCCGTAGCAGAGCGTCCTTGACTGCGTCGGGGTCGTGCGGGTTGCACAGGAACGCCTGACGCAGCTCGGTGGCTGCGCCGGCGAACTCACTGAGTACGAGCGCGCCCCCGTGGTCCGCCCTCGACGCGACATACTCCTTGGCCACGAGGTTCATACCGTCTCGCAGTGGAGTCACCATCATCACGTCAGCGGCGGCGTACATCGCAGCCAGTTCGGTCCGACTGTACGACTGATGCAGATAATGCACCGCCGGCACACCGACCCGCCCAAATTCGCCATTAATCCGACCAACCTCGCGCTCGACCTTGACGCGAAGTGCCTGGTAGTGCTCGACCCGTTCGCGGCTCGGCGTAGCGACCTGCACCATAACGGCGTCCGGGACTGTCAACTTTCCGTCAGCGAGTAGCTCGCGGAAGGCCTTGAGGCGTAGTTCGATGCCCTTGGTGTAGTCGAGCCGGTCCACGCCGAGGATGATCGTCTTGGGATTGCCCAGCTCCTCGCGGATCTCCTTGGCCCGGGCCTGGATCGCCGGGTCGGCGGCCAACCGCTCCATCTCCTTGGTGTCGATGGAGATGGGGAACGCACCGGCCTTGACCTGCCGACCGTCCACCTGGATCATCTGGCCCTCGTAGCGCAGGCCGAGCAGGTGGCGGGCCAGCCGGACGAAGTTCTGCGCGGCAAGACGCTGCTGGAACCCGATCAGGTCGGCGCCGAGCAGTCCGCGCAGGATCTCGGCGCGGAACGGCATCTGCATGAACAGCTCGATCGGCGGGAACGGGATGTGCAGGAAGAACCCGATCCGCAGGTCGGGGCGGAGCTCCCGGAGCATGGCCGGCACCAGCTGGAGCTGGTAGTCCTGCACCCACACCGTCGCGCCCTCGGCCGCGACCTCCGCCGCGGCCTCCGCGAAGCGGGCGTTGACCAGCCGGTACGCCTCGCGCCAGCGTCGCTTGTAGGCGGGCGTCTCGACGGCGTCGTGATAGAGCGGCCAGATGGTGGCGTTGGACTGGCCCTCGTAGTAGCGCTCCAGCTCCTCGGCGCTCAACGGCACCGGGTGCAGACGGATGCCCTCCAGGTCGAACGGTTCGGGGGCCGCGCCGGTGCCACCGGCCCAACCGACCCAGGTGCCCTGATGCTCGGCGAGGACGGGATGCAGTGCGGTGACCAGCCCGCCCGGGCTGCGTCGCCACTGCCGGCCCTCAGGTGTGCTCACCTCGTCGACCGGCAGTCGATTCGCCACTACGACAAAGGAGCTACGGACGGTCACGATCGGCCACCTCCGGGTGCTGACGGGTCCACCGCGATGAGCGTACTGAGCGTAGCTGCGGCGTCTGTTCCCCCGTGCCGGAGTCACCTACCCTTCCCAGACTCCGTCAACCGTGAACGTGATCATGGTGACATGGCCCGCCGCCTGCCCCGACACCCTGGGCTGCTGCGCGTCGGCCCGGTGGCCTGCACGGCAGCGCGGGCGGGGCGATGTGGGCGCGGGGCGGCGTACCTGTCAGGATTGACGATGGTGTGCGCGCGGCCGGCTCCCGGCCGGCGGCGGGCGGTCAACCGGCCCGCACCCGCACCACACGACATTCGGCGATCACCACCGACGGAGGGTAGCCCGTACCGTGGCCCAGTACATCTACGTCCTGGAAAAGGCGCGCAAGGCGCACGGCGACAAGGTCGTGCTCGACAACGTGACGCTGAGCTTCCTGCCGGGGGCCAAGATCGGTGTGGTCGGCCCGAACGGCGCCGGTAAGTCCAGCCTCCTCAAGATCATGGCAGGGCTGGACCGGCCGAGCAACGGCGAGGCCCGGCTGATGCCCGGCTACACCGTCGGGCTGCTGGCCCAGGAGCCGCCGCTCAACGACGCGAAGACCGTCCTCGGCAACATCGAGGAGGCGGTCGCGGACACCAAGGCCAAGCTGGAGCGGTTCAACAAGATCGCCGAGCAGATGGCGACCGACTACTCCGACGAGCTGATGGAGGAGATGGGCCGGCTCCAGGAGGAGCTGGACCACGCCGACGCCTGGGACATCGACTCCAAGCTCGAACTGGCCATGGACGCGCTGCGCTGCCCGCCGCCGGACGCCGACGTCACCCAGCTCTCCGGTGGTGAGCGCCGCCGGGTCGCGCTCTGCAAGCTGCTGCTGGAGGCGCCCGACCTGCTGCTGCTCGACGAGCCCACCAACCACCTGGACGCGGAGAGCGTGCAGTGGCTGGAGCAGCACCTGGCCAAGTACGCCGGCACCGTGTTGGCGATCACCCACGACCGGTACTTCCTGGACAACGTGGCCGGCTGGATCCTGGAGCTGGACCGGGGCCGGGCCGTCGGCTACGAGGGCAACTACTCCACGTACCTGGAGAAGAAGGCCGCGCGGCTCGCCGTCGAGGGACGCCGCGACGCCAAGATGAAGAAGCGCCTTACCGAGGAGCTGGAGTGGGTCCGCTCCAACGCCAAGGCGCGGCAGACCAAGTCCAAGGCCCGGCTCGACCGGTACGACGAGATGGCCGCCGAGGCCGAGAAGACCCGCAAGCTGGACTTCGAGGAGATCCAGATCCCGCCAGGTCCGCGTCTGGGCAACACCGTCATCGAGGCGCACAACCTGACCAAGGGCTTCGGCGACCGGGTGCTCATCGACAACCTGTCGTTCTCGCTGCCGCGCAACGGCATCGTCGGCATCATCGGCCCGAACGGCGTCGGCAAGACCACGCTGTTCAAGACCATCGTCGGGCTGGAGCAGCCGACCGACGGCTCGGTCAAGGTCGGCGACACCGTCTCGCTGTCGTACGTCGACCAGAACCGGCAGGGCCTGGCCGGTGACAAGTCGGTCTGGGAGGTCGTCTCCGACGGGCTGGACCACCTCATGGTGGGCAGGGTCGAGATGCCGTCCCGGGCGTACATCGCCGCGTTCGGCTTCAAGGGGCCGGACCAGCAGAAGCCGACCAAGGTGCTCTCCGGCGGCGAGCGCAACCGGCTCAACCTGGCGCTCACGCTCAAGATCGGCGGGAACGTGATCCTGCTCGACGAGCCGACCAACGACCTGGACGTGGAGACGCTGTCCAGCCTGGAGAACGCGCTGCTGGAGTTCCCCGGCTGCGCCGTGGTGATCTCCCACGACCGGATGTTCCTGGACCGGGTCGCCACGCACATCCTGGCCTGGGAGGGCGACGACGAGAACCCGGCCAAGTGGTTCTGGTTCGAGGGCAACTTCGAGGCGTACGAGAAGAACAAGGTCGACCGGCTCGGCGCCGAGGCGGCCCGGCCACACCGGGTGACCTACCGCAAGCTGACCCGCGACTGAGCGGGGCGGATCGTCGTGGCTGACAGGTTCGTCTATCACTGCACCCTGCGCTGGTCCGACCAGGACGCGTACGGTCACGTCAACAACGCCCGCTTCCTCACGCTCTATGAGGAGGCCCGGGTGGCGTTGATGTTCGCCGGCGCCCAGGCCCAGGGGATCGACTCGTTCACCAACGGTGTGGTGATCCGTCGGCACGAGATCGACTACCTGCGCCCGGTCGACTTCGCCCTGCACCGCGCCACCGCCGAGGGCGCGCCCACGGTGCGGATCGACCTCTGGGTGGAGCAGATCCGGGCCGCCTCCTTCACCATCGGCTACGAGATGTACGACGGTGACCTGCTGGTCAGCCGGGCGCGTTCGGTGCTGGTGCCGTTCGACCTCGCCCAGCAGGCGGCTCGCCGGCTGACCGAGCAGGAACGGGCCTTCCTGCTCGGGTACGCCCTCGACGGCGGGACACCGTGACCGGACCACCGGGCGGCGGCACCGGGCACGGGATCGCCGACGTCGCCGACGCCGGGGCGTTCCTGTCCCGGCTGGTGCGGTTGGAGAGCGCCGCCCTGGTCCGGTTGCGGCCCGCCGGCGCAGCGGGCCGTACCTCGCTCTGGGCCCGGCTGCCGTGGGGCGTCCTGGCGGCGCGCACGGTGGCCGGTCCGGGCGCCGGGGACGTCACGGTGGCCGCCGGGAGCCTGCTGGCCGCGCTGGCGGCCGGGGAGACCGCGCTGCCGGCACGCCAGGACGCGCAGTGGCGCTGGGCGTTGCCGCCGACCGGGAGCCGGTGGGTGGAGACGCTGCCGGGCGGGGAGCTTCGCCGGCTCGCCTTGGCGGCGGCGGGCACCCTGCGCGAGGCCGCCGCGCACGGGGTGGCCGGTCGGGCGGTCGGGCAGCGGGCACTGCGGGACGCCCTGCTGGACCACGTGGCGGTGGTGGTGACGCCGGACGACGAGCCTGGCCGTCCGGTGGAGGTGACCCAGCGATTGGTGCAGGGTCTGGTTCGGATGGGTTTCCTAGGTCCTGCCGGGGATTCGCCGGAATCGGGCGCGGTCCAGGTCCGTGCGGCTGGCCGATGGGTCGGGCTGGTGGGACCGTATGGAGCTGTCTGGTCGCAGAAGGCCACGGATCTTGTCGTACGGCCCTCCGTGGCTCATGCGAACGGATGACCCTGGTTCATCCTTCTGGGCTGGGGCTGCCGTTGGGGGGGTGCTTCGTTCCGGCTGTCCGGGTACCGTCCATCCTCGGATCCAACCCACCGTAGGCGACTGGATCCGCTGGGGAGTGAGGTGCGCGAGCGATGCCGTGGTGGTCATGGCGCCCCGGTCCCGCCAGTGGCGGCGACCCGGAAACTCGAAGCAGGATCACGGTGGAAGGCACGGTCCGGGTCGGGCCGCCTCCGCCCCGCCGACCGGGGGACGACCGGTCGGGCGGGGAGCATCCGTTGATCGCCGACATGCCGGCAACCGTCGAACCGGTCACCCTGGGCCGGGTCTGCGACGCGCTCGATCTGCTCGACGTGCGCTATCTCGCCGACGGTGACGGCAACCTGTTGGCCATGTGGGAGCGGCACGCGGTGCTGGTCACGCTGGAAGGGCCCGAGGACGAGATCCTCGTGCTCCGGGCCAGGCCGCACGCGACCGTGCCGCCGGACTGGGCGGACCGGGCCTACCGGGTGGTCAACGAGTGGAACCACACCCGGCGCTTCTGCAAGGCGTACGTGGGTGACGCCACCGAACGCGGCCAGTTGCCGATCTATGCCGAGTTGCAGGTGCCGCTCGCCGCAGGGGCCCACGACGCCCTACTGGTCGAGCTGCTCGACTGCGGTGCGGCGGTGGCCACCAGCTTCGTCGACTGGCTGCACGACGAGGGCGCGCTGCTCTGACCTCGACGGGTGCGGCCCGCCGCCGCGCAGGTGGCGGGCGCCCCGGATGGTCCGGCGGTGCCTCACGCGGGCGCGGCCGGGTCCTCCATCGTGTTGACCATGAAGAGGGCCGCCCGTTCCAGGTAGGTCCAGAGCTCGGTCTCGATCGTCGGCGGCAGGTCGAGGCGCTCGACCGCCCGGCGCATGTGCCGCAACCAGGCGTCGCGCTCGGCCGCGCCGATCCGGAACGGCGCGTGCCGCATCCGCAGCCGGGGGTGCCCCCGCTGGGAGGAGTAGGTGTTCGGGCCACCCCAGTACTGCATGAGGAATAGCCTCATCCGGTCGGAGGCCGGGCCCAGGTCCTCCGGGTACATCGGCCGTAGCAGCGGATCTGTGGCGATGCCGGCGTAGAACTCGTCGACCAGTTTGCGGAACGTGGGCTCGCCGCCGACGGCCTCGAAGAGCGTGACCGTCTCGCCGTTGCGCTCGGACTCACCTGCGGGATTCACCGTTCCATCCTGCCAGGCGCCATCGACCGACGGCCCGACCGGGACGGCCCGCCGAGGGTGGTTCAGCTCACCGCGTGCTGTGGTCGGCCCGGACCCACCTGCTCGGAGCCCGGCACCTCGGACCCGCCGGCATCGCCCTGAGCGGGGTCGGCACCGGCGCGCCGGGCCGCCTCGACGGAGGCGGCCACCGTCCGGTGGTCGGGCCAGCGGAGCGCCACGATCGACATCAGCAGCACCCCCGCGATACTCCACACCCCGACCACGACGGGGATCGGGAAGCGCTCGGCGAGCAACCCGGTCACCAGCACCGCCGCGCCCTGGATCACCTGTACGCCGGTGGCCATCACGCCGAAGGCCCGGGCCCGGAAGCCGTCCGGCAGGGCCTGCACGAAGAGTCCGTTGGCCACCGGCAGCATGCCGGCGACCGCGAACCCGGAGACGGCGGCGAGCAGGGCCACCATCACCGGTGAGGGGTCGAGCAGCGAGGGCACCAGGGCCAGCGGCGCGAAGACGGCCAGCGGTCGCATCAGGGCCAGCCGTCGGGCCGGCCCGACGAGCCGCGCGATCAGCAGACCGCCGAGGATGAAGCCGAGCGGGTGCGAGGCCATGATCACGGCTTGGGCCAGGCCGGTGTTCATCCCGCCCGCGCTCTCGTTCGCCCAGGCGGCGGCGAGCCCCTCGGGCACGATCGAGAAGAGCATGGCGCTGAAGACCAGGACGGCGATCGCCCGCAACACCGGCGTCCGGAAGACGATCCGGAACCCGTCGGCGGTCTCGCGCAGCAGGTGACTGCGGTGGGCGGTGCTCATCACCGGCGCCCGGTCGCGGACACCGAAGCGGACGAGCAGCGCGGAGAGCGCGAAGGCGGCCGCGTTCATCAGCAGCGCGGCGGTCGGGCTCACCGTCGCCACGACGGCGCCGAGCAGATAGCCGACCACCTGGGCGGCCTGCCCCACGCTGGCGTTGATGGAGAGCCCCACGACGAGCCGGTCGCCGGGCAGGATCAGCGGCATCAACGCGGACCGGGCGGCCTGACTCGGCGGGTTGGCCAGAGTGGTGGCGAACAGCAACGCCAGGATCACCGGCACCGGGATGCCCGGGATGGCGATGAGCAGCATCAGCGACATGCGGATGACGTCGCAGATGACCATCACCTGCCGGTACCGGTGTCGCTCGGCGACGGTGGCCAGCAGCGGCCCGCCGATCAGCCACGGCAGGTAGCTCACCGCGAAGGCGGCGGCGGAGAGCGCGACGGACTGGGTCGTCCGATAGACCAGGAGGGTGACCGCCGCCTTGGCGACGTAGTCGCCGATCCAGGTCAGCGTGTTGGCCGCGAAGACGGCGCGGTACTCACTCTGGGCGAAAACTTCACGGAAGGTGGCCGGCCCTTCCGGAGAAGGTCGCTCGTCGGACACCATCGCCTCCATCGTCCCGGTGGCCGGCCACTCGTGATGGCTGTCCCGGAACCATCGTCAGATCTGTCGGATCAGCGAGGACGTGACCGCGCTTGGTAGCGCGTGAACCGGATTCTGCCCGATCGTCTGACAACTGGCTAGGGCGAACGGGTGGACGGTCGCATCTCCGACTGAACGAACGGACGATACCCGAGGGGCCACTCGGCCGCGACCCCCGTCGCCCCGCTCAGGTGGCACCCCCCTGACCGGTCTCACTATCGGAACGAGTAGGTAGCCCGGGAAGGAACCGGCCCGCCGCGATCCGTGCCGTGATGCCGGAGTTCTCCAGCGCCTCGGCGAGCCGGCGACGCAGTTCCCGGCCGACGGCGAACTGCCCCTCGGCGGTGGTCTTGGCCACCGTGCGGATGACCGTGCCCTCCACCGTCACCTGCTCGACGCCGAGTACGTCCGGCGGCTCCACGATCGACTGGGCCAGGTCCGGGTCGACCGCGACCGAGGCGGCGGCGGTCCGCAGCACCGCCATGGCCTCCTCGGTGCCGGCGAAACCGATCGGCAGGTCCACCACCACCAACGCCCAGCCCTGGCTCTTGTTGCCGACCCGGACGATCTCGCCGTTGCGGATGTACCAGAGCACACCCCGGCCGTCGCGCACGGTGGTGACGCGCAACCCGACCGCCTCGACCACACCGCTCGCCTCACCCAGGTCGACGTTGTCGCCGACCCCGTACTGGTCCTCCAGGAGCATGAAGAGTCCGGCGAGCAGGTCCTTCACCAGGCTCTGCGCGCCGAAGCCGAGTGCCACGCCGGCGATGCCCGCGCTGGCCAGCAGCGGTGCCAGCTCGAAGCTGAACTCCTTGAGCACCATCAGCACCGCGATGCCGTAGATGAACGCCGTGCTGATGCTGCGCAGCACCGAGCCGATCGCCTCGGCGCGTTGCCGGCGGCGTTCTGGCACGAACTCGCCAGGTTGGGCGGTGGCGGTCGGGATGCGCTCGCGCAGCGGGCGGAGCATGGTGGGCACCCCGGCGTCGCTGGTGGTGCGGACCAACCGGCGGATGGTGCGGTGCACCAGCCAGCGGGCGGCCATCGCGAGCAGCAGGATCAGGATGATCCGCAGCGGCTTGATCAGGATCCAGTAGCTGCCCTCGGCGAACCACACCGAGTCGGAGAACTTCCAGACCCAGTTGCAGACCACCTCGTCGAGACACTCGGGGCTGGGCGTCTCGTCCGGTTCCGGCGCTGCCGGGGTCGGTGTGGGTGCGACGGTACGAAGGATGCTGACAATCACCCTGTGTTCGTACCGCAACCGCCCGGCGAGTACACCGCCGCCCCACCGGACGGTGACGTCGGATGCGGCCGGTCGGGAAAGCCTCCCCAGCTACCCAGGATTAGTGCGTGCATTCGCGGTTCCGATCAGGGACGATTGGCGCAACGGACGTCGGTGATCCGGCCGGCGTCGACATGGTGTGGGGCTGTGTCCGACACCGGTCGGCGGTGGCGAGTGTGACTGCCGCTTGACCGGGAGGGTGACGCGATGCCTGACATACGACCCACGGTGGGCTCCGGCGCGCTGGTTCTCAACGCCACCTACGAGCCGCTGTGTGTCGTGTCGGTACGCCGTGCCGCGATCCTCGTGCTCTCCGCCAAGGCGGTCTGTGTCGCCGACGGCGAGGGCATCCTGCACAGCGCACGCAATGCGCTCCCGGTGCCCTCCGTCGTCCGGCTCACCCGGTTCGTCCGGGTGCCGTACCGCACCCACGTCGGCCTGTCCCGGCGGGCGATCTTCGCCCGGGACGGCTGGCGGTGCGCCTACTGCCGAGGCCCGGCCGAGACCATCGACCACGTCTTCCCGCGCAGCCGGGGCGGTCGGCACGCCTGGGAGAACGTGGTCGCCGCGTGCGCCCGCTGCAACCACAGCAAGGGCGACAAGACCCCGGCCGAGATGGGCTGGCGGCTGCACTCCCCGCCGGCCCCGCCGCGCGGGATCGCCTGGCGGGTGCTCGGGCACCGCGCCCCCGACCCCCGCTGGGCGGACTGGCTCGACCTGCGCGAGCCCGAAGCCGCCTGAGCCGCCGGCGGAAGCCCGAGTCGCGCCCGGCCGGAGCCTCCTGGGCCGTCCGGCCGGGAGCCGCCTGAGCCGAGGCTGGAGCCGCCGGAGCGGCGTCCCCGAGTCGCGCCGCCTGCGAAGTCCGATGTCGGCCGACCGCAGGCCGGGTCAGCGGGCCTGCACCAGTGAGGCGAAGACGATCACGTTGTCCGCGTAGCCGGTCTCGCCGCCGACCCAGCGCCCACCGCAGGTGATCAGCCGCAACTGGGGTCGGCTGAAGTCGCCGAAGACGTCGTCCGCCGGCAACTGCTCCTTGTCGTACCGGCCGACCCGCTCGACCTCGAACACCGCCACCGAGCCGTCGGAGCGGGCCACCTCGACCCGGTCACCGGACCGCAACTCCCGCAGGTCCTGGAAGACGGCCGGGCCGGTGCTGGTGTCCACGTGCCCGACGATGACGGCCGGGCCGTACTGGCCGGGGGTCGGGCCCTGGTCGTACCACCCGGCCTCCTGGGCCCGCTCGGCCGGCGGGGCGGCGACGCTGCCGTCCGGCGCGATCCCGACGTTGTGCACCGGGGCGGTCAGGTCGATCTTGCTGATCTCGATGCTGACCGGCTCGCTCGCCGACAGCATCGGGTAGTCCTTCGGCGGACGGGCCAGCCCGGCGATGAACCGGTCCGGCAGCAGGTTCACCCCGGTCAGCCGCTCGACGCCGAGCATCGTGACGATCAGCAGCATCAGCGCACCGATCACCAGGACCGGCACCCCGGGGGTGGAGCGGCCGAAACGCCGGTACCGGCCGACCTGTCGACCCCGAGGCGGCAGCGGCGGGGTCGCCGGATCCGGCGTACTGACGCTGGCCGTCCCCATCTGCGCGGTGACCCGGCCCAGCCGGCCCCACGCCGTGCCCACCACCCGTCGCCAGGCGCGAGGCACCCGACGGGCGGTGGTCCGGCGTAGGCCCGGACCGGGTTCCGGCACGGGTACGCGAGGGCCGCTCATCGCGACAGCGGGTCAGGAACCGGCCCGACGCCGGTTGCTGACCAGCCCGAACACCACCACTGCGGCCACCGTGGCGGCGCCGCCGAGCAGCAGCATCGAGCCGGTCCCGCCGCCTGCGGTGCCGCCGCCACCGGTCGCCGGTCCCTTGGTGGGCTGCTCCATGTTCAGCACGGTCAGCGTGGTGTGGGCCGTCTGACCGTTCTCGCAGCGCAGGTTGACCGGGTAGTCGCCGGCCTGCTTGTCGCTCGGCACGGTGACGTCCCCGGTGAGGAAGCCGTTGTCCGGGCGGAGGAAGACCTGACGGAACGCGTCCGAGGTCACCTCGGCCTGCCGGTTGTTGGCGTTGTCGCAGCTCGCCTTGAGGTGCACCCGCGAGCCGGCCTGCACGCTGTTCGGCGTCACCTCGACGAAGGTGTTCTCACCCGCTCGCGCGGGCGCGGCGCCGACCAGGACGAAAGCCCCGATCAGGGCGAACGCGCCGAACAGTCGGACGATGGTCGACGGGTACGGAAGCAGACCCCGCATGATCCTCCCTCCCGGCACCGGTGCACCGGTCCTGCTGGGGCGACCCGCGGCGCATTCCCGCTGCCGGGGCGGCTAACCCGACAGCGGGGTGACCGGCTGCCAGCCCAGCGGAGTGGAGAGGACCATCGTGCTCGACGGCTGCCCGTACGGGGCGAGTCGGTCGATGACGGCCTCGAACTCCCCGATCGAGCAGGCCGCGACCTTCAGCACGCTGCACGCGTCGCCGGTGATCCGGTGGATCTCCAGGATCTCCGGCCAGTCGGCGACCTCGGGGACGTGCAGGATGCACCGGGCGCCGTAACAGGACATCCGGATCAGCGCCACCACGTTGCGACCGGCCCGGGCCAGGTCGACGTGGGCGTGGTAGCCGGTGACCACGCCGGTCTCCTCCAGCCGCCGGACCCGTTCGGCGACCGCCGGGGGAGACAGGTGCACCCGCCGGGACAGCTCGCTGAACGACAGTCGCGCGTCGGCCTGCAGCTCACGGAGCAGGGCCCAGTCCATCTCGTCCACGCGGCGACCTTACGTCCGGCAACCGAACCGCTGCCAGTGCCTTTCGTTCGGCAGGTCGACCTGCGTAACCGCCGTTGAAGAGGCATTCCGTCCGGCGATCCCACCGCGAGATCATGTCTGGACCGACGCCAGGAAGGAGCGGACGCATGGAGCAGACGGAACTGCGCCCCGGTACCCGGGCGGCGGTGCGTCCGGTCACCGGCCGCCAGCGCGCGGCCCGTGCCGCACGCAACGGCGGCGAGCCGACGCTGGAGTTCGCCGAGCGGGTGCCGTACGACGCGTACGTGCAGGCCAGCACGCTGCACCGGTTGCAGCAGCCGCTGAGCGACGACCCGGGCGAGATGTCGTTCCTGATGGTCAGCCAGATCATGGAGCTGTACTTCGGCCTGACCTGCCACGAACTGCGCGACGCCGCCCGGCTGGTGCACACCGACCGGGTGTGGGAGGCGCTCGCCCCGCTGCGGCGGGCCGCGCTGCACCTGGAAGGGCTCAACGCCGCCTGGCGGGGGCTGCGCTGGATGACCCCGGCCGACTTCAACCGCTTCCGCAACCTGCTCGGCGAGGGCTCGGGCTTCCAGTCGGCCATGTACCGCCACCTGGAGTTCCAGCTCGGGCTGCGCGACCCGGCGCTGATCCGGCCGTTCCGCCGGCAGACCGAGGTGCACGCCGAGCTGACCGCCGCCCTCGACACGCCGAGCGTCTGGGACGAGGTGGTGGCCCTGCTCGCCCGGCACGGCCACGAGCTGCCCGCCGACCTGCTGGAGCGGGACGTGGCGGTCGAGCACGAGCCGCACCCCGCCGTCGAGGCGGCCTGGGTGCGGATCTATGCCGACTCCGGCCCGGACAACCACCTGCGGATGCTCGGTGAGGCGCTGACCGAGGTCGCCGAACAGTTCGGCGACTGGCGGCACCACCACATCAAGGCGGTGCAGCGCACCATGGGCGCCAAGGTCGGCAGCGGCGGCTCCGCCGGGCTGGCCTGGCTGCAACGCAGCATGGCCCGGGTGGTCTTCCCCGAGCTGTGGTCCGCCCGTACCGCGATGTGAGGCGACGATGACGACGAACGAGGCCGAGGCGCCACGCCCCGGCGAGGCCGAAGCCCTCCGGCTGGACGCCACCGACCCCGGACACCGGCACCTGTTCCACGTGCCACCGGCCGACGGTGGTCACCATCCCGAGTCGGCCTACCTGGCCGGCAACTCGCTCGGCCTGCAACCCCGGGCCACCCGGGACGAGTTGCTGGCCGACCTGGACGACTGGGGGCGGCTCGGTGTCGAGGGGCACCTGGAGGCGGCACGGCCCTGGCTGCCGTACCACGAGCTGTTGACGGCCCCGGCCGCGCGACTGGTCGGCGCCCTGCCCACCGAGACCGTGGTGATGAACTCGCTCACGGTCAACCTGCACCTGCTGATGGTCAGCTTCTACCGGCCGACCGGCACGCGGACCCGGATCGTCATCGAGGACAGCGCCTTCCCGTCGGACAGCTACGCGGTGCGCAGCCAGGCCCGGTTCCACGGCCTCGACCCGGACACCACGGTCGTCCGGCTGACGCCGCGCCCCGGCGAGGACACCCTGCGCACCGAGGACGTCACCGCGTTCCTGGCCGCCGAGGGGGACACCGTCGCCCTGGTGATGCTCGGCGGAGTCAACTACCTCACCGGCGAGCTGATGGACGTCCCGGCGATCACCGCCGCCGGCCGGGCCGCCGGGGCGGTCGTCGGCTGGGACCTGGCGCACGCCGCCGGCAACGTGCCGCTGTCGCTGCACGAGTGGGACGTCGACTTCGCGGCCTGGTGCTCGTACAAGTACCTCAACTCCGGACCGGGCGCGCTCGGCGGGGTGTTCGTGCACGAGCGGCACCACGGCGACGCGGACCTGCCCCGCTTCGAGGGCTGGTGGAGCACGGCGGCGGCGACCCGCTTCGAGATGACCCCGGTCAGTCGTCCACCGTCCACCGTGGAGGCGTGGCAGATCTCCAACCCGCCGATCTTCTCGATGGGGCCGGTGCGTACCTCGCTGGAGCTGTTCGACGCGGTCGGGATGCCCACGCTGCGCGAGCGCAGCCTGCGGCTCACCGGCTACCTGGAGCGGCTGCTGGACGAGGTGACCGCCGACCGGCCGCTGACCGTGATCACCCCGCGCGACCCGGGGCGCCGTGGCTGCCAACTCTCGGTCAGACTCGGCGAGGGCAGCGCCAGGGAGCTGACCAAGCGGCTCCGGTACGAGCACGGAGTGATCGCCGACGCCCGGGAGCCGGACGTCGTCCGGTTCGCCCCGGTGCCGCTCTACTCGACGTACCACGACTGCTGGCGGGTCGCCGACGCGCTGGCCGCGACCGTTGGGAGAGCTGGATGAACCGGGAACGCGACGAGATCGCCGTGGTCGGCGCCGGGCTGGCCGGCTGCCTGCTGGCCTGTTTCCTGGCCCGCCGGGGCTACCCGGTGGCGCTGTACGAGCGGCGGCCGGACCCGCGTACCGGGACCATCGAACGGGGCCGGTCGATCAACCTGGCGCTCTCCGAGCGCGGGCTCGACGCGTTGCGCCGGATCGGGCTCGACGAGCAGGTGATGGCCGACGCGCTGCCGATGCGCGGCCGGATGGTGCACCCGGTGCTCGGTGAGCCGGGCTTCCAGTCGTACAGCGTCTCCGGCGACCGGGCGATCAACTCGATCAGCCGGGGTGCGCTGAACAACGCGCTGCTGGAGGCCGCCGCGAAGCTGCCCGGCGTGCGGATCGCCTTCGACCACCGGCTGGTCGGCCTGGACCCGGACACCGCGCGGATGACCTTCGAGACCCCGCAGGGCGCGGTCACCGCGGACGCGCGCGTCGTCCTCGGCACCGACGGTGCCGGCTCGGCGGTACGCGGACAACTGCTCGAACACGGCCTGCTCACCGAGAGCGTCGACTTCCTCGACTACGGCTACAAGGAACTGAGCATCCCGCCGGCCGATGGTGACTTCGCCCTGGACGAGGGTGCGCTGCACATCTGGCCGCGCGGCACCTCGATGATGATCGCGCTGCCCAACCCGGACCGCTCCTTCACCTGCACGCTGTTCTGGCCCACCCACGGCACCGCGAGCTTCGCCTCGCTGGGCAGCAAGGCGGCGATCGAACGGCACTTCGCCGCGCACTACCCGGACCTGCTGCCGCTCGCCCCCGACCTGGTCGACGACTACCAGCACAACCCGGTCGGCGTCCTCGGCACGGTGCGCTGCGACCCGTGGCAGGTGAACGGACGCGTCGGCCTGCTCGGCGACGCGGCGCACGCCATCGTCCCGTTCTACGGCCAGGGCGCGAACTGCGCCTTCGAGGACGTGGTGGAGCTGGACCGCTGCCTGTCCGAGTGCGCCGACGACTGGTCCGCCGCGCTGCCACTGTTCCAGCAGCGCCGGCAGGGCAACGCCGAGGCGATCGCCCGGATGGCACTGGCCAACTTCGTGGAGATGCGCGACAAGGTCGCCTCGCCGGTGTTCCGGACCCGCAAGAAGGTCGAGCACGCCCTGGAGCGGGCGCTGCCCGGACGGTACGTCTCCCAGTACGAGATGGTCTCCTTCTCCACCGTCCCGTACGCGCAGGTGCGCCGCCGGGTGCGCCGGCAGTACCAGGTGCTCGGCGCGGTGGCCGCCGGTGTGCTGGCGGCGGTGGCCGGTGCGGCGGTGGCGATCGGGCGCGGGAGACGTCGATGACCCGCTGGGACCCCCGGTTGATG
This sequence comes from Micromonospora sp. NPDC003241, assembly GCF_053589795.1. Classification (NCBI taxonomy): domain Bacteria; kingdom Bacillati; phylum Actinomycetota; class Actinomycetes; order Micromonosporales; family Micromonosporaceae; genus Micromonospora; species Micromonospora sp. NPDC003241. Next base: position 5,193 of record NZ_JBSFSO010000050.1, on the reverse strand, counting down.
ACCGGGCACGCGCCGGACGGCCCTGTCCTGCTGCGCAACTTCGTCGGCGGCGAGTTCCGCGACGAGGGCGCCCGCTTCACCCGACGGAGCCCGGTCACCGGCGAACCGGTCTTCGAGGTGGTCGAGGCCGGCGCGTCGGTGGTGGACGACGCGGTGGCGGCGGCCCGGGCGGCGCTGCGCGGGCCGTGGGGTCGGATGGGGGAGCGGGAACGCGCCGAGGTGCTCCGTCGGGTCGCCGACGAGTTGGAGCGCCGCTTCGACGACCTGGTCACCGCCGAGGTGGCCGACACCGGCAAGGCCATCTCGCAGGCCCGCACCCTGGACATCCCGCGTGGCGCGGCCAACTTCCGGGCCTTCGCCGAGATCGTGGCGACCGCGCCGACCGAGTCATTCACCACGGTCACCCCGACCGGCGGCCGGGCACTCAACTACGCGGTCCGCAAGCCGGTCGGCGTGGTCGCGGTGATCGTGCCGTGGAACCTGCCGCTGCTGCTGCTGACCTGGAAGGTCGCACCGGCCCTGGCCTGCGGCAACGCCGTGGTGGTCAAGCCCAGCGAGGAGACCCCCGCCTCGGCCACGCTGCTCGCCGAGGTGATGGCGGCGGCCGGTGTGCCCGAGGGTGTGTTCAACCTGGTGCACGGCTTCGGTCCCGGTTCGGCCGGGGAGTCCCTCACCCGGCACGCGAGCGTCGACGCGATCACCTTCACCGGGGAGTCCGCCACCGGCAGCGCCATCATGCGCGCCGCCGCCGACGGCGTGAAGGCGGTCAGCTTCGAGCTAGGCGGCAAGAACGCCGGGCTGGTCTTCGCCGACGCCGACCTGGACGCGGCGGTCGCCGGCTCGGTCCGGTCCAGCTTCACCAACGGCGGCCAGGTGTGCCTCTGCACCGAGCGGATCCTCGTGCAGCGACCGGTGTTCGAGGAGTTCACCGAGCGGCTGGCCGCGCGCGCCGCCGAGCTGGCGTACGGCTGGCCCGCCGACGAGGCGACCGTGAACATGCCGCTGATCTCGCACGCCCACCGGGACAAGGTGCTCGGCCACTACGACCTGGCCCGCGCCGAGGGGGCGCAGGTGCTGGCCGGCGGCGGGGTGCCGCAGTTCGGCGACGCCCGCGACGGTGGCGCGTACGTGCAGCCGACTGTCCTGACCGGGCTCGGCCCGGACGCCCGCACCAACCGCGAGGAGATCTTCGGGCCGGTGGTGCACGTCGCGCCCTTCGACACCGAGGACGAGGCGTACGAGCTGGCCAACGGCACCGAGTACGGCCTGGCGGCGACCGTGTGGACCCGGGACGTGGGTCGGGCGCACCGGGCCGGCGCCCGGCTGGACGCCGGCATCGTCTGGGTCAACACGTGGTTCCTGCGCGACCTGCGTACCCCGTTCGGCGGGGTGAAGGCGTCCGGCATCGGCCGCGAGGGCGGCGTGCACTCGCTCGACTTCTACTCCGAACTCACCAACGTCTGCGTGGACCTCTCATGACCGTTGACTTCGATGCTGTTGGCCGTGAGCTGATCGAGGCTCGGGCGAGTGGGAAGCCGTGCCCGCCGCTGCGCGGGCGACTGCTGCCCGAAGGGGACGTCGAGGCGGCGTACCGGGTGCAGCAGATCCAGGTACGCGAGTGGCTGGCGTCCGGCCAGCGCCGGGTGGGCGCGAAGGTCGGGCTGACCTCCCGGGCGGTGCAGGACGCGTTCGGCGTGTACGAGCCGGACTTCGGTGTGCTCACCAACGTCATGGCGGTGCCCGACGGGGCCGAGATCGCCCTGGACCGGTTGCTCCAGCCCCGGGTCGAGGCGGAGATCGCCTTCGTGCTCGGCGCCGACCTGCCCGACGCTCGGGTCACCACCGTGGACGTGCTGCGCGCCGTCGACCATCTGCTGCCGGCCATCGAGGTCGTCGACTCCCGGGTGGCCGGATGGGACATCTCCATCGTGGACACCGTGGCGGACAACGCCTCCAGCGGGCTGTTCGTGCTGGGCACCTCGCCGCGTCGGGTGAGCGACGTGGACCTGCGGCTGGCCGGGATGGTGTTGGAACACGCCGGGGAACCGGTGTCGGTCGGTGCCGGGGCGGCCTGCCTCGGCAACCCGCTGCACGCGCTGGCCTGGCTGGCCGGCACGCTGGCCCGCGCCGGTGACCCGCTGCGCGCCGGTGACGTGGTGCTCTCCGGTGCGCTCGGGCCGATGGTGCCGGTGACGCCCGGCGCGACGTACGAGGCACGTATCTCCGGGCTCGGTTCGGTCCGGGCCTGCTTCGCGAAGGAGGCGTCCTGATGGCCGGAGTGGCGGTGATCGGGTCCGGCAACATCGGCACCGATCTGATGATCAAGGTGCTCCGGTCGGGCGGTGACGCCGACGGCGGCGCGGCGGGCCTGCGGATGGTGGCGATGGCCGGCATCGACCCGGCCTCCGACGGGCTGGCCCGCGCCCGCCGCCTCGGCGTGGCCACCACCGCCGAGGGCGTGGACGGGCTGGTCGCGATGCCCGAGTTCGCCGACGTCGACCTGGTCTTCGACGCCACGTCGGCCGGCGCGCACCGACACAACGACGCGGTGCTGCGAAGCCACGGGCGCACGGTGGTCGACCTGACCCCGGCCGCCATCGGCCCGTACGTGGTGCCGCCGGTCAACCTCGACGAGCACCTGCACGAGACGAACCTGAACATGGTGACCTGTGGTGGGCAGGCGACCGTGCCGATCGTGGCGGCGGTCCGCCGGATCACCCCGGTGGCGTACGGCGAGATTGTCGCCTCGATCGCCTCGCGGTCCGCCGGTCCCGGCACCCGGGCCAACATCGACGAGTTCACCGAGACCACCTCCCGGGCGATCGAAGTGGTCGGCGGCGCGGAACGCGGCAAGGCGATCATCGTGCTGAACCCGGCCGAGCCGCCGCTGCTGATGCGGGACACCGTCTACTGCCTCTGCCCCGACCCGGACGCCGACCGGGCCGCCATCGCCGAGTCGGTCGCCGCGATGGTCGCCGAGGTGCAGGAGTACGTCCCCGGCTACCGGCTCAAGCAGGACGTGCAGTTCGACCGGGTGGACGCGTACGTGCCGACGCTGGGGCGGCAGCTCACCGGCGTACAGGTGACGGTCTTCCTGGAGGTCGCCGGTGCCGGGCACTACCTGCCCGCGTACGCCGGGAACCTGGACATCATGACCTCGGCCGCGCTGCGGACCGCGCAGCGCCTGGTCGCCCTGCGCGCCGAGGGGGTGCGGGCGTGACCACGACGAACGCCGCTGCGGTCGTGGAGGGCGGGCCGGTGACCGAGCTGTACATCCAGGACGTGACGTTGCGCGACGGTATGCACGCCATCGCACACCGGTACACCGTCGACCAGGTCCGCACCATCGCCGCCGCGCTGGACGCCGCCGGGGTGGCCGCGATCGAGGTGGCGCACGGCGACGGTCTCGCCGGTTCCAGCGTCAACTACGGCCACGGCGCGGCCAGCGACGCCGACTGGATCGCGGCGGCGGCCGAAGTGATGACCACCGCGAAGCTGACCACCCTGCTGCTGCCCGGCATCGGCACCATCGCCGACCTCAAGGCGGCCCGCGCGCTCGGCGTGACCAGCGTCCGGATCGCCACCCACTGCACCGAGGCCGACATCTCCGCCCAGCACATCTCGTGGGCCCGCGAGAACGGCATGGACGTCGCAGGCTTCCTGATGATGTCGCACATGAACGACCCGGCCGGGCTGGCCGCGCAGGCCAAACTGATGGAGTCGTACGGGGCGCACTGCGTCTACGTCACCGACTCCGGCGGCCGGTTGCTGATGTCCGACGTGGCGCAGCGCGTCGACGCGTACCGGCAGGTGCTGGAACCGACCACGCAGATCGGCATCCACGCGCACCACAACCTCTCGCTCGGAGTGGCCAACAGCGTGCTGGCCGTCGAGCACGGGCGCATCGTCGGCGCCGACGCGATCGGCCCGGACGCCCCGCACGGGCGTACCGTCCGGGTGGACGCCTCGCTCGCCGGAATGGGCGCCGGGGCCGGCAACGCGCCGCTGGAGGTCTTCGTCGCGGTCGCCGAACTGCACGGCTGGAAGCACGGCTGCGACGTGTTCGCGCTGATGGACGCCGCCGACGACATCGTCCGCCCGCTCCAGGACCGGCCGGTCCAGGTGGACCGGGAAACCCTCTCCCTCGGCTACGCCGGGGTCTACTCCAGCTTCCTCCGGCACGCCGAACGGGCCTCCGCCCGGTACGGCGTGGACGTCCGCTCCATCCTGGTCGAACTCGGCCGGCGGCGGATGGTCGGCGGGCAGGAGGACATGATCGTCGACGTGGCGCTGGACCTCGCAGGGCAGGAGAAATCATGACTGGGCCGGACATCGCGCAGATCGCGGCGACACTGGACCGGGCGGCCGACACGGCCACCGCTGTACCGCAGGTCGCCGCCGAGGCCGGTCTCGACGTCGACGCCGCGTACGCGGTGCAGGCCGCACTGGTGCAGCATCGGCTCGACCGTGGCGAGCGGCTGGTCGGGCTGAAGATGGGGCTCACCAGCAAGGCGAAGATGGCCCAGGTCGGTGTGGACGAGGTGATCTGGGGACGGCTCACCGACGCGATGCGGATCCCCGACGGCGGCACCGTCGACGTGACCGGCTTCATCCACCCCCGGGTCGAACCCGAGGTGGCGTTCCTACTGGACCGGCTGCCCGAACCCGGCGAGCCGGTCGGCGACTTCACCGACGCGGTCCGCGCGGTCGCCCCGGCGATCGAGCTGATCGACAGCCGGTACGCGAACTTCACGTTCTCGCTACCGGACGTCATCGCCGACAACACCTCGGCCGGCGCGTTCGTGATCGGCCCCTGGTCGCCGGTGCCCGACGGGCTGGAGAACCTCGGCGTCCTGCTGGAGATCGACGGACGGGTGGCCCAGGTCGGCTCGACGGCGGCCATCCTCGGCGACCCGCGTCGGGCCCTCGACGAGGGCATCCGGCTGGCCGGTCGGCACGGCGTACGGCTGCGGGAAGGGTGGGTGTTCCTGGCGGGGGCGGCTACGGCGGCGGTGCCGTTGCGGGCTGGGGTTCGGGTGCGGGCTGTGGTGGAGAAGCTTGGTGGGGCTTCGGTTCGGGCTGGGTCGTGATGTCTGTGTTTTTGGGTTTGGGCGGTGGTTGCGCGGTGGGGGTTCCGGGCAGCCCGACCGGCTCCGGGCGGTCAGGCTTGATCCCTGCGCCGGTCGGGCTGCC
>NZ_JBSFSO010000049.1:0-52398 GCF_053589795.1 Micromonospora sp. NPDC003241 | reverse complement strand
CAGCAACTTCGCGGCGGTGAACAACAGGATCAACGCGAAGATCAGGAACGCGAAGTCCAGCGTCTGCAACGCCGCCGCACCCAACGCGATGAAGACGCTCCGCAGCACCAGCGCCCCGGCGATGCCGAACAGCAGCACCCGCTGGGCCAGCTCCGTCGGCACCGCGAACGCGGCCAACAGCAGCATGAAGACGAAGAGGTTGTCCACCGACAGCGACTTCTCGACCAGATAGCCGGTGAGGTAGTGGACGCCCGGCTCGGAGCCGAACTCGGACCAGACCCAGGCACCGAAGGTCAGCGGCAGTGCGATATAGAAGGCCGACCAGCCCAACGCTTCCTTCAGCGACACCCGGTGCGGGCGATGCGTCACCGCGAAGTCGAGCACCAGCAGGGCCAGCACCCCGACGATGGTCACCGTCCAGAGCAACGGCGTGCCCACGGAGTGAAGTTCACCGGCGGAGTAAGACAATTCGGGCATGGGCCTTCCTCGAACACCGTGCATGTTCGAGGTCTCCTTCACCCACCGTTCGTGGGCAACCACCCGAGGCACACCCGGGGTGCGCCGTACTGACCGGTATGGTTCGTGGGAAGTACTCCCCTCGTACCGCCAAGGTTAGGACAGCCCGACCCCGGCCGCCAGGCGTCGGCGCGCGGCGCGTCGGCATGACGGTGCCCCGCCCGCTCCACACGAGGTGGGCGACACCGGCCGGGGCGCGACCGTGGTGGAGATCACCGAGGGCGTCGTCCCACGTCACCGACAGCGATCGCCCCGAACGGGGCGGACACGAACGCCGACGTCTTTCCACGCCGAGGCCGCACGCCCGGCCGCCGATCGGTATGGCCTGGGCCACGCCGGGCGGATTGTCGGCGTACCCGGCATGCGTGCCGGGTAGCTACGGAACTTTGCACCGACCAGCGCCACCTGCGGAGGTGATCGGATGACCGGGACGTTGCAGCAGCTCGTCGACCGCAACGACCTCGAGATGATCCGTGGGTGGTTGGACAGCAGACCGCCGTACGAGATCGCCGACGAACTCGCCCGACTCGACGCGGTCGCGGCCGGGGTGCCGTTCCGGCTGCTCGACAAGGACCCGGCACTCGCCGTCTTCGAGGAACTGGACCCGGTGGACCAGCAGCGCATCCTGGTGGGGCTGCGCGACCAGGCGTTCCACGAGTTGGTCGAGGAGATGGACCCGGACGACCGGGCCCGCATGCTCACCGAGGCGCCGGCCAAGGTCGCCCGGCGCGTCCTGGCCGGGCTGTCGCCGCGCGAGCGACAGATGACCGCCGAGCTGCTCGGTTATCCGCCCGGCTCGGTCGGGCAGATCATGACGCCGGAGGCGGTCGCGCTGCCCCGGCAGGTGACTGCCGCCCAGGCGCTCGACGTGGTGCGGCGCAAGGGCGCCGAGGCCGAGACCGTGTACGTGTTGCCGGTGGTCGACCCGGGCCGTCGCCTGGTCGGCGTGGTGGAGTTGCGGGACCTGGTGCTGAGCGCCGCCGACGTGCCGGTGGCCGATCTGGTCGACACCCATGTCTTCCGGGCCCGCGCCACCGACCCGGCCGAGGAGGCCGCCCGCCTGATGCGGGAGACCAACACCATCGCCCTGCCGGTCGTGGACAGCGAGGACCGGCTCGTCGGCCTGCTCACCATCGACGACGCGATGGAGATCATCGAGGCGGCGGACACCGAGGACGTGGCCCGTCAGGCCGGTACCGCGCCCTGGCCCGGCCACTACATGGCGGTGAGCGTCTGGCGGTTGGCCCGCTCCCGGGCACCCTGGTTGCTGCTGCTCATCGTCGCCTCGGTGCTCACCGTCAACGTGCTCCAGGCGTTCGAGGCCACGCTGTCGCAGGTGACCGCGCTGGCCCTGTTCATCCCACTGCTCGTGGGCACCGGCGGGAACGCGGGTGCACAGGCCACCACCTCCGCCGTACGCGCTCTCGCGCTGGGCGAGTTGCGCGGCTCGGACCTGCCGGCGGTGATCTGGCGGGAGTCCCGGGTCGGTCTGCTGCTCGGCGCGTTGCTGGCAGCGGTCGGCCTGGTCGTCGGCGTGGTCGTGGTCGGTGGTGAGATCGCCCTGGTCGTCGGCGTCTCGCTGGTGATCATCTGCGCCTGGGCCGCCACCGTCGGCGCCACCATGCCGATGCTGGCCAAGCGGCTCCGCATCGACCCGGCAGTCGTCTCCGCGCCGATGGTGACCACGCTCGTCGACGCCACCGGATTGATCATCTACTTCGGTGTCGCGCACGTCGTGCTGACGTTCTGACCTGACCCCCGACCTGCGCTGGCACCCGGCGGGCCACGTGACGGGCCCGCCGGGTGTGGCGGTGGTTCAGCGTTGCAGGGTGAGCAGTCCGGGGCGGTAGGGCAGGAGGCCGTAGTCGCCGCCGGAGCTGGGGGAACGTCCCTGGTAGAGCAGTTGCAGGTTGCAGGCGTTGACGGTCATGGTCTGGTCCGCGTTGGTGCGGATGAGTTCGCCGTGGCTGATGTCGTTGGTCCAGGTGGCGCCGCTGTTGGCCTTACCGGCGAAGGGGTTGCTCTCGGTGGCCGCCTGCGGCGTCCAGGTGCCGCCCAGGCTGGTGGCCGTGAACGAGCGGAAGAACCGCCCCTGGGCACCCATCGCCTCGACGAGCATGAGGTAACGGTTCTCGCCTTCGAGCTTGTAGACCTGGACGCCTTCGAAGAGGTTGGCCGTGGTGTCGGTCATGATCGTCGTGTAGTTCGAGCCGAAGCTGCCGGGGAAGTTCCCGATGGGCATGCTGGCCCGGTAGATGCGGCCGTTGTCCCCGGCGAAGAAGAGGTACATGTTCTGGCTGTCGCCGATGACGGCCTGGTCGATCGGGCCGGTGTTGGAGTTGGAGATGCTGCCGCTGAACAGCGTCTGCGGTGCCGACCAGCTGTTCACGTTCGTCGGGTTGGTCGACGTCCGGTAGGAGAACGCCGGGCCGCCCCACTGGTAGGCCAGGACCCACACGTTGCGCGGCGCGAAGTAGAACAGCGACGGGGCCACGGCGTTGAACGGCATCTGGTTCTGGCTGGCCGAGCCCATCTGGTTCCAGTTGGAGAACAGGCCGAAGTTCATCGACCCCCAGCTCGTGCCGAAGTCGTGCGTGGTGCCGTAGACCAGGTGCTGGCCGTTGTAGGGGGCGTGGGTGAAGTCCTTCAACGACACCCATCCCGAGCGCGGCTGCGCCAACGCACCCGTGGACGACCACCGGTACGACGACGGCAGGGAACACGTGCCCGGTGGCGGCGTGGTCGGGGGCGGGGTGGTCGGCGGCGGCGTGGTGGGCGGCGGGGTCGTCGGTGTCGTGCCGCCGTTGCAGGCCACACCGTTGAGGGCGAAGTTGGTCGGTGCCGGGTTGCTGCTCGTCCAGGAGCCGTTGAACCCGAAGGACACCGAGCCGTTGGTCGGGATCGCGCCGTTGTAGCTCACGTTCCTCGCGGTCACCGCCGTGCCGCTCTGCGTCAACGTGGTGTTCCAGGACTGCGTCACCGTCTGCCCGGCACCGAAAGACCAGGTCAACGTCCAACTGCTCAACGGATCGCCGAGATTCGTGATCGACACGTTGGCACCGAATCCACCCTGCCACTGCGACGCCACGGCGTACGTGACCGAACAACCTGCCGCTGCGGCGCCGGCCGGCGGCGCGACGACGGCCACCGCCGACGTCGCCAGCATCGCCACGCCGGCCGACACCAGACTGGCATTGACCATTCTGGATCTAGCCATGAAGCATCCTTCCCAGCACGGAATCGACCGACGCATTCGCGAAGGTCATTGTTAGGTGAGCGTTAACATACGTGTCAGGCATGCTACGGGAGCGCTCCCAACCCCTCAACCTTTGACGCCGATGGATGCGATTTAGGTCTTTGCGCCCATCCGAGGCCGGTGCCGCCGCCCACGCGCACCTGGGTACGCGTACTCAACCCGGTCCGGCCCGCGCGCTCAGGTGTCGGCGCGTCGGCGCGAACAGGATTGGCGACATGGCCGAACTGCCGCACCGACACATCGCCCTGGGTACCGCCGAGTCGCCGCTGCCGGCGCTGGCCGCGCGGTGCCGACAGACGACGCTGGCGACCGGCGGTCGCGCGGTCGCCACGCTGACCCGGCTCGCCGGTCGCCACCCCGCCGGATGGCGGTGGCTGGCCCGGCGGCACCACTCGCTCCTGGACCGGCTGGCCGCGGCGAACGCCCAGGCGTTCTGCGAACGGGCCGCTCGACAGGTCCCCGCGTACCGGTCCTTCCTGCGCACCCGCCCGGCCCGCGCCCGCCGCAGACTGGCCGACTTCCCGGAGACCGACAAGCACGGGTACGTGGCGGCCTACGACTCCGCCGCGCGGTGCTGGCAGGGCCGCATGCCGACCCGGGGAGTGGTGGTCGACGAGTCGGCCGGTTCGTCCGGGCGGCCGTTTAACTGGCCCCGGGGCGCCCAGGAGCTGCGCGCGGTGCACCGGGACATCGCCGGCTACACCGGGCTGGTCTTCCCGATGCGCCGACCGTTCGTCATCAACGCGTACTCGATGGGGGCCTGGGCCACCGGGACCACGACCGGCGCGGCGATGTCCCGGATCGCGGTCGTCAAGAACACCGGCCCGGACCTCGGGAAGATCGTCGACACGCTGCACGAGTTCGGTCCCGACTACGACTACCTGGTGACCGCCTACCCGCCGTTCCTCAAGCACCTGCGGGACCGGCTCGACGCCGGCGGCTTCGAGTGGGGGAAGTACCGCGTCTTCGCCAGTTGCGGGGGCGAGGGCATGACCGAGGCGCTGCGCGACTACCTGGAGCAGCGGTTCGCCCTGGTCCGCTCCGCGTACGGGGCCTCGGACCTGACCATTGGCATCGGTGCCGAGACCCGGTTCACGGTGTGGCTGCGGCGGCGGTTGCAGACCGACCGTGGGCTGCGGGCCGAGCTGCTCGGTGCCGACGAGCAGCGGCTGCCGATGGTGTTCCAGTACAACCCGTTCTCCACCTACCTGGAGACGAACGACCGTCGGGAGCTGGTGTGCACGGTCACCGGTGACGTGCTCCAGCCCCGACTGCGCTACAACATCGGCGACGAGGCGGTGCTGGTGCCGTACCAGCGGATCGTGGAGCTGGCACACGCCGACCCGGTCCGCCGGGCCGAGTTCCGCACCGCCGTCTCCGTCGAGCGGATGACCCTGCCGGTGCTGCTGCTGTTCGGCCGGCGCGACTCCACCGTCTCCTACCTGGGGGCCAACCTCTATCCCCAGGACGTCGAGTACGGCCTCTACACCGGCAACCCGCACGCCGCCGAGATCAACCGCTTCTGCCTGACGTTGGTCGAGGACGCGTCGCTGGAGACCCGGCCGGTGATCCACATCGAACTGCGCCGCCCGCTGCCCGAATCGCAGCGCGACGCGCTCGTCGCCGCCTGCCGCAGCGGCGTACGCCGGCACCTCACCTCGGTCTCCCGGGACTTCGCGCAGTCGCTGCTGGAGGACCCGACCGCCGGTGACCTGCGGGTGGAGCTGCACGAGCCGGGCAGCGGCCCGTTCACCGGCGAACAGAAGATCAAGAACGTCTACCTGGTGAGGTGATCATGCGTACCCGTGACTTCTCCCGCGCGCCCGCGCAGGCCCGCGCCGGCGCCATGTTCATCGGCGGGACCCGCTACGCCAACCCGCTGGTGCTGCTGCGACTGGCCCCGGACTGGTTCCGGATGGTCCGTGACATGCGCCGGATGTCCGGCTACTGCTGGCACACCGTCTACTGGCAGTTCCCGCTCACGCTCGGCACCATCGCGTTCTTCACCGACCGCGACGCGATGCTGCGCTTCGCGCGTACCCGCCACCACCGGAAGCTGATGGCCTGGCTGACCGACGGCACCCGGAACGCGACCGCCGGATTCATCCGGCTCTACACGGCCTCGCCGGACGGGTACTCCAACGGCACCTGGCGTGCCGAGGGACCGGAGATGGGGCACATCGACACGTTCACTCCGCTCGGTGCGGAGACGACCGGCCCGGCGGTGATCCGGTGAGTGCCGACGCGTACCGCTTCGAGCGGGTCACCTGCCGGCGTGGCCTGCGGGAGTTCCTCGGGCTCACCGACCGTCTGTACGCCGACGAGCCGCGTCACGTGCCCACTCCGCGCCAGCAGATCCGGCAGTGGTGGCAGGACGGCACCCCGATGTACGTGCTGCGGGACGCCACCGGCACGGTGGTCGGCCGGACCACCCTGCACACCGACTCGGCCTTCGACGCCAAGATCGGCCGCCGGTGTCAACTCTTCGGGCTGACCGAGTTCACCGCCCCGGCCGCCCGACCGCTGTTCGAGGCGATCTCCGCGCACGCCGACCCCGACCGGGACCTGCTCTTCGGCCCGGTGGCGCTGCTGCCCAACCAGGCCGGTGGCGTGATCACCTCCGGGTACGCCGAGCGCGGCTTCGTCGACAGCGCCTGGAACCCGGCGCACTACGCGGCGGCGTACGAGGCGTACGGGTTCCAGCGCCGGTTCGAGTCCGACACCTGGATCTGCCCGGTGCCCACCCCGGCCGAAGCGGCGCCACCGGTACGCGTCGACCCGGACGGGGCGCGGATCGAGCTGCACCGGGGTGACGTACGGCGTCTCGACGACCAACTCGACCTGCTCCGCGGCATGTTGAACGACTCCTTCGCCCAGCTCGGGTACTACACCCCGATCTGCGCCTGGCAGCTCCGGCGGCAGACCGACGGGCTGGCGTACCTGCTGGACGAGTCGTTGCTGCTCTATCTGACCCGGGACGGTCAGCCGGTGGCGTTCACGCTGTGCGTACCGGACATCAGCGAGTTCATGGTGGCGGTCCGCGGCGACCTGCACCTGGTCAACCAGATCCGGCTGCTCGGCACCCGCCGCCGCTACCGGCGGGAGGCGGTGCTGATCGTCAAGGGTGTGGTCCCGGAGTACCAGGGGCGCGGCTACCAGCGGTTGCTCTCCACACACCTGCACCACAACCTGCACACCGCCGGCTACACCGCGCTGCGCAGCACCTACGTCGGTCGGGACAACCCGGCGTCGGCGGCCCAGTACCGGCGGCTCGGTGGCCGCCCGTTGCACGGCTACACCTTCTATGCCAAGGAGCGGTAGGTGGACGTCGCCGCGTTCCGCGCGCTCGAACCGCTCTGCTGGCGGGCACCGAGCGCGCACAACACCCAGCCGTGGCGGCTGCGGTACGAGCCCGGGCAGATCCGGGTCGGGTGGAACCCGACGTACGCCCTGCCGGCGGCCGACCCCACCGGTCGTGACCTGTGCCTGTCCCTGGGCACGTTCGTGGAGACCTGCCTGATCGTCGCCGCCGACGCCGACCTGCCGCTGGAGTACGTCGCCGACCGCGACGACCCGTGGGTGGGCTGGTTCCGGCCGGCACCGAGCCGCTACCCGACGCCCTTTCGCACCACCGAGGTCTGGGATCGGCGTACCCACCGGGGCGGTTTCGTCGGCGGGCCGGACAGCGACGCGCTCGCGGCGGTGGACGCGGTCGCCCGGCAGGCCGGCGGCAGCGTCCGGACCGTGCCGCACGCCGACCGCCTCGGCGCTCTCCTGCGCGAGGCCGACCGGCAGGTGTACGCGGACCCGGCGGTCGTCGCCGAGCTGCGCCGCTGGCTGCGGCTGACCCCCGCGCATCCCGGCTACCGCGCCGACGGCCTCACCGACCGCTGCCTCGGGCTGTCCCGCCCGGCCGCGAACGGGCTGCGGGCGGCGCTGGCCGCGTATCCGGCGCTACGGCGGCTGGGGTTGCCGAGGCTGCTCGCCGCCGCCGAAGACCCGCTCGCCCGAGGCGGCGACGTGCTGGTCCTGGTCGCGCCCGAGTGGCTGGACCGGACCGGGCAGGTGGAGTTCGGGCGGGTGCTGCTGCGGTGCTGGTTGACGCTGCACGCGGCCGGGTTGGCGGCGCACCCGCTGAGCCAACTCGTCGACGTCGCGGCCACCCGGACGGCGCTCGGCACGCTGTTGGACGTGGCACCGGACCGGCTGCTGCACGTGACCAGGGTGGGCCACCCCACCCGACCGGCACCCCGATCCGCACGCCGCGTCACCGGCAGTGAGCACCCAGCGCCGCCCCGATGTAAGGAAGGGACCCTTTCAATACACCAGGCGTTAGTAGGGGACCCCTCCTTACACCTCGGACGCCGGCCGAGCGACAGCCAGGTTGCGGACGGTCACCTTGGAGGCGACACGTCGCAACATTGACATCGTTCGCTGACACGGCATACATTCGTGCCGATCTGGCAAGCGCTTTCATCACCGCCCCCGTCCTGGGCACAGCTGGGCGGCCTTCGCCGCACTGTGGGAGCGCTCCCGTCTCTGCGTCGTCACCGACGGCAGGTCGAGGCATCCAATTCCGAGGAGGACCGGAGCAGCGATGAAAAGACGAATGAGAGCGTTCACACACAATGCGGCCCGGGTGACCGCAGGTGCCGTACTCCTGGCGTCGGCCGGCGTCGCCGTGGCGATGCCCGCCGGTGCGGCGGCAGCCGGTTGCTCGGTGAACTACGCCGTGTCATCCCAGTGGCAGGGTGGCTTCGGCACCAACGTCACCATCACCAACCTCGGTGACCCGCTCACCAACTGGACGCTGACCTGGACCTTCGGCGCCGGGCAGAGCATCGACCAGGCGTGGAACGCCACGGTGAGCCAGAGCGGCGCCGCCGTCACCGCCCGGAACGTCAGCTACAACGGCGCCATCCCCACCAACGGCAACACGTCGTTCGGCTTCAACGGATCGTGGACCAGCAGCAACCCGGTGCCGACCAGCTTCTCGCTCAACGGGGTGGCCTGCACCGGCGGCACCACGCCCACCACGCCGCCGCCGACGACCCCACCGCCCACCACCCCGCCGCCCACCGGCGCGGCGGACATCACGGTCAACACCGCCACCCGCCACCAGACGGTCGACGGGTTCGGGGCGGCGCAGTCGATCTGGGGTAGCGCGTGGTCGACTGCCGAGACGCAGACATTGGTCGGGATGGGTGCCAACCAGTTGGGGTTGTCCATCGTGCGGACCGGTCTGTCGCCGGTGTCGAGCGAGTGGGCGACGCATGTGAACTCGTTGAGGACGGCGAAGTCGTCCGGGTCGGGCGTGAAGATCCTGGCCTCGCCGTGGACGGCCCCGGCGGCGTGGAAGACGAACAACAGTCGGATCAACGGCGGCAAGCTGCGCACCGACTACTACGACGACTACGCCAACCACCTCAACAGCTACGTCCAGTACATGCGCGGGCAGGGCGTGACGATCGACGTCACCTCGGTGCAGAACGAGCCGGACTGGCACCCGGACTACGACTCGATGGACTGGAGCGGCACCGAGCTGCGCAACTTCGTACGCGACCACGGCACGCGGGTGCAGAACACCAAGCTGATGGTCGCCGAGGCGGTGAACCTGAACTACACCTACACCGACCCGACGCTCAACGACACCACCGCCCGCAACAACATCGGCTACATCGGCGGACACCTGTACGGCACCGAGGCGTCCGGCCGACTCCGGTCGTACCCGCTGGCCGACCAGCACAACAAGCCGGTGTGGATGACCGAGTGGAACCTGCACGCGGCCGACGGCAACGGCTCCAACATCTGGGGCAACCCCGGCAACCAGACGGTCTGGAACGAGACGCTCGACGACATCATGCGTACGGTCCACCGGTCGATGGAGGCGAACTGGACCGCCTACGTCTGGTGGTACGGCAAGCGCTACTACTCCTTCATCGGTGACGGCGAGGCCGCCTTCGGCACCACCGCCGGCGCGCCGCTCAAGCGCGGATACGCCTTCTCGCAGTACTCCAAGTACGTCCGCCCCGGCTACCAGCGCGTCGCCCTGGCCAAGAGTTCCAAGGCCTCGCCGTTGGAGGTGACCGCGTACCAGGGTGGTGGGAAGACCACGCTGGTGATCCTCAACCGCTCGACCAGCGCGGTCAACAACGCCGTGATCCAGGTGCCGCAGTCCGTCACCCGGGCGGAGCACTACCTGACCTCGTTGAGCGCCAACGCGGCCAGCCAGCCGACCAGCGTCAACGGCGGGCAGGTCTCGGTCAACGTGGGCGCGCGCAGCATCTCCACCGTCGTCCTGACCCACTGAGTACCTCCCGACGACAACTGCGTGGCGCGCATGATGCGCGCCACGCAGTGCCCGTGGGGCGTCCGGTAGCCGCGACCGCCGTCCCGGTCCGGCAGGTCGTCGGCGCTGTCGGTCCCGGATGTGATGCTGACCGTCGTGATCGTGACGTTCGACAGCGAGTTGTGGACCTGGGCCGCCCGCCGTGACGAGAGTTGGACCTTCGTCAGCCTGCCGGTCGGGGCGTCCGAGGAGATCCGCGAGATCTCCGGCGGTACGCGTCGGGGTTTCGGTGCGGTACGAGTCCGGGCGGCCATCGGCGGGAGCCGGTGGACGACCTCGGTGTTCCCCGACAGCGCGCGCGGTTGCTACGTCCTTCCGGTCAAGCGCGCCGTCCGCACCGCCGAGGCGCTCGACGTGGGTGACACCGTGACCGTGACCGTCGAGCTGGTCGACCACGGATGACGGCGGTCACGGTCGACCCGCCGGCACCGGTCGACCCGCCGGCACCGGCGGACTCGGGGCGGATCAGGGTCGCAACCACCACGGGCTGGTGTAGGCCACGCCGAAGTCGTTGCAGGGGTGCCCGACCGGACCCGGTGTGCCGTTGGGCAGGGCCGGGTCGGAGATCCGCAGGACCACCCAGTCACCGTCGGCGGCGCGCAGCGGCACGGTGACCTCGGTGAGTCGGCCGTTGACGGTGTCGACGACGTCGACGACGGTCGGCGTCGAGGTGCCGGGGCGCAGCACCTGGACGCGCAGCGGCTTGCCGTCCCAGGCCGCGCCCCGGTCGATGTCCACCAGGAACCGCACGTCGCCGGAGGTCACGTTCACCACGCCACCCATGCGTACGCCGTTGGCAGTGGCGTCGACCCGCAGCCCGGAGACCCGGGTGGCGAAGCAACGGCGGGCGGCCATCGCCTCGAACACGGCGGCGCGGGTGTTCTCGGTGACCCACAGGCCGCTGCGGCCCTTGCCCTCGTGGAAGCCCCAGGTCGTGCCGTGCTCGTCGGTGACCCCGGTCAGGCCCGGCCGCCATCCGGCGTTGAGGCAGGCCACCAGCGGCGACGTACGGCCCGACGACCAGCCCTCGAAGAGGTAGTCGTCGGTGCGGTTGAACATCTCCAGACCGACGAGTTGGTCGCGAGCCGAGGCGTGGAAGGAGAAGTCGTCGAAGCGGCCCAGTTCCCGGCCCGGGTGGTTGAAGCTGGCCAGACCGCCGGGTCGGCCGGTGAGCCAGCGGTACAGGCTGCCGGTGCTGCCGGCCCGCAGCAGGTCGGCGAAGTCCGAGGTGTTCCAGACGTTGATGTGACCCTGCAACGGGTGGGACCACTCGAAGCCACGGATCGCGGTGAACCGGCCGGGGTCGTCGGCCGCGTTGGCCAATTCGCCGGTGGTCCGCCACTCCGACGAGCTGAGCCCGTCGACGGCGAAGAGCGTGGCGTGGTCGGTCAGCGCGGCGACGTCGAGACCCGCCTCGCGCATCGAGGCGAACGCGGCCTGCGCGCTGCCGTCCCCGTCCGACATGACGGTGTGGTTGTGCAGGTCGGCGTGGACCAACGTGGTCCCCTGGGTGATCGCCGAGGTGCGGGCGGCCCCGGCTGCCGCAACGGGGACGTCGGCCATCGTGGTGGTGCCCGCGCGGGCCGGGGTCGGCAAGGCGGCCAGCATCAGCATGCCGCCGGCACCGCCCAGCAACGCCCGTCGACCGACGGACGCGGTGACGTCGACCTGGCCGTACGGTGCCTCGTCGGTGGACCGGTGGTCGTGGTGACAGTGGTGCGGGTGAGGGTGTCCACTCATGAGCACACATAAACGTATGGCGATGTAACGACGCCACCGCCTCGGGGCGTCGGTCAGGCGAACAGTGCGCTACGAACGGCCCGAACGGCACATTCTCGGGTCGTATTCGCGTCGAATTCCGGGAGTGGCTCAGACGCCTCGCTACGATCCGATCGAACCGCCGTTCCCGGCGAATCGACTCCCCGTCGACATCGTGGAAATTCCACGTCCGACCGGAAAGGACAGCCGCTGATGAGAAGTGAGCATCCTTCCCCGCTCAACGACGACGGGACCCGCCGAGAGGACCTTTCACTTCCGGCGGGAGAAAGCGCCGAGACCGATCCCGCCGACCCGGACGGCACGCCCGACATCGTCGAGCAGCGCACGCCTCCCGGCAGCGAGGAGTTGACCGCACAGCCCTCACCGACCGCGCCGCCCTCCCCGACCGCACCGTCCTCACCGACCGCGCCGCCGGAGACCGACGACCCGGCGACCCGCACCCGTCGGCAGCGACTCCGTCGCGCGTTGAGGTCGGTCCCGGGGCTGATCGGCATCGTCGCCGGCCTGGTCGGGATCGTCGCCGGCATCGCGGCGCTGATGCCCAAGGAGCAGCCGTCGGACCCGTTCCGGAAGGCGTTGTTCACCGAGCCGTTCACCTCGACGGCGAGCGATCCGGACGAGGTCCGGCAGAGGTACGCGCTCTGGGTCGACACCGAGGACGGCGACGACGACGTGTGGCGGAGCGAGGTCGACACCGCCCAGGGCCTGTTCCGGCTCTCCAACCAGACCGGCTCCAACCAGGTGCGCTACATCTGGCTCAACGCGACCAACGCCGGTGACCGGGTGCCGGTCGACATGACCGACAGGCCGGTCTCCGTCGACGTACGAATCGCGAAGCGGAGCCGATCCACGAGCGCGGCCGGACTGATGTACCGCTGGTCCGGACAACCGAAGCGGTATTACGCATTCCTGCTCTCCGGAGACGGCACCTATTCGTTCGTGGCGCGCAGCGACGCCCTCGGATTCTCCTACCGGCTGACCGAGCGTTCCGAAAAGATCACCGCCGACGGCTGGAACAGCCTCGCCGTCGTCGGCAACGGCAATCAGCTCGATCTCTATATCAACGGCACGAAAGTGAAGACCGTCGACGCCGTGGACTTCCCGGACGGCACCACGGGGGTCATCGCGACCAGTATCGGTGCGTACGAGTTCGACAACTTCCGCATCTACGAATGACGGCACCGGTGCACGCCACCGGGCCCTCCGTGAGACGTGAGCCGGACGCCCACCCGGGCGAGCCGAGGCTCCGTCGCGGTGCCGGCATGTCGATCTCCGCACGGTCCTGACCAGGAGCGACCCGAGCCGTAACAGCCCTGGAACACCCTTGACATCGAAAGGCGACCCCCGCCACACTACCGATGCTAATTCGATTTAGCACAGGACCAGGTCCACAGAGTACCGAAACGGGTCATAACCCCCCGCCGGGCAGTAGCCCACGTGGCCCAGGAGGAGGCTCTCCACGTCCGATCACCCCGCGCCCCGTCGCGCGGGCCTCACCCACCTTCAGCGGCTCCTGCGGCAGTGAGCCGGAGCCGAGAGCCAGGGTCCGAACACGACCACGAGATCCGAACAGCACCGCGAGAAGCGGTTGTAGAGGAGTAGTGCTCAGTTGAAGACAGAGACCGGAAGGCGCAGGCTCAGGCGTACCGTCTCGGTGCTTGCCGCCATGTCACTCGGAGTCGGCCTCGTCGTCTCCGCGCCGGCTGCCGCCTCGGCCAAGCCCGCGTCCAAGGAGGGTGCCACCGTCAAGGCGGACAAGCACTCACCGACCGGATACACCGTCACGTTCGTCTACCGCAATCCGACCGCCACCCAGGTCCGGCTCGCCGGTGACCTGACCCTGCTCGACGTCAACACCGGCAACACGCGATACCAGCCGGAGGAGTGGCAGCCGGGTCGGTACCACGCCGGGGGAACCGAGTTCCTCCGCGACATGACCCGGGACAAGAAGGGCAACTGGTCGGTCTCGCTGCCGCTGCACGCGGGCGGCATCAGCTACTGGTACCGGGTCTGGGACCCGACCCAGGGCTGGGAGAACAAGCGCATCTGGGACCCTGCCTCGACCAACCCGCGTCCGCCGGGTGAATCCTCGTTCCGGACCCGGAACAACGACGTTCTCGACGCCGTGTACGTGCCGTACGCGGCGAAGCAGAACGACCCGGTACTCAAGGGCCGCGCCGAGTACGAGCTGCCGGCCAAGCCCAAGGACCGGGGCACCGTCCGGTACGTCCCGTACACCACCATCCTCGGCGACAGTGGCCACTACCTCGGTGTCTACCTGCCGCCCGGCTACGACGCCAAGCGCGCGCAGCCGTACAAGGTGGCCTACCTGGCGCACGGGATCTTCGGTGACGAGACCGACTTCATGGTGCCGGCGAACGTCCCGAACATCCTGGACAACATGACCGCGAAGGGTGAGATCGAGCCCACCGTGGTCGTCACCATGGGCAACCACTTCACCGGCACCAGCCTCGGCTTCGCCTCGTACAACCAGACCAACGCCGCCAACAACCTGGTCCAGACGATCCTGCCGCTCATCGAGGACCGATACAACGTCGCCACCGACCGGTCCGGCCGGGCGTACGCCGGGTTCTCCTACGGCGGCATGACCGGCGCCCACGTGATCCGGGGCTACCCGACCACGTTCGGCTACTACGGTCACTTCTCCGGCAACCCGTCGCTGAGCGCCCAGGACTACGACAACGTCGCGAACGCGGTCGGCGACGACGACCTCCTCGTCTTCCTCGGCAACGGCGTCTTCGAGGGCAACCTCAACAACCAGAACGCCATCGCCGACAACTTCCGGGCCCGTGGGTACACCGCCCACACCACCCAGGTCCCCGGCGCGCACGACGGCATGACCGCGAGCCAGCTCTTCACGATCTTCGCTCGCGACCACCTCTGGACGGGCGTCGACACGGTCGGTGACGCCCGCGCCAAGGTCAAGGCGAAGGCCGCGCCCGCATCGGTCCCCGCCGGGCGCGCGTTCACGCTCGACGTCGAGGTGCGGGCACAGACCCAGCACAAGAAGTCCCCGACGCCGACCGGCGAGATCACCGTGACCTTCGCCGGCACCACGCACGTGGTGACGCTGAACAAGGGCAAGGCCGTCGTGAAGCTGCCGACCACCGGGCTGTCCGCCGGGTCGTACGCCGTGCACGTCGCCTACTCCGGTGACCGGACCTACGCGCCCACCGCAGAGGTGCACCAGAAGCTGCGGGTGCGCTGAGGCGCTGAACACGGTGGGCCGGTGACCTCCCCCGTCCTCGGCCCACCCGCACCGGCGGGGTCGCGTCATCCCTGACGCGGCCCCGTCGGGGTGTCCGGCAACCGGACGGTGAACAGGCTGCCCTGGCCCAGGGTGCTCTGCACGTCGATGGTGCCGCCGTGTGCCCTGACCAGGTGCTGGGTGATCGCCAGGCCGAGGCCGCTGCCGCCGGTCGCGCGGGTGCGCGACCCGTCCGCCCGCCAGAACCGGTCGAAGATCTTCGGTAGGTGCTCGGCCGCGATGCCCACTCCGGTGTCCCGTACGGTGATCGTGGTGCCCTGCGCGGCGACGGTGACCGACCCGCCGGGCGGGGTGTACCGGATCGCGTTCGAGACCAGGTTGCCGACGATCTGCCGCAGCCGGACCGCGTCGGCCGGCAGCACGGGATCGTCCTCGATCTGCATGGTCAGCGCGATCCCGGCCGCCTGTGCCGTACCCCGATGACTGTCCACCACCTGCGTCACCACGTCGGCTACGTAGGTCGGCTCGGGATGGATCCGCAGCGTGCCCGCGTCCGCCGCGGCCAGGTCGGCGAGGTCGTCGATGATGTGCTGGAGCAGCACCGCCTCCTCGTGCAGCAGACCGAGCAGTTGAGCGTCGGTCGGCGCGAGGTCGTCCTGGGCCGCCTCCAGCCAACTGCGGATGTTGGTCAGCGGCGTACGCAGTTCGTGTGCGACGTCGCTGACCATGGCGCGTCGCTGTGCCTCGGCGCGGTCCCGGCGATGGATCGAGTCGTTGAGCGCCCGGGCCAACCGTCCGATCTCGTCCGGTGCGGAGACCGGGGCCGGTCGCTGCCGGTCGACGGCGTCGGTGAGTGTCCGCAACGGACGGACCAGCCGACGGCCGACCAGCACCGTGACGATGATGGTGGCGACCAGCACCGCGCCGGTCACCGTGACGATGCGGACGGTGTTCTCGCCGGACAGCGTGAACGTGGTCTGGTCGGCGCCGCTGTCCGGGGCGGTGATGAACAGCAGCACGGCCGGGGCCACGTGCGGCTGGAGCATGCTCCGCCGCGACTTCTCCACACACTCGCTGATCCGGGCCGCCTCGTCCGCGTCCACGTCGACCCGGAAGGTCTCCCGGGGGGCGGGACGGGCACTGCGCTCGTCGACGTAGTTGATCAGGTACGCGTTGAAGTCGGGCAGGATCTCCAGCCCCTCGTCCTCGCCCAGGTCGAGACACTTCCCGGCCAACTGCCCCAGGGACCGCAGCGCCTTCTCCTCGGCGGCGCTGGCCGTCAGGGGCTTCGCCTCGCATCGACCGGCCGCCCCGCGCGGATCCGGCGTGGTCAACACGACGGTGAAACGCCCGTCGGGCAGCGGCTCGATCTCTCCGTCCAGGCGACTCCCCCGCAGGCACGCCAACTGTTCCTTGGCCCTCGCCAGCAGCGCGTCGCGGACGTCGTCCGGCACCCGGAACGGGCCGACCGCCCGGGGGTCGATGCGGTCGGTGCCGCCGGTGAGGCCGAGATCCAGGTTCAGCGGATCGACCACGGCAGCCGGGCGGGCGGAGTCCAGCGAGGGACCGTCGAGCGTGTCGGCGACGATCGTCCGGTCGTCGGTCATCAGGGTGATCCGCCGGTCCAGCCCGGCGGCCCGCTGCTCGATGAGCGGCGACACTGCGGACCAGTCCGGGTGGGTGGCCGCGTACCCGATCAGCTCGTTGTAGACCTCGGTGTTCTCGGCGAGTGAGCGACCCTGCTCCTGGCTGATCGCCCGGGTCGCGGTCCGGGTGGCGAGCCATGCGGTGGACGTGATCGCGGCGATCGCGATCAGCACCGAGGTGACCAGCAGCCGGGTCACCAGGCTGTGCCGGATCGGCACCCGCCGGGCGCTCACCGGGATGTCGCCGGACCGCCGGCCAGCTTGTAGCCGACCCCGAAGACGGTGACCAACCAGGCCGGACGCTGCGGATCGCGTTCTATCTTGCGGCGCAGGTTCATCACGTGGACGTCGATGGTCCGCTCGGTCGAGCTGCGGTCGAGACCACGGGTGTGGTGCAGCAGTTGACCTCGGGTGAAGACCCGGTTCGGCTGCTTCACCATCGCCGCCAGGATGGCGAACTCGCCCCGGGTACAGGCGACCGGAACGCCGTCGACGGTCACCTGGTGCGCGGTCGGGTCGACCTCGATCGGTCCGACCCGCAGCAGCCCGGCCCCGGTGGGCGGCGACGTGCCCGGTCTGGCCCGCCGCAGCAGGGTACGGACCCGGGCCATCAGCTCCCGTGGGCTGTACGGCTTGGTCAGGTAGTCGTCCGCGCCGAGATCCAGTCCGGTCAGCAGGTCGTCCTCGGTGGACCGGGCAGTCAGCATCAGCACCAGCACGTCGGATTCCCCGCGCAGGGTCTTGCACACCTGCAGGCCGTCCAGCTCCGGCATCATCACGTCCAGCACCAGCAGGTCGGGGCGGAGCCGACGGGCGGTGTCCAGCGCCGCCCGGCCGTCGTGCACCACCACGGCGTCATGGCCCTCGGCGGTCAGGTATCGGCGTACCACCTCGGCTTGTCGAGGATCGTCGTCGGCGACCAGAACCTGTGCACACATGGCGGCGATGATAGGTCTGGATTCCCGCCGGTAGGGCTTCGGCGGCGATACCTGACAGGTTTCTAACGACCGCTGGACACCCTCGTCGGCATGGATCCGAAGCATGACGCCCCGACCGAGTTCATACCGCGTGTGCCCGATCCGCCGGTACGGCGACGCGGTCTGCGGTGGCTCGCCGTGGTGCTCGTGGTGGCGGTGCTGACGGTGGGTTCCGGGATCGCGGTCAGCCGGCATCGGGCCGACGCCCAGCCGGTGTCGGCGAACACGGACGTCGTCGCGACCACGCCGATCGTGCGCCGCGACCTGTCGACCACCCGGACGCTGCCCGGCAGCATCGGGTACGGCCCGACGCGTCCGATGGCTGGGCACCTGGCGGCGACGGTGACCTGGTTGCCGCGCGCCGGCACCACCGTCAAGCGGGGTGGACAACTGTTCCGGGCCGACGACCGGCCGGTGGTGCTCTTCTACGGCAGCCTGCCGATGTACCGGGACGTCGCCGGGCCGAACCTGGTCGGCCGGGACGTCCGGGTGGTCGCGGACAACCTGCGCGCGCTCGGCTACTCGGTCGGCCGGCAGCCGTCCCCCGGCGAGTGGGTGACGCCCCGGTCCCCGGCCCGGAGCGCCGCCGACGACGAGTCCGTCGAGGCCGGCGCCGCAGGGGCCGGTGCCGCAGGGGTCGGTGCCGCGCCGCATCGGGTACGCAGCGGCGAGGGCGTCCTCACGCCGGCCCTGGTAGCGGCGATCAAACGCTGGCAGACCGACCTCGGTGTGCCGGCCACCGGCACGATCCCGGTGGGACACGTCGAGGTGGCGAGCGGAGCGGTCCGAGTGGACTCGGTGACCGCACAGCCCGGTGACCCGGCGGAGACGCCACTGATGGCGGTGACCTCGGTCCGCAAGGTGATCACGGTCGGTGCCGAACTCACCGACGCCGCCACCATCAAGCGCGGGGACCGGATCCAGGTCGGCCTGCCCGACGACCGCAAGGTCCCCGCCCGGGTCGTCTCCGTCGGCCGTGATCTCGTCGCCAGCGACAGCGGCATCGCGAGCGGCCCGCCCCTGCTGACCGTGACGGTGGCCTTGGACAAGCCGCAGGCCATCGCCGACCTCGACTCCGGCGAGGTGCAGGTGCACTTCACCGGGCGTACCGCCGACGACGTCCTGGTCGCGCCGGTCGAGGCGCTGGTGGCGTTGCGTGAGGGCGGCTACGCGGTGCAGGGACCCGGCGGGCTGGTCGCGGTACGCACCGGTCTGTTCGCCGACGGCTGGGTGGAGATCACCGGCGACGGGCTGACCGAGGGCACCGAGGTGGTGGTGCCCTCGTGACCGGGCCGGTGCTCTCGGTGCGCCACGCGTCCATGGTCTATCCCGGCGGGGTGACCGCGCTGTCCGACGTGAGCCTGGACGTCGCCGCCGGGGAACTGGTGGCCGTCGTCGGCCCGTCGGGATCGGGCAAGTCGACCCTGCTCAACATCATCGGCACGTTGGATCGGCCCACCTCGGGCACCGTCCACATCGCCGGTCAGGACGTCGCGACACTCGGGGACCGGCGGCTGTCGGCACTGCGGGCCCGGGAGATCGGCTTCGTCTTCCAACAGTTCCACCTGGCCGACGGGCTCAGCGCCGTCGACAACGTCGCCACCGGCCTGCTCTACGCCGGAGTGCCACGACGGCAGCGGCGGGAGCACGCCCTGCGCGCCCTGGCCCGGGTCGGCCTGGCGCACCGCACCGGCCACCGCCCGGGGCAGTTGTCCGGGGGCGAGAAGCAACGCGTCGCGATCGCCCGCGCGCTGGCCAACCGGCCGTCGCTGGTGCTGGCCGACGAACCCACCGGCGCGCTCGACACCGCCACCGGGCAGTCCGTACTGCGGCTGCTGCGCCGACTCCACGAGGAAGGCACCACCATCGTGCTGATCACCCACGACCGGGGCATCGCCGCGTCTCTGCCCCGGCAGATCGAGATCCGCGACGGACGGCTGATCCGCGACGACACGCAGTCGTCGCCCGTCGCGGCCCGCGCGGTGCTGTCGGTCAGCCCGGCGCGTGCCGTGGAGTCGGGCGGCCCGGCGCGTGCCGTGAAGTCGGGCGGCCCGGCGCGTGCCGTGGAGTCGGGCGACCCGGCGTGTGCCGTGAAGTCGGTCAGCCCGGCCCGCGCCGTGGAGTTGGGCGCCCCGGTCGGCGATGTGGTGTCGGACCGGTGACCGGGCCGATCGACCGGGCGCCACGGCCGGCCCGGCTGGCCTTGCCGGATCTGCTCGCGCTCGGGGTGACCGGCCTACGGGCCCGTCCGCTGCGGGCGGTGCTCTCGGCGCTGGGTATCGCGATCGGCATCGCCACGATGATCGTGGTCACCGGTATCCCGGCCGCCGGCCAGGCCGCACTGCTGACCGAGTTGACCGCGCTCGGCACGAACTCCCTCCAGGCGATGGCGGCACCGGACCGCGATCCACCGGTCAAGCTGCCGGAATCAGCCGTGGGGATGGTGCAGCGCATCGGCCCGGTCACGGCAGCCAGCGCGGTCGGCAACACCCGCACCGTGGTACGCCGCAACGATCTCCTCGATCCCACCGACGGCTCCGGCCTCACCGTACTGGCCAGCCGCCTGGACCTGTTGCCCACGATCAACGCGCGGATCCGCGCCGGTAGCTGGCTGAACCCGGCCACGGCGGACTTCCCCACCGTCGTACTCGGCTCGGTGGCCGCGACCCGGCTCGGCATCGCCGACCTGCCCGCCGGAGAGCCAGCGCCTCAGGTGACGATCGCGGACCGCCGGTTCACCGTGATCGGCATCCTGGCCGAGACCCCGCTGTCCCCGGACATCGACCGGTCGGTGCTGGTCGGCTGGTCGGCGGCGCGCAGCGAGCTGCGGTTCGACGGCCACCCGACGGTGATCTACATACGCTGCGAGGAGTCGCAACTGGAGGCGGTACGCGGTGTGCTGGCGGAGACGATCTCGCCGGAGCGCCCCGGCACGGTGGTGGTGAGCCGTCCCTCCGACGCGTTGGCCGCGAAGCGGGCCACCGAGGGCAACTTCTCCGTGCTCTTCCTGGCGCTGGCTGCGGTCTCCCTCTTGGTCGGAGGCATCGGGGTGGCCAACACGATGGTCGTCTCGGTCCTGGAGCGCCGCGCCGAGATCGGCCTGCGGAGGGCGCTCGGGGCCACTCGTGGACAGATCCGCAGCCAGTTCCTGACCGAGTCGACCGTGCTGGCGGCACTCGGCGGTCTGGTGGGTACGGCGGTGGGGCTGCTCGCCACCGTCGGGTACGCGGCCTGGCAGGGGTGGCCACTGGTGCTGCCCGGCCAGGCTGCGGTCCTCGGGGTGGGTGGCGCCGTGGCGATCGGCGTGCTCGCCGGTGTCTACCCCTGCGTACGCGCGGCCCGGCTACCCCCGACGCAGGCCCTCGCCGCCGCCTGATCCTGCCGAAGGGCGGACACGAAGGAGCGCGGCGGCCGCTGCTTGTGTGTAAGGAGGGGTCCCTTCCTAACGCCTCGTGTATAGGAAGGGACCCCTGCTTACATCTCGGCGGGCGCCGTCAGTTCTGCGCGGCGGCCACCGTGCGCTCGCACTCGGGGGCGAGATCCAGGCCCATGCTGATCGAACGGGAGTGGTTCTGGTCGCCGCCGAAGGCGAGCGAGACGCCGTCCTCGGAGACCTCCACGTACTTGACGCCCTTGTCCTTGAGGCACTTCACGACTGCGACCGCGAAGTCCCGCGCCTCCGGGTTGGCCGGGTCCTTCTCCCACGGCGGCAGCGGATAGTACTTCGGCTCACAGATCCGGTTCGCCGCCTCGTACGCCTCCGCCTCCTTGGCGTTGGTCTCGCCGGACGGTCGGCCGGGGTGCCCGGCCGTCAGCTTTTCCGGGACGCCCTGCTGCTTCAGGCACTTGCGGTACGGCCCGAGCAGCGCCTGGTACTCCTCCGGCGTGGTGTCGAGCCGCTCGCGCGGACGTTCCTCCTTCGGCTGCGCCGAGCCGGTCCGTTCCGGCTCGGGGGTGGCCAGTGAGGCCACCTGTCCAGCGCCGTCGTCCGTCCTCTTCTCCTCCGCCGTCGTCCCGCAGGCCGACAACGCGATCAGCATGACGGCACCCATCAACAGCGTTCGGTTCCTGCGCATGACAACGCCTCTCGTCCGATCGGTCCGGGACGTTCCCGGGCCGCTGCGGCCGGTTCTCGGCCCGGCCGCAGCCAGCCTCGCGAGCGGACGTGAGGAACATGTCAGGTCGATGGGCCTCCCGGCGGGGCATCGACGGAGGGCCACGCCGGGCTCAGCTCTGGGTGATCACCGGGTCCGCGGCGAGGCTCTCGGTGCGTTGACCGATGAGGGTACGCAGACGATCCGCGTCGTCAGTCACGGTCTGCGCGTCCTGCCCGTCGACGCTCGACAACACCTCGGTGATGCCGTCGAGCGCCGCCAGGGCCGCGCCGTCGGCGTAGACCTGCCGATAGAGCTCGCGGTACGCGTCCTCGTACACCTGCGTGAACGTCTCGCTGGCGAGGAAGCGTTCCTTGAGGAGGTGACCGCCACCACCGGGTCCAGCACCACCCGGGCCGCCACCACCGGGCCCACCGTCACCGCGCCCAGCGTTGTCAGGTCCACCGTTGCCGGGCCCAGCGTCGCCGGTGCCCCCAGCATCGTCGGTCCCGCCGGTGTCGGGACGGCCCGCACGGTCCGGCCTCGCGTCCGGGGCGGCGACAGCCGGCGGATCTGTTCCCGGGGCGGTGAAGCCCGGCGGGGCCGCGCCTTCGTTCTCGGCATCCTGCTGGCCGGTCGGCGTACGGGTGGCGCCCCCGCCCCGGAAACCACCACCGAGACGCCCCTGCTCGTGCGGGCCCTGACCGGCGTCACCGCTGAAGGTCAGGTTGTAGTCCCAGCCGACCACGGTGAACTTCTTGCTGGTCAGGTCGTACCAGAGGTAGTAGTTGCGACCCGGACCGGACATGTCGTCGAAGTTGAGCAGCAGGTTCTGCCAGGCCACGTAGCGGGCGAAGGACTCCACGTCGACCCGGTCGGCGAGCTGTTCGTCGAACTCGGTGTCGCTGGCGTTCTCGACCCACCTGATCAGGTCGATGACCGGTTGCAGGTCCTGGCTGCCCTTCATGGTGATCTGTTTGAAGTCGTCGTCGTAGGCGGTCGGGTCGTCGCCCTGGTCGGTGAAACTGCCGGTGGCCAGCGACTTGTAGAGCACACCACTGCCGTCGATCTTCGCGGTGAAGTTCTCGTCGGGATGTTCCACCACCAGGCGGGCCGTGGTCGGCCGGTCGTTGACGGTGAAGCTGGTGTACGCGTACTCCTGGGCCACCTCACCGGCGTCAGCGAGCAGGTCGAGCGTCACCGCCTCGTTGAGCACCGTGGAACCGCCGCCCATGCCGGCGACTCGGAGGGAGAGTTCCCGGTGCCCCTGATAGCGGCGGCCGTCGACGTACTCGTCGAAGCGGATGAGCCAGGGCAGGTTCTCCGGTTCCTCGGCTTGGAGCGAGATCCGCGACATCCCGCCGCCGTTCGGTCCG
Source organism: Micromonospora sp. NPDC003241 (assembly GCF_053589795.1). Classification (NCBI taxonomy): domain Bacteria; kingdom Bacillati; phylum Actinomycetota; class Actinomycetes; order Micromonosporales; family Micromonosporaceae; genus Micromonospora; species Micromonospora sp. NPDC003241. The sequence goes on along the minus strand of NZ_JBSFSO010000049.1, from coordinate 29,176 downwards.
GGACCCGCACCGTTAGGTGCCGCGCCGCCCGGTCCGCCCTGCGGGGTCTCGCCGTTGCGGCTCAGGCTGCGCAGCGTGGAGTTCCCCTTCAGGCGGATACCGACGCTGGGCACGCTGGTGCCGTCGACGACCAGGTCCGCCTCGATGTAGTCCTTCTCGCCCTCCGCATAGAAGGTGTCCAGCATCCGCTGGTAGTCCGCGTCGCGGAAGACGAGCGTGATGCTGTGCGCCACGGTCTCGTCGAACAGGTCGACGGTGCCGGTGATGTCCTGGGTGACCAGGTCACCGCCGACCGCGCTGCTGGTGACGTACGGGCGGATGCGCACCGTGCTGAGCGTCACCGTGAGGACGAGCAGGAAGGCGACGCAGCCGGCCAGGAACCTCCAGTAGTGCCGGACCCGGACCGGGATCCGGTGCTTGAGCCTCATCACAGGTCCGTCTGGTCGTAGCCGGTCAGCACCGTGACCCGCTGCCCGCCGGTGCGTTCGGCCAGAGCGGCGATCAGCTCGCCGGGCTCGGTGCCCTTCTTGAGCCGCACCGTGTACATGATCTCGGTCAACGCGCCGCCGCGAATCGTCTCCATGCTGACCAGCTCGAACTCGCTGGTGTGGCGGACCAACACGTCCTGGATGGACTCGGTGTAGTTCGCCACCGGCGGGACCTGCACCTTCACCACCTGCCGCTGCACGTTCGAGGCGAACCAGTTGAAGCGGTACATCAACACGATGATCAGGCTGATCGCAACGGCGGCGACCACGGCCAGGATGTAGAACCGGGTGCCGCAGGCCATGCCGACACCCATCACCAGGAAGATGAAGCCGACGTCCCGGGTCTCCTTGATGGCGTTGCGGAAGCGCACCACGGACAGCGCACCGACCAGGGCGAACGCGCGGGCGATGTTGGACCCGACGACGAGCATGATCAGCGAGATGAGCATGCCGAGGATGACGAGCGTCTGCACGTACGACTGGCTGTACGAGATGTTCCGGTGGGTGAATCGGTAGACCCAGCCGATCATCGCGCTGAGCAGGAAGGACAGCGACAGGGCGAGGGCGATGTCGCCGACGCTGAACGTACCGGAGAGGTCCTGGAATTCGAACGGCATGAGAATCAGCGCTCTCTAGGCGGAGGGATGGGAGACGGCGGCGGCGTCCGTCACGTGGAAGACGGAACGAGGGGCGCGGCCGAACGCCTCGACGCTCTGGCAGTACTTCGACATCCGGACGATCGACAGGTTCGCCCGGGCGGCCAGGTCGGTGAGCCAGTACGGCACCCGCTCGTTGGCCTTGATCTCCACCACGGCGAGCGTGGCCGGCACGATGAGGCGGTTCTCCGCCTCGGCGCCGAGGTGGAAGTCGCGGTCCCGGCCGCGTACCCGATGGTCGATGGTGACTCGCAGGCCGACGTCGGAATCCCGTCCGACGAACGCCTCCCGCTGGTATCCGGTCATCGCGACCGGACGCAGGTCCAGTCCGCAGACCAGTTCCAGCACCTCTTCGAGGAAGGCCCGCTGGTCGGGATGGTGCGCGACCATCTCCCGGCGGTCGCAGAAATCACGGGCCAGGCGGTACGGCAGGGCGACGCGACGCTTCTGGGTGACCCGGTTGACCCGTTGCTTGATCTCGACGTGCACGATGCTGTCGTCGGTGATCGTGGAACGGTCGCCGTAATGGCGCACCCGCAGTTTGCGACGGAACCGGAGACCTTCGATCTTCTCCCAATAGAAGCGCAGTCGATCGGTGTCGTAGTAGACGCTCCACACGCCGTACCCGGTCCAGTCGCCATGACTGTCGCGGCCCATTCGCGCGTCCAGTTCGGCACGCAGCGCCGGCACGTCACCGACCGGCACCACGTATTTGACCTCGTACCGATTGAACGCGTGCAATCGGCTCGGTGCGCGGAGGGCGTGGCCGGCCTGATCGTCGCGGTCCGCAGCCGGGCCGGGCCCGACGATCGGTGCCGACGGTGTACGCGTTGCGGGGCGGGCGGGTGCCCGGTTGCGCCAGGTGAGCATGGGATGTTGGCCGATCCGTAGGCGTCAGATGCCCACGAATACCAACAGGCGTACCTATGAACGGGCTTTGATTCTCGGATGAACCCCCGGTGAACGACGTCGGCGTCACCGGTGACGCCGACGTCGTCCGTGTTCGTTACGGGGTGACCACCCGGCCGCCGAAGGTCACGACCAGCCGGCCGTCGGACGCGAAGGACCAACCCAACGCACCCGAGTACGACGAGCACCGGGACCCGTTGGTGCCGGACCAGAACTGGTTCGAGCTGTCGGAGTTGCCGATGATCCGGTCGTTCGAGCCGCTGTTGCACGACGTGTTGTTGCGGAACACCGAGGAGCCGCCGTCGAAGTTGAAGTTGCGCTCGGTGTTGCCGATGTTGGCGTTGTTCGACACCGTCATCGTGCCGGGGTTCCGGTTGTAGGTGAACCCGTGCTTGCCGTTGTCGTACGCGATGTTGCCCCGGATGGTGTGGTTCACCGCGATGTCCTCACCACCGAGCTTGAAGCCGTTGCGGTCACCGTTGCCGGCCTGACCGCCGTTGCTCAGGGTGCCGTTGCCGTAGGCGAGGGAGGACTCGATGGTCACCGCGCCGATCGCGCCGGTGTCGCTCTTGGTGTAGAGGTCGTACCCGTCGTCGATGTTGTTGTGGGCGACCGTGTAGCGGAAGACGTTGCCGGAGCCGACGGTCAGCTTCGGGGCGAACCCGTCGGCGTCCTCACCGTCGGAGTCCACGTTGTCGTGCGACACCGTGCTCACCACGAGGTTGTTGGAGGGCCACTGGTCCCGGGGCGCGTTGGCGATCAGCCGCGAGAGCTGGAGCCCGGAGTCCCGGTTGTGGCGGGTCACCACCCGCTCGACGATGTTGTTGTTGCCGGCGAGCAGGATGCCGTTGTCCCCGGCCCGCTCGACGACGATGCCCCGGACGTGCCACCACGACCCGCCCATTTCGAGCCCCCGGTTGGCCGGGTCCTCGCTCTGCGCCGAGAAGTTCAGGATCGGGGTCTCCCCCGCGTACGCGAAGATGTTCTTTCGGGCGCTCGACGTGCCGTTGTTGCCCTGGCCGATGGTGATCGTCTGCGAGTAGCGGTAGGTACCGCCGCGCAGGAAGATCGTCCCGCCTGCGGTGATCCGGGTGATCGCGGAGGTGAGCGTCGTCGGGCTCGCCAGCGTCCCGGGCGCGCTGTCGGTGCCGGTCGGCGCCACGTAGAGCGTGCCGGACGAGGGCGGCGGGGTGGTCGGCGGAGGCGTGGTCGGCGGCGGGGTGGTCGGCCCGGTCGTCGGCGGCGGCGTGGTCGGCGGGGTCGTCGTGCCGGAGGCGTACGTCTCGAACTCGGCGACCCTCGGCGTACCGCTCGCGCTGGTGATCTCGAAGTTGATTTTGCGCAGCGAGGTGGCGGCGAAGGTGATCGTCCCGGCCCCGGTCCCGCTGGCCAGGGTCGCGCCGGTGTCGTTGTTGACGAGTCGCCAGCCGCCGATGACCCCGACCGCGCCGGACGCCTCGCGGATGGTGACCGAACCGACCGTGGTGGCGGCACCCCACTTGACCGAGATGCGGCCGGTCGAGCCGGACGGCGACCAGTATGTGCTCACGTTGCCGTCGATCACGTTGCCGTAGCTGGTGCCGCTGCCCTTGCTGGAGCCGTCGGAGCCCGCCCCGATACTGAGGTTGGTCGCGTTGGCGACGACCGACGCGGCGGCGAGGCCGTCCGTCGCACCCGACGCGTGGGTCACCGGCAGCGCCGCGGCCACCACGGCCGCCGCGACCACGGCGGTGCCGCCGGCCATAAGCCTGTGTCGCACTGTGCTTCTCACTGTTGGACTCCTCGGGAGTGAGCGCGGCGCGAGACACGTCCTGCACAGCCCGACACCGCAGGTGACTGAGTTTCGTAAGCTCTCGAACTGGCCATAGAGCGAAACATCGATGTAACCTCAGGCTAGGAAAGCGCTTACTCGCGGCGCAAGAGTAGAGATGTGCAGGTTTGTTGCAGAATCTCGGAGTTGTCCGCGAGTCACGGAAGATCCGGGCAGCCCGGCCCACCACCCATGCCCGAGCCTCAGTCCGACGGCCAGGGCTCCCGCACCCGCCGCCACGCCAGGATCCGCGCTCGGGCCACCGCCACCCTCGGACACCAGCCGTCCGCGTGGCACCGGAGGCACCGCCGGATCCGGTGACCGTCGATGACCGCCCAGGACAACTCGACCTCGACCGGGACGCGGCTCTCGTTCACCGACACACTCCCGCCCGGTACGCACCCGCCCACTCCGGATAGGCGGTGGCCGGACCCACCCGGTCGAGCAACGGCCTACGACCACGACGACGCCACCACCACCAGCGCTTCACCGAACCTCCCACCAGCGTGTTTACGACCACCTACAGAAGGTAACCCTGTACGTCCCTGTACGTCTATAGACGTACCGAACGGCTATGGTCGTCTACCGCATTCATAGGTTTCTGTCGTGGTCAATCCGATGAGCCCGACGCCCGTCTACGTTCAGCTGGCGGATCTCCTGGCCGCGAAGATCGAAAGCGGCGAGCTTCCCGCCAACCACCCACTGCCCAGCGAGAAGCAGCTACAGCAGGAGCACGGCGTGGCTCGGGGAACCGCCCGCGCGGCGGTACGCCTCCTACGCGAACGGGGACTCGCGTTCACCGTCCCGCAACGCGGTACGTACGTCGCCGACAGGTCCTGACTCAGCGACTCGGCATCCCCGCGCAGACCCAGCCGGGCCACCCCACACAAGGCAGCCCGCCCGACGTCACCCCCACAAAGCAGCCACCCGCACGCTGCCGCTTCCGGCGTGCGGGTGGCATCTCGCCTCGTCGATCATGGAGTTGTGGCTAGAGTTTCGGCCTGATTCGCCCTTTTCGCGGTTACCACAACTCCATGATCGCCGAATGCGTCTCGCCGTGCGGGCGACGGCGGGGGCGGGCAGGGCGGGCGGGGGCGGGTGAGACGCGGGGTCAGGCGTTGGCCACGGTCTTGCGGATCGCGTCGCGGGACTCGGTCACCTGCCGGCGCAGGTCGTCCAGGTCCACGCCGACGAGCTGACCGTTCCGCTTGCGCACCTGGCCGGCGACCACGACGGTCTCGATGTTGCGGGCGTCGGCGCCGAGCACCAGCGTGCCGACCGCGTCGTTGAGCGGCATCGTGTTGACGGCGTCGGCGGCGACGACCAGCAGGTCCGCCTGCTTGCCGGGGGTCAGCGAACCGGTGACGTCACCGAGTCCGTTGGTCCGGGCGCCCTGCGCCGTGGCGAAGTCGAGCACGTCGCGGGTGATGATCCGGTCCGGCGTGGTGTCCGTGCCGTACGCGGCGTTCACCGCGCGCATCCGCTGGATCGCGTGCAGGGTACGCATCTGGGTGAACATGTCGCTGGCCAGCGCCACCTCCACGTCGATGCTGAGTCCGGGCCGGATACCGACGGCAAGCGCCTCGTCGATCGCGGGTACCGCCGTCTCCAGGCCGATCTGCGCCTCCGAGGTCGGCGCCAGCGACACCGTGACCCCGGCGTCGCCCATCGCCTGCCACGCCTGCGAGGTGAGCCCGGTGGCGTGGATCAGGGTCAGGTCCGGGCCGAGCAGTCCGGCGGCGGCCCAGCGCAGGATCGCCGCCGACGACGGCACGCCGAACACCGCGTCCACGCTGACCCCGAGGTCGAGATCGCGGGCGACCGCCGCCAACTCCGGCCCGTAGGCCAGGGCCGGACCGGCGATCTCGTCGGTGGCCAACGCCGCCAGGCGCAGCGTCACCAGGCCACCGTTCGCCCCCTGGTACGCCCCGCACAACCGGGCCAGGTCGCCCGGCCACTGGCGGTCCCACTCGCCGAAGTGCGGTCCCATGGACGCGTGTACGCCCCGGATACCGGTGTCGATCAGCGCCTCGATCGCCGCGTCCGAGTGCGCTGCCGTACGGGAGTTGTGCGAGAAGTCGAGCATCGTGGTGATGCCGGCGTCGAGGGCGGTGAGCGCGGCGAGCCGGGTGCCGACGTACATGTCGTGGGGTGTGTAGACGGGTGCGATCCCGGCCAGCGTCGACATCACGTACGCCCCCAGGTCGGTCACGTCCGGGATGCTGCGGCGCATCTGCGCCTGCCAGGCGTGCCGATGGGTGTCGACGAATCCGGGACTGACGATCCGGCCGGTCGTGTCGACCACGGTTGCGCCCACCGCCTCCGGATGAGACCGCAGATCCGGGCCGACGGCGACGATCCGGTCCTCGCGGACCAGCACGTCACCCCGTTCCAGGTCGCCGATGGCCGGGTCCATGGTGACGACCGTGCCGCCGCTGAACAACATCATCGAACTCTCCCTTCGTTGTCTGCGCCTCACCGGCGGCGCAGGACGTAACCGGCGTGGTGCAGGACCCCGTCGACGAACCGGCCGTACGCCCAGAAGCCCAGGTCGTCGCGGTAGACGATCCGGTCGCCGTCGATCCAGAACGCCCCCTGGTACGCGTGCGGTCGGCCGCCCCGCGTCTCGTCGTACCGACCGTCGGCGGTGAGTTCCTGGTGCAGGAAGCCGGTCTCGTCGATCCACATGCCCAGGTAGGGGCTCTCGACCGATCGTGGTCCCGGCTCGGGCTCGATCGGGGCGGGCGTGAGCCGACGTCCGTTGACCAGTGCGATCTCGCCGTCGACGACGATCGCGGCGGCCTGCTCCGGACGCCAGACGATCATCTCCAGCACGGACCTGCCGGAGGTCGGGCCCGCGATCAGGGCGAAGGTGGCCGGGTTTCCGGGGGTGAGCGCGCCGACCCGGTCGGCCGGACGAACGCGCAGGCCGGCGACGGCGACACCGTCCACGACGGCGGGCACGATGGCCAGGCCGGTGCAGTCGATGACGATCGCGGCGTCGTCCTCGGCGGCGGTGTGCAGGCCGGTGCCGACCGCGACGATCTCGTTCGTACCGACCAACAGGTCAGCCGTGGCGAAGTCACCGATCACCGGGTCGAGCGTGTGGATGGCGGCGTTGACGAACATCAGTGGCCGGTGCCGGTCACCGGTGTTCCCGGCGATCTCCGCCAGTACCGCCTCGTCGAGCATGGGGCTGCTCATGGCGTACCTCCTGGGGTGGGGTTTCGTGTTTCCACCGTCACCGGCGGCGGAGTCGGCAGCCAGGCCGGACCGAACCAGGGTGTGCCGCACCCTGCCTGGCCGGAGCCCGCGCGGATACCGTTGGTGGCATGCCGACGACCGCGCTCGGGGCGTTCCTCACCGCCCGACGCGCCCGGTTGACCCCGGGCGACGTCGGCCTCGTCTCCAGTGGCACCCGACGCGTCGCCGGGCTGCGCCGCGAAGAGGTCGCGGTGCTGGCCGGGGTGAGCGTCGACTACTACACCCGGCTCGAACAGGGCCGGGAGCGCAACCCGTCCTCGTCGGTGCTGGCCGCCGTGGCCCGGGCGCTCGACCTCGGGCCGGACGCCCACGACCATCTCTTCCGGCTGGCCGGGCTCTCACCCGGCAATACGCCGACTCCCGCTCGACCGCAGGTCGGGCAGAGCCTGCGGGAACTGCTCGACGCCTGGCCGGACACCCCGGCCGTGGTCATCGACCGGCGACTCGACCTGCTGGCCGGCAACGCGCTGGCCGACGCGTTCTACGCGGACTTCGCCGAGGCGGACAACCTCGTCCGGATGGCCTTCCTCGACCCGGCCGGGACGACGTTCTTCGCCGACTGGCGTCGTACCGCCGAGGCGTGCGTGGCGAACCTGCGTCTGGCCCTCGGCCACGACCCGCACGACCGGCGGGCGCGGGAACTGGTCGAGCAGATGGGTGCCGCGAGCCCGGAGTTCCGCAGGTTGTGGGGGCGGCACGACGTGCAGGGCAAGACGCACGAGGCGAAGACGTTCCGGCACGGCGCGGTGGGCGAGCTGACGCTGTCCTACCACGCATTCGACGTACGGGACGCGCCCGGCCAGCAGTTGATCGTGTACCGGGCGGAGCCGCACAGCCGCAGCGCCGAGGCACTGCGGCTGCTGGGCACCCTGGCCGTCAGCCGTTGGCTCCGCTGACCCCGGGCTCGTACCGCCGATTCACGGCAGTTCGATGCGCTCGACGAGTTGCCGCACCGCGATCATGTCCAGGAAGGCGTGGCACCGCACCACCTTGCCGCCGCGCAGCTGCCAGATCCAGCAGTACTCGTTGTGGTAGTCGACGCCGTCGATGGCCGTCGCGTCACCCTCGAACCGGATGATCACGGTGTCCCCGTCGGTCCACATGTCCTTGATCGTCATCCTGAGGATCGACGACAGTCGGTCCAGGATCGGTGCCGAACCCTCCGCCAGGAACTCCGCCTTGGAGGTGTAGGTACGACCGTTGACGATCGTCCACCGGACGTCGTCGTGCAGGATCTCGTAGATGTCGCCGCCCGCGTTCTGCCGGGCGAAGGCACGCAAGACCGCCGCCCGGTTGCGGCCCTCCTCGCCCGGTTTCCCGGGGCCACGCCCACCGTCCCGCTGAGCCGGGGCCGCCGAGGCCGCACCGACCCCGGCCAGGGCCGTCAGGCCACCGGCCATCCCTGCCGTCAGGAGCACCCGCCGGCTGTGCTGCGTCACGCTGTCCTTCATCCTCGTTCCTCCCTCGCTTGCCGGTGCGCGTCGCTGCCCTCGCGATAGAAGACGTATCCCGCGTGGTGCAGGACGTCCCCGTCGAAGGTGCCGTCCGCGCTGAAACCGGTGTCGTCGACGTACTCGATCCGGGTCCCGACGACCTGGTAGGAACCCGTGTAGGCGCTCTCCCGCTCGCCCCGGGCCTCGTCGTACCGGCCGTCCGGCAGCAGCATCTGCCGGATGTGGCCGTCGGCCGTCACCCACATCCCGACGTACGGATGCGGCGACACGTCACCGGCGCCCGCCGGTGGCGTCGCAGCGGACGGCGTCGCGGTCGGTGCGGCAGTCGCCGAGTGCGGCGTCGCGTCGTCGGAAGCGGCACCACCGCTGCCCGCCTCGGCGGAGCAACCTACGAGCAACAGGACGCCGCAGGTCGCGCTGAACAGGCCCCCGAGTCTCGAATTCGCCATGTCGACCACGGTAGGTATCCGGTCCGGCAACAGCCTGGTCCCAGTACTCCCAGGAAGATGCCACCTTGCATGCCCGCCGCATACACCCTGGCGGAACCAGTGCCGTCCAGGAGGTCTATCCGAGGTCGTTCTACCTCACCGCGTTTCGGCGGATCGCCGTCAAAGACTCCGGCGAATCCGGTCGTGCAGGGCGACGAACTCCTGGGCCAGGGTCACGGTGTCGACCTGGCTCGACCACTCACGGATCCGGTCGGCCCGTCGACGAAGGATGTCCTTCTCAGCACTGCGTATCTCGGTAGCTGCCTCGAAGTCCTGAGCGTCGACCGCACGTTCCTTCTCCTGCCGGAGTCGGTCGATCCTCTCACCGAGTTCGCGTATGTCGTCCGGCACGTCGAAGGCCGGCTCCGTGCGCCGTTCCCGCGATGGCGGGCACCCGCGCGAGAACGCGCTCAGGAATTCGTGGATCTGGGCGCGGATCCGGTGCGGCGTGGCGTCCCACCGCGCGAGTGCCGCGCCGACACCGGCGTCGCAGGCGAGACCGATGAGGAGATGTTCCGTCGATAGAAAGCCTGCGCCCGCGACCTTGCTCTCGGTGTGCGCCAGCCGCAACGCCTGATCGAGCTGGGTCGTGGGAGTGGGTGCCCGGTTGCTCCCGCCACCCGCATGACCGAGTTGCTGGTCGAGTTCCGCGCCCAGGGTGTCCACCGGAACGCCCATCGACACCAGCACGCGAAGACCGACGCTCTCGCCTTCGGTCAGAAGTGCGAACAGGTAGTGCTGCGGGGAGACGTGATCGTGTCCACGGGCCTGGGCGTCCTGCTCAGCGAGCCTGGTGACCTTACGCGCTCGGTCGGTCCACCGTCGCCGGTCGTCGGTGGGAATGGCGTCGGACATGGGATTCCTCGGCTCGTGACGCGATCCTTCTTCACCAGTATCACCCGCAGCAGCGCCGGAGTTCTCGCGTGAGGACGGGGATCATCACCGCCGCAGGGACCAGGTGCAGCCCGAGGAGGGCGGCGGTGGTCGCGACGTTTCCACCGGTCAGGAACGGTGGGATCATCGAGATCGCGGTCAGCGACGCCGTCGTCCACAGGAATCGTCGGGCGGGACGGGCGCTCCAGCGGAGCAGGGCGACGGCGATGACGACGCCCACGACCGAGAAGAAGCCGGTCACCACCGCGAACCCGCCCAACGGGATCGCCTCGCCACCGTCGGGGAGCTCGAAGTCGACGCCCACGACCCGGGCGAGCGCGGCGGCGAGGGTGGTCACGACCATCGCCGCGAGCGTGGCGACGAGACCGATGCCGACGAGTCGGCCGAATCGACGGGTACGTCGGGGGCGGTCCGCTGCCGGACCGGCGACGACCCCGGCGTCAGGTGTGCTGCTCATGTCGTTCCTCTTCTCGTTGCGCGCCGGATCAGGACCGTGGCTGCTCGGTGTCGTCCGCCGGCAGCGACGTCGGCAGGCCGAGCCGGGGGAACAGGTCGGCGTGGAACGTGATGATCTCGGTGATCACCCCGCCGCTGATGCGCAGGACGTCGATGGTCAGCGGCAGGTACGCGCTTCCTCCCTCCCTCCGGTGATAGAAGCCGATGGCCGGCTGCCGGTTCACCGAGGTGGGGACGGCGCGCAGATTCGTCATGTCCTCGAAGCCGCTGTCGACCCAGTCCTTCACCACCGTGTCTCGGCCGATGTACAGGCCCGGGGTGGGCGGCATCGAGCAGCGGACGTCCTCCCGCAACAGCGCGGTGAGCCCGCCGATGTCCGTGGCCACGCTGGCGTCGGTGTAACGGCGTACCAGCTCGCGTGTGCCGGCGTCCTCCTCGCCGCCGGTCCAGTCCTGGCGCTCGGCGGGCAGGTGCTCCCGCATTCCGGCGCGGGCCCGCTGCAACGCGCTGTTCACCGAGTTGACGGAGTCCCCCAGGAGTTCCGCGACGTCCTTCGCCGGCCAGCCGAGCACGTCCCGCAGGATCAGCACGGCCCGTGGGCGCGGCGCGAGATGCTGGACCGCGACCAGGTACGCCAGCTCGATCGTCTCCCGCGCGACGGCGACCGCCTCCGGCTCGTCCGCGCCTGCGGCGGTCAACTCGTCGAGCAGCCGGTCCGGGTAGGGCTGCAACCAGCGCACCTCGCCGCCGATCGCCGGCTCCGGGCGGCGCTTGGCGAGCAGGTCCAGGCAGGCGTGGGTGGCGATGCGGTACAGCCAGGCCCGGAACGTCGACCGTCCCTCGAAGGTCTCCCGCCTTCGCCAGGCCCGCAGGAACGTCTCCTGCACGGTGTCCTCGGCGTCCTCGAACGATCCGAGCATCCGGTAGCAGTGCACGTGCAGCTCCCGACGGTGCCGTTCCGCCAGCCCCGAGAACGCCGACTCGTCGACCTCACCCAGACCGCTCATGACCTGCTCGTCCATCACGCCATCCTCATGCCTCGTCGAGTCCTGACGTAGGTATGACGGGCGCGGGCGCGACAACTCATCACTCCCGCCCACAGGGCCGGATGCGCCGAAGGTGGGTAGATCTGTTGTCGCCCCAACGACAACAGATCTACCCACCTCCTGCTGGCCAACGCGGCAGCCTGGATCGCCATCGGACAAATGGGCCGCACTACTCGGAACAGGTCAGGACCGACGATGCGGCGCAGGCCAGCGCCCGACACGGTCGCAGCACCCGCGCACGCCAGGGTCGGATCGACCGCTTGAGGCGTTCACCTCCGGCGCCGGAACCGCACCGGTCCCGGCCATCGGTCGCGCTCGGCGACCCGCGACCAGGCGCGGACCGAGGCGTGATGCAGCGCCGGGCGAGGCCACCGCAGCTCTCGCCCCGGCTCGGGCCCTCGGCGGCGGCTTCGCACCGGACGAGTGAACCTCTCCCGCTCTCCCCGGCGCCACCGCACGATCAGCGGTTCGGGAAGGCCATGAATGACGAGGGCGGAGGGGGTGTCGGATTGACAGTGACCATCGGGAATCGTCGGCGGTGAGAGCCGGACAGGTAGACCGATGGCGGACGGCACGATGAGAGGACGCGTAGACATGATCCCTCTGAAGACCTGACGGAAGGCACGGAAAGAGAGCCGACGGCGAGGTCGGCGACCGGTGCACGGAGCGGTGTCAGGTCTACAGAGCGGGCGGGGTCACGCGGGTGATGTCCTCTCGGGTGGCAGTCGCAGGGAGGCGGTCTTCGCTGCAAGATAGGCCGGCGCGGGGTGGCGGGGCCACCGATAATGGCCGGCGTCCTGGCCTCGATCCGGGAGCGCGGGGAGCGCGGATAGATGGACCTCACGAGTACGGTGTCGACATGGCAGCCCAGGTCCTTGGCCGCAAACCCCACCGTCCTACGGATCCTGCCGCGCGTCGGATTCTCGATCGAGCTCCGACCACGATCGACTCGACCTTCATTGCCGAGATCGATGATGCCGACGGGGTCGCGCTCGTCTCGTACGGCCGTCGGATGGTCGTGCTCGCGATGCGCGAACGTTCCATCGATCGCCTGCGGGACGGGCTTCTGTCGATGGCGCTCGGTGCGGCCGTCGATCCCGGCGACGACCGAGACCTCATGGTTTCTCTGGCGCTGCCGCACACGGCCGCCACTAACCTCGGGTTACGTCCGGCTGAGGTGTTCCAGACGACGGCGGTCCGCTTCGAGGAAGGTTGGCTCCCCGACCTCCTTCACGTGTTCGGCGCACGAACCGATGTGACGCTGGCGGCTTTCGGGTGGCGCCAGATCACGACTCCCGAGGGTCTGGACGTCATACAGGATCGGTGACAGCCGGGCCGCCACCCTGACGGAGCTCACACCGGAGCGTCGGCCCGAGTCACCTGCTGGTCCGGTGGTGCGAGGAGACGTTGGAGCAGTAGCAGGCCGCTCTTGATGTCGGCGCTCCCGTCGAGCAGCCACTGGGTGCCCAGGCCGTCGGCCGCCGCCAGGAGGAGTGAGGCCGCCTGGTCCAGGGGGATGTCCGTGCGTACGGCCCCGGCCTCCTGGCCTTCGGCGAGGAGACCGCTGATCTGGTCGCGCAGGTCGGCGTACCGCTCGGAGAAGTGGGCGCGCGAGCGTTCGTTGCCGGCCTCCAGGGCGTGGGCCACCATGCTGTTCAGCAACGACATCAGCCCCGGTACGCGCATGCTGTGTTCGGCCGACTGATGGATCAGGTCGACGAAGCTGGCATCCCCGTCGTACGCGGTCTCGAGGAAGCGGCGGTCGTGTTCCCGCAGCACCTCGATGAAGAGTTGCTCGCGAGTGCCGAAGTGGTGTTTGAGCACCGGATGTGTCACGCCGATCGCCTCGCCGATGGCGCGCAGTGAGGTGCCCTCGTATCCCAGCCGGTCGTAGACCGCCAGCACCTCGTCGATGATCTGCTGCCGCCGCGCGAGCCCCTTGGCGTACGGCCCCCGCTTCGAGCTGTCCCGCTTTTCCGGGTCGGTCATGGCCCACCTCCAGAGCGATCGGCGGTCGGCATGGTGTGCCGCCTGCCCGATCCTATGACCACGACCACGAAAATATCCAGTCGGATATTTTCGTGCTAGCGTCTGCGGCACGACAGGCCGTGAGGTCGCACTTCGTCGGCGGGAGCCGTGCGAGGTGGCCACGCGGGACCTGTTCACCGAGACGCAGGAGGAGACGGCATGGCATGGCACTTGTTCAGGCTCGGACGCTGGTCGTTCCGACGCCGCTGGACCGTGGCGGGAATCTGGGCCCTGCTGCTCCTCACCGTCGCGCTCGGTGCGACGACCCTGTCCGGCAAGACGAATGACGGCTTCGAGTTGTCCGGCATCGAGTCGACGCAGGCGTTCGACCTGATCAGGGAGCGGGACCCCGAGGCCGTGCCGAACGGCGCGACGGCGCGGGTGGTGTTCCAGGCCCCGGACGGCGAGACGTTGGCAGACCCGGCCAACCAGCAGGCCGTGGCCGACTCGCTCGCCGCGCTCAGGAGCGAGAACGTCCGGTCGGTCGTCGACCCGTTCCAGGCAGGGGCCATCTCCGAGGACGGGCGTACCGGCTTCGCCTCGGTCAGCTACTCCCGCGGCGCGGTCGACCTGACCACCTCGGACCGGGAGGCGCTGGAGGCCGCCCGCGACGTCGCCGAGCGGGCCGGACTGACCGCCACCGTGGGCGGAGACGTACTCGGTGTGGAGATCGGTGGCGCCATCGCCGAACTGATCGGCATCGCCATCGCCTTCGTCGTGCTGGCCCTCACCCTCGGGTCTCTGGTCGCGGCCGGGATGCCGCTGCTGACCGCGCTGGTGGGCGTCGGAATCGGTGCCGCCTCCATCGCCGCCCTCACCGGCTTCGTCGAGCTGAGCACCACCACCCCCGCGCTCGGCACGATGCTCGGGCTCGCGGTCGGCATCGACTACGCGCTGTTCATCCTCTCCCGTTACCAGGCCGAGGTCCGCCAGGGACGCCCGCTGGAGGAGGCGATCGGCCGGGCCGTCGGCACCGCAGGCTCCGCAGTGGTCTTCGCCGGCCTCACCGTCATCATCGCTCTCGTCGGCCTCGCCCTCTGCGGCATCGGATTCCTCACCGAGATGGGGCTGGGTGCCGCGTTCACCGTCGCGCTCGCCGTCCTCATCGCACTGACGCTGCTCCCCGCACTGCTCGGTTTCGCCGGCGCCCGCGTGGTGAAGAAGCAGATCGCCGCCGCCGCCGAGGACACCGACACCGGCCGGAGTTCCGGCACCTCACGTACCCTCGGTCGCCGTTGGATCGAAGGTCTCGCCCGCGTCCGCTGGCCCGCGCTCGTCGCCGGCATCGCGGCTGCCGTCGTCGCCTCCATCCCGGTGGCCTCCCTCCAGCTCGCACTCCCGGATGACGGCACCAAGCCCGCAGGCAGCGACGTACGGGTCGCCTACGACCTCATCGCCGACAACTTCGGCGCGGGCGCCAACGGGCCGCTGCTCGTCGTCATCGACACCGCGCAGGCCACCGACCCGGCCGCCGCAGTCGGGACCGCCACCGAGCGGTTGCTGGCACTGGCCGCCGAGGACGACTCCAACATCACCGCCGTGATCCCGCCCGTCACCAGTGACACCCCCGAGGCACAGCAGGCCTTCGCAGAGCAGCTCGGCACGACGCAGTACGCGACCCTCACGGTGATCCCCCAGTCCGGCCCCGCGAACGAGTCGACCAAGGACCTCGTCGCCGGCATCCGGGCCACGCTCTCCGACCTGCCCGACCAGACCGGAGCCCGCGCCCTGGTCACCGGCGTCACCGCCGTCGGCGTCGACATCTCCAACGAACTGACCGAGGTGTTCCCGCTCTATCTCGCCGTCGTGGTGGGGCTGGCACTCATCCTGCTCATCGCCGTGTTCCGCTCGATCTGGGTACCGGTCAAGGCGGCGCTCGGCTTCCTGTTCTCCGTGGGCGTCTCCCTCGGAGCGACCGTCGCGGTCTTCCAGTGGGGCTGGCTCAACGAACTCGTCGGTCTCGACACCGAGGGTCCGGTGCTGTTCCTGCTGCCGATCCTGCTCACCGGCATCCTGTTCGGCCTGGCCATGGACTACGAGGTCTTCCTCGTCACCCGCATGCGGGAGGCGTACGTCCACGGCACCCCGGCACGCCAGGCGGTCATCGACGGCTTCACCCACAGCGCCCGCGTCGTGGCCGCCGCAGCGCTCATCATGGTCGGCGTCTTCGCGGGCTTCACCCTCACCGACGACATCATCCTCAAGACCATCGGCTTCGCCCTGGCCATCGGCGTACTGGTCGACGCCTTCCTGGTCCGCATGCTGATCGTTCCGGCCGTCATGCTCATCCTCGGCCGGCGGATCTGGTGGATGCCCCGCTGGATGCAGAAGGTCGTGCCGACCTTCGACGTCGAAGGTGAATCGCTCGCACGACACCTCACCTGACACTCGGCCCGTGCCGGGCCGGCCTCTCGAACTCGGCAACCAGACTCGAAAGTCGCTCCGGTGTGGTCGCGGGAAGCAACAGTCCCGCCACCACACCGGAGCGTTCGAGTCCGATCCCCACAGAACCCCGGATATGCGCACATCGCCGTCAAGGTCGGCGAGTCCCCAGCACCCCAGACGATGCGAGGGGCGTCCGACGCACTAGCATTGCCGCGGTCCGCAGCGGCTGAAACGAGGCGAGATGCGTTGGCTCCGGCAGTTGCTGGGTAGCAGGCGAGTCCAGCTCGATCCAGAGCGGCAGCAGGCACTGCTGCGGGACGTGCGGCACCGGTACGGCGCGGGCTCGCAGGCCCGGTTCCCGGAACAGGTCGAAGCGATCACCCGGATGCTGAACGACGACGACGGCCTGGTGGTGGCGGCCCGGATCGTCAGCGAGGCCGCCGACGAGGCCCACACGCACCTGCAGGCCCAGGCCCACGACGTGTACCGACGGACGGGCCGGCGGCTCCTGGTGCACCGCCGCAACTACCGGCCGCTGTGGAAAGAGGCCGGACCGGCACTGCGGTGGCCCCTCGTCGGGCTGCCGTGCGGCCTCCACCCGTACGCGCAGGTGACCGCCGCCGTCGCGGTGGTCGGCAGCCACGCACCTCGACTCGACAAGGTGACCGACCCGAACCCGCTCCTCACCCGCGTGTTCGAGGTGCTCGACCTCACCACCGTCGGCATGGAGCACGGCCAGGTACGGGTGGACACCGATGCCGCAGCCCTGGCCGATCGACTGATCTCGACCGCCGGTCAGGTCCTCGCGGCCATGGACGACCCGCCCCGGCTGCCGCCCTCGGTCCGCGAGGTGATGCGCCGCAACAACACGCTCGACGTCCACGATCCGTCCGGTCCCCGAGTGGTCGGCGGGATCAACCTGGGCGCGCGGATGCGGGAGAGTCTGCTGGTCTGACCACTGCCGCGACAATCAGGGTTTCGATCGCCTGACCTCGTCGCGTACCGCACTCCTTTGCCCTTGGTGGTGGGCGAGCCGGTCTGCTTTCAGCGCCGGCGCATCACCGACCGGACGACACGTGGGTCAGTCGGGGCGCTGCTCGCCGCCCGCGTCGTTCAGGCCGTCGACGAGCATCTCCGCCTCGTCTGCCGAGATGGCCATCGTGCTGCCGAGCAGCTCGATCGCCTGCTCGCGCTGCCCGGCTTCCACGAGTGCCGCGATCCGGAGCCAGGTGAACGCGTCGGCCATCGCGTCACTGTTCCCGGCGGGTGCCGATGGCCACCCGGGCGGTGGAGCAGTGGTGTCCGGGGCCGACCGGTTCACCGCCGTGGCATCTGGAAAACCCGCTCCGGGTGCTGCGGATGCGGCGTCTGACGCCGCATCCGTAGCAGGCGTATCAGAGGTCAGCGCGCCAGAAGGGGCGTCAGAAGGGGCGCGGGAGGCGGCGTCGTGACTGCGGGCCTCGGCGATCCTGGTGGCCGCGTCCCGGAGGCGGGTGTCCGCATTCGGAGAGGCAGCGGCGGCGGCCCGCGCCTGCATCTCGCGTACCTGGGTGCCCAGCAGGTCCTGGCGGCCACTGCGGCGACGCAGGATCATCGTGATCACCGCGATGACCGAGACCGCGACGAGGAAGCCGACCACCAGCTCCAGCAGGCTCGCATCGGTGCCACCAGGGCTCATCAGGTCAGCCGGCCTCGACCGAGACGGGGCCGCCCGGCCGGGACGAGGTCACGATCCGCAGGTCGGGCAGGTTCGGATCGACGATGTCGACGTACGACGCCACCGCCGCGATCACTCCGGTCTCCCTCCGCATGCGGGGCATCGTAGTGCGGCATCGTGCCGGAGATGCATCTACCAGGCCGTGGTTCGGCCCACTCCTCGTCCAGGACCCGCCCCGCCGGTGGTCTCGACGGCGATCGCGTGTCTGCCGTGACGGTTCTGCGGCGGCCGTGCGGAACGGCCGCCGCGGAATCGCCCTCACTGGTTGATCGGGAACGCGTCTACGGCGGGGGGAGTCTTGGCCCGGTGCGATCCGGTCTTGCACCCCCCGAAGGGGCCAGCCGGGTCACGGAGGCTTTCCATCACCGGACCCAGGTAGTCCCGGTGCCAGTTCGCCGGGCCCAACGGTCCGCCCTGGTGGCCGGTCATCTCCTCCCAGGCCATCCAGAGCGCGTGTAGCTGGGCCACCGCCTCGGCGTGATTCCACCATCGCGCCGGAGTGATCGCCGGGCTGGCCGACGTGGTGATCCGATCCGGTGTGGTCGCCGCCGAGCGGATGAGCGGGCGGTTGGACCCGCCCATGACACCGTCATGCTGGACGAGGCAGCCAACGTGTGTCGGATCTCCGATCTGCCCGACCTCTACAGCCACCTCGGGTCGCGGGGCATCAGCGTGGTGACCCTGCTACAGAGCTACCGGCAGGGGGTGCGGGTCTGGGGCGAGGCGGGGATGGACGCGCTCTGGAGTGCCGCCACCATCAAGCTGCTCGGCGCCGGGCTCGACGACGCCGACTTCGTCGACAAGGTCGCCCGGCTGGTCGGGCAGCACGACGTACGGACTCCCAGCTACTCCAGCTCCAAGGACGGTTCGTCCCGATCGGTGTCGTACCGGCAGGAGCAGGTGCTGCCGGCGGACAAGATTCGAGCACTGCCCAAGGGCACCGCCCTGCTGCTGGCCACCGGCGTCCGGCCCGCCCTGATCCGGTTGCGCCCCTGGTACCGGGAGCCGAACGCGGGCCCGATCGCCGCGGCGGCCAAGGCCGAGGTACGGGCTATCACCGAACGTGCCGTGTCGGCCTGGCACCGCCGCGAACCACGCCCGGTGGATTGACCGACATGGCGTCGCGGACGATGCGGGCGGCCCGGCAGGCCCAGAAGTCGGTGATCGGGTTCGACACGTCGCAGCTGGCCTGGATGATCATCTCGGTGATCGGCATGTTCCCGCTGGTGGTCCTGGCGGCGCTGGCCCTGGTGGTCCTGGTCGTCATCCTCAGCATGGCCAGCGGGTCGCAGCTCACCTCGTACCCGCCGGACCCGTCCGGCAGCGGCGGGCCGGGCGGCGGCAGCGTCCTCATCGAACTCGCTGGCGGCGACGGCCGTGGAACCTTCGCCGGGGCGGGCGTGCCGGATCAGGAGCTCGTCGCGCCGATCAGGGCCGCGGCCAAGAAGTGCGACCTGCTCACGCCCGTGATCATCGCCGCGCAGATCGAGTACGCCTCGGACTTCGACGCGGCGAAGAAGGGCCCGCAGGGCCGGGCGGGACTCTCACAGCTGACGCCCGACGTGTTCAGCAGATTCGGCGAGGACGACGACGACAACGGCGAAACCTCGGCGCTCGACCCGGCGGACTCGATCCACGCCCACGCCCGGTACTTTTGCCACCTCGCCGACGAGACCGAGCGGCTGCTGGACGCGAAGATGGTCGTCGGTGACCACCTCACCCTGACCCTGATGGCGTGGGATATCGGACTGGAAGCGGTCAAGGCCCAGGGCGGCATGCCCGTCCTCGCCCTGGACAGCTACCCGTTTCGGATCCGCGGCCTCTTCGCGCGCTACACCACCGACCGTTCGGCGTCGGGGTCGCCCGCGTCCTCGGACCCCGCCCCGCCCGGGTCGGCGGGCCCGGCTGACGATTCGGAGGCGGAAACGTCACTGCTCAGCGGGGCGGATTTCGCGACAATGTTCCCCAACCGGAACCCCATCTACAGCCACGCCGGGCTGACCGACGCGATGGCGAAGTTCCCGGCCTTCGCCGCGACGGGCGACGAGCGCACCCGGAAGCGGGAGCTGGCCGCTTTCCTGGCCAACATCGACCACGAGTCCGGCGGACTCGTGCACGTCGAGGAGATCGATCGGACCGCCTGGGGCAACTACTGCGACACCGGCCAGCCCTACGGATGTCCCGCCGGCCAGACCGCCTACCACGGGCGCGGGCCGATCCAGCTCAGCTGGAACACCAATTACCAGGCGGCGGGCGACGCGCTCGGTCTCGACCTGCTCAACGAGCCGGACCTGGTGCGCGACGATGCCTCTGTCGCATGGCAGACCGCCCTGTGGTTCTGGATGACGCAGAGCGGTGCCGGCACGGTGACCGCGCACGCCGCGATCACCGGCGGAGAAGGATTCGGCGGGACCATCAGCGCCATCAACGGCGCCCTGGAGTGTGGCGGCCGAAACACCGCCCTGGTACAGGCTCGAGTCGACGCGTACCGGCGATTCGCCGCCACCCTGGGTGTCGACCCAGGCGACGCGAGCACGCTGGGGTGCTAGGTCCTGTTTCATTTGGCCGTCCTCGCGCAGTACGGCGACACCGGCAGCCTCAACCAGCAGTGAAGATCACCTCTGCCAGCTGACCACCGACGGCGGTGGGCCCGTACCCAGTACGGGCCCACAGCCGGATGACACCGACACCGGGAAGACAACGGGAGCCGCGCAGCCGACCCCCACCACGCAGGGCAGACCGTGAACTCTGTGGAGATCACGGCCGGTGATCTGATCAGGTGGGTACGCCGCTGGCGCGGGCGATGAGGGTGTCGAAGGCGCGGTCGGGCAGGATGCCCCTGACGGCGATGAGGGGCCGGGCGCCGAAGCCGACCGCGTAGCGGGTTCGAGGGCGGTGGGCGGTGACGGCTTTGCCGATCGCGTCGGCGATGACGGTGGGCGCTGAGTTGCGCCGAGCGTTGGCCTCGGAGCTGAGGCTCTTGGCGACGGCGTTGGCCTGGGTGGCGTAGGCGCCGTCGCCGGAGGTGTCCTTGAGGTGTTCTGCGGCGATGCCGCCCCACTCGGTCTGGATGCCTCCGGGCTCGATGACGACGACGTTGATCCCGAATTGTTTGGTTTCCAGGCGCAAGCAGTCGGAGAGGGCTTCGAGGGCGAACTTGGTCCCGTGGTACCAGCCACCGAGCGGGGTGTGGATCTTTCCTCCCATGGAGGTGATGTTGACGATCGTGCCGCCGCGCTGCGTACGCATGTGAGGCAGCACAAGCTGGGTCAGGCGCATGGCACCGAAGACGTTGACCTCGAACTGACGGCGGGCTTCGTCAAGCGGCACGTCCTCGATAGCACCGTAGGAGCCGTATCCGGCGTTGTTGACCAAGACGTCGATGCCGCCGGTCTCGGTGACGATCTTAGTGATCCCGTTGGTCATTGACTCGTCGTCAGTCACGTCCATCACCAGGGGCCGGACCCCATGGGCGGCCAACGGCTGTAGGCGGTCGACCCGCCGAGCAGCTCCGTAGACGATGAAGCCGAGTTCCTGCAGCCGCCGCGCGGCGGCCTCGCCGATGCCGGACGATGCGCCGGTGACGAGCGCGGTCTTACTGGTCATGCCAACCCCCACACAGGTAAGGTGAACATGGGTTCACCAAACAATAATGAACCCTCGTTCACGTTAGTGCAAGTGTGCGCCCCACCTTCTTGGAGAGCCCGTGACACAGGCCCGGCCGCCGCGCGCCGACGCGGTACGCAACCGCAGGAAGATCATGGACGCCGCCCGGGAACAGATCACCCTCCACGGCCCTGACATCGGTATGGACGAGATCTCCGCCGCAGCCGGCGTGGCCGTCGGCACCCTCTACCGACACTTCCCGAACAAGGCGGACCTAGTCGCGGCGGTCATCGCCGAGTACACCGGCCAGGTCGCCGACGATGCCGAAGCAGCCTGCCACCGTGTCGCCTCCGGCGCACCCGCCCTGCACGAGATCACCACGTTCCTCACGAACGTCGTTGAGGCATCCGCGACCAACCACGCCGTCAAGGCCGCCGCCCACGCCCTCGGGGCCTACCCCGCCGGCACCGACGCCGAAGAACGCGCGAGCACAGCACTGTTCAATCTGATCAAAAGCGGACAGACAGAAGGCGACATCCACCCCGACATCACCGTCGACGACATCTACCTCCTCGTCTCCACCGCCCCCACCGACCAGCCCCCCGCCACCCGTACCCGCTGGCTCACCCTGATACTGCCCGGCCTCACAACCCACCCCCACACCAGCGACCGCTCGCACCTCGACTGAGGAATCACTGAGAGGTCACCGGCTAAGTGGGGCCTGCCCCCTCCTACGCACGTCACGGACGACGTATGCGCGTCGCGCGCCGTCGTCATATTGACCGCTTCATTAGACGACCCCCCGCCCGCCACTCACCGGTCGCCTACGGCTGAAAGGTATCTGCCAGAAGACGTGCCAGCGCGCGAACAGCCCTATGTTGCAGTGCTCTAAGGGCACCCTCGCTCTTTTGCATGGTTCTGCGCTCGCCGCTTGTGGGCGGTGCATGTGACAGGTCAGACGGAGCCCGCGTGGCATCTGCCGACATCCTCGTGCGGACGGTGGATGATCCACGCGGGCCCCGGCTGGTGTACTGGCAGCGCCGAGTTCACGCCGTCGCCGAGGAGGGCGAGAATGGCTGTCCACACCTCGCGTCGACTATTGACGATTGCGTTGACTGGCTTGTCCGGCTTGTCGGCATTAGCGACCATCGGAGCGCTGGAAGAGTTCAGCGAGGTGCGGGGGCAGGCGCTACCCCATCGTTTCGACGAAGTCTTGCTGGTGTGGTTGTTGATGGTCAGTGTGCTAGCCGCAGGGGCGACGGTCGCTTACAGCCACGGACGACACCGAGTGACCCAGTGGATCCTGCTGGCCACCGGCTTAATGGGACTCATCCCTGCCGCCCTGCCCGGAGTCTTTGCTCTAGCCGCGCGCGCACTCGTAAAGCGAGAGCGGTGACTGTCGACCACGCCGACAGTCTCCGCCTCCACAAGATCGTGAATCTTGCAGACGTGACTCGACGGCCTCGACTAGATTCGGCCGCCACCGATCGCGGGTGGACGTGGCCGTCAACCTCACATGCAGTTTCGGTTGGTGGCCGGGACGCCGCTGGCGGCCGGTCAGTAGTCGGCGGGTGTGGGTTGGCATGCGGTGGCCAGCAGGACGGCGCCGCCGCTGACGATCGCGGCCAGGGGCGGGGCAGGCGGGTTCGGTTCGTCATGGCGTTGGTGTCAGTCGGTCTTGCGGGCGTGGATGACCCGGTGCGTGTAGGAGGCCAGGAGCACGCGCGGATCGGCCATGAGGGCACGGAAGCGGTCGAGGTCGTCGTCGGTGAACTCGGTGGTCAGTTCGGGGTGTAGGTGGGTGGTGATGTCGGCGAGGAGTCGGCTACCGGGCTGGTTTCCGGTCCAGGTCTCGGTGCCGATGTGGACGCAGTGCTGTGTCATGCCGCGGTTGACCAGCAGGGTCTCGGTGTTGCTCGTCCACGTGCCTGCCTCGTCGCTGCCGGCGATGGTGTGTCGGATCCGGTTCATGACGGCGGCGATCAGGTGGTCGTCGGTGGCGTCGGGTGCCCGGTAGACCCTCGGCGTGGAGGGCAGGATGTCGGCGAGGAGCAGCCAGCCGCCGGGGCGTAGTCGGGCGATCATCTGTTCCAACACGTCCACCGGGTCGCGTAGCGGTGTGGTGCTGCGACGGGCGACGACGTGGTGGTATCTGTCGTACTTCTCGGGCAGGACGTGCCGGTCCAGGTCACGCTGTTGTACGTCGATGACGTTGGTCGGGGTGAGTCGGCTGGTGTCGGTGTCGACGGCGGTGACGATCCCGTGGTCGCCGACGAGGTGTGCCAGGTGGGCGGTGATCTCCCCGGGACCTGCACCGACTTCGAGCACGGACTGGTCGGGTCTGATGTCGATCCGGTCCAAGATTCTGCGGATGACCGGGTCGAGCAGTCGGTGAACCGGGGCAGGGCGTGCCGACAGCGGCGTGGGCGTCATAGGGGCCTCCGGAGGTTGGTCTGGTGATGCCGGCGGCATCGGTCATGTGGCGGTGTTCGTGGCGGTGGGATCCGGTCGACGAGTTGGGCGGCTTCGTCGATGGCCTGCCGCTGGTGAGGCAGGAGCGGTCCGCCGGTCGAGGTCAGGACGCGGTGGTGACCTCAGGTGTGTGCGGTGTGCGGGGACGTGGGATCGGTGTCCTGATGGCGGCGGTGAGGTCGGCGGTGAGTGCGTCGATCTGCGCGGTGGTGATGCCGGGCATGCAGATGAGGTGGCTGGCGGGTCCGTCGGTGGCGAGCAGCCACTTGACCCGGACGGTCTCGGGTGGGGTGGGGAGGACGACCGTGAAGGCGTGGGGGTACCGCCATGCCTGCCAGCCGGTGGCGCGGATCTGTTCGACGGCGTATGCGGCGACGGTGCGGGCTTCGGCGGCCCGCCATCGGTGTCCTTCGCGGCCGTGGGCGGCGATGGCGTGCCAGAGCAGGGCGGCGGCCAGGCCGCAGCGGGATCCGGTGATGGTGGTGTCGGCGGCGGCGGTGTAGGCGATCGGTTGTCGGGCGGGGTTGCGGACGTGGTCGCGGATCAGGACCACCCCGCAGGGTGTGGGCACGCCGAGGAACTTGTGGCCGGACACGGCGATCGAGTCGATGCCGAGGTCGTCGCAGCGCAGCTTGCCGTCGAGGGCGAGTGGGATCCCGGACAGGGCGGCGTCGACGTGCAGGTGCCCGGCCGTGGGGTGGTGGGTGAGGATGGCGCGGATGCGGGTGATGTCGTCCACGGCTTCGGTCATGGTGGTGCCGGCGGTGGCGACCACGATGGCGGGCCATCGCCGTCGCTTGCGCAGTTGCTCGGCGAGGTGGTCGTAGTCCATCTCCCCGTCCGGGTGCGCCCGCACGACCGTCTTGTAGGCGCCGAGCAGGTCGACGATCTTGGGGATGGAGTAGTGGGCGGTGGTGGAGTAGTAGATCCGGGCTGTCGGCCAGCGGCGGTAGGCGGCGGCCAGGGCGGACAGGTTGCCTTCGGTGCCGCCGGTGGTGACGTAGCCCCACCGGTCACCGGCCGGTATCTCGAATAGGTCCGCCATCCAGGCGACCACCGCCTGTTCCAGCACCCGGGTGTGCGTGACCCCGCCGGTGTCGGCGGGGTCGCCGATGTTGTTCCACAGCCGGTGCCCGAGGCGGGCGATGACCGCGCTGTGGTCGAGGTCGACCGCGCCCGGGTACCCGATGGCGGTCGGTGCCGTGGCTGCGGCGTCGGCGACGAGGTGGTCGAGGACCGCGGTGACGTCGATGTCATCGCGGCTCAGATCGGCGGCCACCGCCAGATCGGCGATCGAGGTGTACGTCACCGTGGCCGCTTCCGGCGCAGTTGAGCTGTCAGGACCTCGTGCAGGGTGCCGAGGTGGTGCCACACCTGCCGGGTGTCGGCGTCGCCCTGGCTGGTGAGGTCGTGGTGCGGGTTGTGCCACAGCGGATCCCAGCGCACTTCGAGGGGTTTGCTGCTGCGCACGCCGGAGCTGCCGAGGCGGGCGTGCGGGTCACGGTCGATCTTGATGGCCGTGCCGTCGACCAGCAGCGCATAGCACTCGCTTCTCAAGTCGAACGCCGAGCGGACGGAGCCGGTCCCGGACGGGCTGCGCAGGGATCGGGCGAGTTGCTGCCACGACCCGTCGACGGAGTCGAGGGTGCTCACCCCGGCACCGACGTAGACCGCGTCGGTGGGCAGGGTCATGTCACCGCCGTTGACCATCGACCGTTCCGGACCCAGTGGATGCCACCACCGTCCCAGGGACCTGGCGTGGGAGATGTTGTCTACGGCGATGGCCGTCAGGTCCGCCAACAGGGCTACGAGGTTCTCCGACTCGGGAGCCGCCAGGAACATTCGGTAGGCGGTGTGTAGCCGGAACCCGTAAGGTTCCGTCGACGACGGCGCCGCGAAGAACAGCATCACCGCGTGCGGGCCGAGGGCCTCCCGCGTCCCGTATCGCTCGTCGGCGGCGAGCAGATGCCCCCGATTCACGCCCTTGCACCGGTAGAGGACCTGGTGACGCAGCTCCACCCACCACCGGCGGTCGGCGTCCGACTCACCCTCCGAGCCACCCTCCGCCTCTCCCGCTGCCGTCGCCTGCGGATCCGTTGCAGGCAGCTGCGGCTGGGGCGGTTCGGGTGGAGGTTCCGGAAGACGGTCGTAGGCGACCGCCGGCGGCCCGTACCCAGGCCCAGGTGGCGGCCGGTACCCGGATGCGGGTGATGGTCCGTAGTCGGGCCGGGGTCCGTGGTCGGCGGGCGGTCGGTGCGCGGCGGGCGAGGGCACCTGGCGGTGCTCCGGGCTCCAGCCGGGATGCAGAGGGTCGACCGGGTGGCCGGGACGGCCGGGAGGTCGGTGCGCGTGAGTCATCATCGTCGGCCCGTCAGATCGAGATGTTCAGGGCATCGGGCACCGCGTTCGGCTGCGGAGTACCGTCACCGATCCCGGCGTAGACCTCCGGCCGGGACTGCCGCACGTACTGGGCCCACATCCCGCCCGCGACCGCGGCGGCGATGATGATCAAGGGCAACAACAACGGAAACGGGGATCCGGGCGCGGCCCCCAGCAGACTCCCGACGTTCAGGATCATCGCGGCGAGCACCACCGTCCCCGCGATCAGGCCCAGCACCGGAGCGATCCGCCACTCCCACACGCCGGCCCGCTCACCCCGCACCTCGGGTGGGGCGAGTAGCGCGGCCAGGGACGCGGCCAGCAGCAGGCTCAGCAGACCCAGCGCACCCAACGTCGAGAGCCAGGTGAACATCTGACCCACCGGGTCCGCGCCGGCCGCCGCGAATCCGGCCACCACCACCGCGGCGATGACCGTCTGCGTCAGTGAGCCGCCACGCGGCGCGCTGACCCGCGTGCCGCCCTCGGCCCCCGCGAGCCGGGCCGGCAGCACGCCCTCCCGCGCCATCGCGAACACATACCGCGCGACCACGGCGTGGAAGGACAGCTTCGCGGTGAGGATCGCCAGGAGCAGCATCACTCCCGCCAGCGCCACCACCCCGCTACCGGCCCGGCTCAGGATCGTGAACGGCAGATCGCCGTCCGCCGCAGCCGCCTCGCCGACGGCGGTGGGGCCGACGGCCACGCCCATCGCCCACGCCGCCACCGCATACACCCCACCCAGGACGAGCGCGCCGACGACCGTGGCCCGACCGACCGACCGCCGGTCGACGGCCTCCTCCACGAACGACCCCGGCGCGTCGACGCCCATCAGCGAGGCCACGCAGAACGCCACCGCCCCGCCGATCCCGCCGACCATCAACCCCGCCACGTCGAAGCCCGCCCACACGTCACCGGCCGACGCCTGCCCCGCACCGGCCAGCACGAACACGGCGACGAGCAGCAGCGACACCACCAGCACGACCGCCAGTAGCCATGTCGAGCGGACGATCGGCGCGCGGCCGAACGCCGCGACCGCCACCAGGGCGATGCCCGCCCACACCCACCAGGCCCCGCCGATCTGAGCCGCGAGGGTGGCGCCGAGCAGCCCGTACAGGCTGATCTGGATCCCGTTGTAGGCCACCAGAGCGACCATGCCGCCGGCCACACCCCAACCACGACCCAACCCACGGGCGAGGATCCCGTAGTAGGCCGCCGGGTGCCCGACCTGACGCGCCATCGCCGTGTAACCCACCGCCAACACCGCCACCACAGCCGCGACCAGGACATACGTCAGCGGCAGCGCGGTGATGCCCGTGGTCGCGTAGATCGCGGGGATACCACCGACCAGAACAACCAAGGGTGCGGACGCCTGCGCCCCGAACACCCACAACCCGAACGGCGTCACCGTTCGACGCGCCAACGCCACCTGCACTCCCGCCGTCACCGCAGCTCACCCCATTGCGGGGAGTCGGGGCAGGACGGGTTGCCGCAGCCGGACACCGGATGCCCGATCACCGCGGACGCGTTGGCCGCCACCACGTACACCGCCGCGGGCCGCACCGGCCCGACACGCCAGAAGCCCTGGTCACGGGCCACGGCACGGTCGGCCGTGTGCCGGTCGGCGGTGAACCCGAACAGGTCGTGGCGACCATCGCGCCACTCCCGGCGCACCGCCCAGCCCCACATCTCCTCACTCGATCCCGTTCCTCCGTCCGTCGGGGTGCGGGCCACGAGCTGCCGCTCCGACAACGCCGGTCCGGCATTCGGTCTGAGAAACATGAGTAGAGGGCGGTGGCGTGTACGAACGGGCTGCACGGCGGGTACTCCTTCGTCGTCGAGAGGGTGTGACAGGCGGTCCGGCATCGCCCCAGGGCTCGCACACGAGCGGATGATCACCGCCGTGCTGCGAGCCCCGGGCGGACCGGCCGATGGTCCGAACCCGCGTCGCCTCCGTCGGAGGCGACGGCGGCCTGGGCCGGTGCCGTCCGGCCCACAGCTGTGCGGATTCGCATCCCGCCTCCCCTGTGAGCAGGTGACGCGAACGAGGAATCGCGTCACCGGGCTGCGGTCAGGCCGACTCCACAGATGTCGGGTCACCTGTCGTCACCGGGTCGTCCACGCCGCAGCAGTCGATGTCGTCGGAACAGTTATGACGGGGACCGGGACTGTCGAACACCGTCGACACGAAGAATCGACACGCCGTCGGCTCTTCGACGGTCGTCACGCTCGCCAGGCGAGTAGCCGGCGGTCGCCCTCGGTGGTGAGGCGGCAGCTCACGTGCCGTCTACACTCGCTGAAGCCAGCTCAGAGGGTCGGTGTCGCTGTCGGCGGCCAGCTGGATTTCCCGTGGACAGTCAGTTCCGAAGTTGTGCAAGGTAACCACGGGTAGCTCATCGCCCGGCGTTCACGAAGGCGACGATCTCATCGAGTCCAGGACGGTAGCCGTCGCTGGTGTCCACCTCGATCTCGGGCACGTCGAGCCGGACTGACTGGAAGCTGTGGTGACCGACGCCATGGGTTTGATGGTCACCGAGGTACGCATCGGCGTGGGCACGCCGGATCGCGTTCTCGTCCTGCCGTCGCTGTACGCGGTCGAAGGCCGTCTGCGCGTCGACCCGGCAATGCACCACCCGAATGTCGGCGATACCGATCAATGCCTGCAGGCCGGGGCGCCAGAGGCGGTCCTGGAAGGCCGCCTCGGCGACTGTGGTGACACCTGCGGACAACAGCAGTTGCAGCACCTTGAAGAACGTGGGCAGAGTCCGAAGGCTCAGCTCGTCGCTCGGTGCGGCGATGAAGTCGCCGGCCGCGTGGACCATGCCCTCCTTGATCTCGTCCCGGCAGATCGCCGGGCAACCGATCCGCCCGGCGAGCAGGTAGGCGAGCGTCGTCTTGCCAGCCCCCGAAGGCCCGCTAATGACGACAAGGGTCGGCGTTGCTCCCACCACATCGTTATAGCTCGGCCGATGCACGACACGACACCGGTAGGGATCAGCTCTGAGTAGTCATCTACGGCCAGATATCTCCCCGCTACAGATCTTGAATGGTCAGGTTCGTCCGATGTGGTCTGTGTGACGGCTTGGGGCTGGGGTAGATCCGTGGGATGAGGTATCCCGATGGAGGT
>NZ_JBSFSO010000048.1:0-53195 GCF_053589795.1 Micromonospora sp. NPDC003241 | reverse complement strand
GCTCATGCCGGCACTCCGCTCCGCTGCGTGCCGCCACGAGGCACCACCGCACTGAACCCGATGATTCGCTCGCTCTGCTCGCTCATGCCGGCACTCCGCTCCGCTGCGTGCCACCACGAGGCACCACCGCACTGAACCCGATGATTCGCTCGCTCTGCTCGCTCATGCCCGACCTCCCGCCGCCGCGACCACCGAGGCGGTCCGGCTGGTGATCTCGTCCCACTGCTCACCGGCGATCAGGTCCGCCGCCACCATCCAGGTCGCGCCGACGGCCAGCACGGCGGGCAGGGCAAGGTACTCGTCGATCACGGCGGGCGTGATGCCGCCGGTGGGGATGAACCGGATGTCGCGGAACGGCGCCGCGAGCGCCTTGATCATCGGCGCGCCGCCCAGTTGCTGGGCGGGGAAGAACTTGACCACGTCCAGGCCGGCGTCGACGGCCATCTGGATCTCGGTCGCGGTGGCCGCGCCGGGGAAGACCGGCACGCCGGCCTCCTGGCAGAAGCGCACCACCGCGGGGGCGAAACCGGGGGTCACCACGAACCGGGCACCGGCGGCCACGGCCCGCTCGGCCTGCTCGGCGGTGAGCACGGTGCCGGCACCGACCGTGAGATCTCCGCGCCCGGCCACCGACTTGATCGCGTCCAGCCCGGCGGCGGTGCGCAGGGTCACCTCGATCGCCGACAGACCACCCTTGACCAGCGCCGAGGCGAGTGGATCGGCGTGCCGAGCGTCCTCGAGGACCACCACCGGCAGCACCCGTCCAACGTCGAGTCGTCCCGATCCGCGATCAGATTGTTCAGATCCTTGAACGTTAGTCACGTACGTGACCTTACTTGAGGCGTACCGGCTTCGCTAGAGTGGGCCGGTGCCCACCGCGCCCGAGGAGTTCCAGCCCGTCAAGTCGGCCGGGCGCACCCTCGACCTGCTCGAACTGCTCGCCGACCAGCCGCGCTCCTGGGCCCTGGGCGACCTGGCACGGGCCCTCGGCATTCCCAAGAGCAGCCTGCACGGGCTGCTGCGCACGCTGACCACTCGCGGCTGGGTGCAGACCGACGACACCGGCACCCGGTTCCGGCTCGGCCTGCGGGCCCTGCGGGTCGGCGCCGCCTATCTCGACGGGGACGACCGGGTCGGTCTGCTCGGCGGCGTCCTCGACGAGTTGTCCCGCCGGTTCGGCGAGGCCGTCCACCTCGGCCGGCTCGACGGCGACCAGGTGGTGTATCTGGCCAAGCGGGAGTCGGTGCACCGGCTGCGGCTCTACAGCGCGATCGGCCGACGGTTGCCGGCGCACGCCACCGCCCTCGGCAAGGCCCTGCTGGCCGGGCACCCGGAGCAGACGGTCGACACGATGCTGACTTGGCCGCTGCCCCGCCTCACCCCGCACACCCTCTGCGACCGCGACGCCCTGCACGCCGCGCTGGCCGACGTCCGGGCGACCGGACACGCCGTCGACCGGGAGGAGAACGCCGAGGGCATCGTCTGCTTCGCGATGGCCGTGCCGCTGTCGTCCCCGGCGGTGGACGCGGTGAGCATCTCCGTCCCGGTCTCCCGGCTGCGTCCGGAGATCGAGACGTCGATCGTCGCGGCGCTGCGGGAGATGGTCGGTGGCCTCACCCAGGCCCGCAGCATGGTGGTCGCGTAGCGCCCGGAAGCGGGTCAGCGCAGTCACGTGGATCGCTGTAGTGTCGGCCTCGATCATCGACAACAGGTGATCGAGCCATCACGGGGGCTCCTCAACTCAATGTTGGGCGCCCATCGACGATCCGTCGGAGGGTACACATGAACACCGCACTGAAGGCTGGCCTGCGCACGGGCGCCCTGGCCGCACTGCTGGCACCGGCACTCGTCCTGGTTCCCGGCGCGGCCCAGGCCGCGCCGAGCGGCTGCTCGGGCGCGTACAACCTGGAGTACCAGAACACCTACGCGGTCTATTGCAGCAAGGGCACCGGCGAGTACCGCGCCAGGGCCCGCTGCTACCGCATCGGCAGCGAGAACTACACCACCAGGTACGGCACGTGGAAGCGCCCTGGCGGCACGGTCTCGACGGTCTTCTGCCAGTCGAACGAGGAAGTGGCGAGCGGAAGCTGGGAACTCCGCGGCTGAGCCTCGACCCACAAGTTCCGTCAGTGGTCGGGATCGCGGGACCCCAGACGGCTCTCGCCGCTGGATCTCTGACGTCCGCCATCTCGCCGCATCCGTGATCGGGCCGGGGGGTTCGGGACAGGATCATCCCTCCTGAACCCCCCGGTGTCACCCGACGCGCATCAGGCCGGCAGGCGCCAGACCTGGTTGGCGCCGCCGAAGCAGTCCCAGATCTGCAACCGGGTGCCGTCGGCGGAGCTGTTGCCGGTGGCGTCCAGGCACCTGTTCGACGCCGGGTTGCGCAGCGTGCCGTTGGACTGGGCCTGCCAGACCTGCGCGGTGGTGCCGTTGCAGTCCCAGAGCTGCACGAGCGTGCCGTTGGCGGTGCCCGCACTGGCCACGTCCAGGCACTTGCCGAGGGCCCGCAGGGTGCCGCCGGAAGCCACCGTCCAGCTCTGCGCGTTGGTGCCGTTGCAGGTGTAGAGCTGCACGGCCGTGCCGTTGGCGCTGCTCGCGGCGGCCACGTCCACGCACTTGCCGGCGATGCCGGTGATCGGCCCGGTCCGGCCGGTCGGCGGCGGGGTGCCGCCACCCATGACGGTGTCGTAGATCGCGCTGACCAGTGAGGTCGAGCCGCTGGTGTCCTGGGTCAGCTCCCAGTTCATCATCCCGCCGGCGTTCGCCATCGCCCACTGGGTCTTGCGCTTGACGGTCGGGATGCCGTTGTAGCACTGCTGGACGCCGCCTACCGTGGTGCAGTCCCGGTTGGCGTTGGCCGGGTCCATGCCGACCAGCTGGGTGTACGTGTAGTAGCCGGGCCGGCTGTAGAAGGGCACCCCGAGGACGGCCTTGGCGGCCGGCAGTCCGCGCGCCTTCCACCCGTTCACCGCGTTGATCGACCAGTCGTAGTTGGCGTGGGGGCTGCCGCCGTCGTACGCCATGATGTTGAGGAAGTCGACGTGGTTGAAGACCGAGGTCGGCACCCCGTCGCGGTAGTAGCCCTCGGCGACCACGGCGGCGGTCAGCAGCTTGCCCTGCGGGCGCAGCGCGTTGCCGAGCTGCTGCATGAGCAGGGCGTAGTTGGCGGCCGAGGCGCCCGGGTCCGGGTACTCCCAGTCCATGTCGACGCCGTCGAGGCCGTACTGGTTGACGAACGAGACCAGGCTGTTGACGAACGTGGTGCGGGTACCGGCGTTGGCGGCGAGAGCCTCGAAGGCGCTGTCGTCGCCGTCGTTCCAGCCGCCGACCGCGATGGAGACCTTGACGTTGTTGGCCCGGGCCAGCGACACCAGCGAGGAGAGCTTGCTCGGGTTCTCCACCGGCCGCAGGGTGCCGTTGCTGTTCGGCAGCACGAACGCGTAGTTGATGTGGGTGAGCTTGCCGTACTGGACCGAGTTGACGTTGCCGGTCCAGGACGGCATGTAGCCGACGCTCTTGAAGTTGTTCGGCAGGACCACGGCGTGTGCGGCGGTCGGGGTGACGGCGAGGGTCGCTCCGGCGGTGACCAGGGCGAGCAGACCGGCGGCCAGGGCCGAACGGGGGCGTGGACGTGGTGAGGACATCGAGGGCCTTCCCGGTGCGGATCACGGCGTCGTGCCGCCGTCCGGCGCCGATGGTCGTCGGCGCCGGACGGGCGTACGGATGGACGGGTGGGTTCCTCGAGGCAGCAGAATCTTAAAGAGTGTTAACCGTTTCGGTCAATGACGCCTTTCGATGGCCGCGTCAGTTGACGGTCACCGAGTAGGAGTTCGTGACCACCTCACCACTGCCGGTGAAGATCTCCGGACCGGCCTGGACGCTGGTGAGGTACTTCGAGCTGCTCATCCAGCCACGGGACACCACGTCGTTGGCGAAGTCACGGATGTTCAGCGTCGCGTTGGTGGTGTTGCTGGTCCGCACGTACGAGTAGACGTTCCAGGTGCCCACGTAGCCGCGCCACACCTCCCAGGTGGTGCCGCCGATGGTGACGGTGCCCTGCCGGCTGCCGGCCGGAGACGCGTTGGAGCGGTACAGCCAGATCATCAGCTCGTCGGTGGGCTGGTCCGCCGAACCGGGGTTGGCCATCGGGTGGAACCACATGTCGTAGGCGACGTTCATGTTGCTGGTGCCGTTGGAGGTCACGCTGAACTGCCAGCTCGTGTTGACGCTGCGGTTGGCGGAGACCTGCACCGGCAGGCCGGTGTTCGGCCGACGCCATCCCCAGTGCCAGCCGAGGATGGCTGCGGCGTACGACTT
The DNA here is from genome assembly GCF_053589795.1 of Micromonospora sp. NPDC003241. Lineage (NCBI taxonomy): Bacteria > Bacillati > Actinomycetota > Actinomycetes > Micromonosporales > Micromonosporaceae > Micromonospora > Micromonospora sp. NPDC003241. The sequence continues at coordinate 48,875 of NZ_JBSFSO010000048.1, read as the reverse complement.
CACCGTGCCGGCCTGGCCACCCCAGGTGTAACTGGTGCCCCAACGGATCTGGCTGCCGGAACCGCCGTTGGACCAGATGCACTGGCTCCCGGAACCGGAGCTGCCACCCCACTGGTTGTTGGGGATCCAATACTTGCCGATGTCGATCAGGTCGCTGCTGTTGCAGAGCCGCCCGGTCGGCGGGTAGTCACCGGGCGGCGTCGAGGTGGTCGGCGTCGGTGTGGGGTTGGTCGGACCGGTCGAGCCGGTGCAGGTGACGCCATTCAGGGCGAACGAGGTCGGCGCCGGATTGCTGCCGCTCCACGAGCCGCTGAAGCCGAAACTCGCCGTGCCGTTGGTGCCGAGCGCGCCGTTGTACGCCACGTTCACCGCGGTCACCTGGGTACCGCTCTGGGTCACCGTGGCGTTCCACGCCTGGGCCACCCGCTGCCCGGCCGGGTACGACCAGGTGAGCCGCCAGGACGACACCGGGTCGCCGAGATTGGTGACGGTCACGTCGGCGTTGAAGCCACCCTGCCACTGGGCCGACACCGCGTACCGGACGGCGCAGCCGACCGCTGCCGCGTGGGCCGCGGCGACCCCGGCACCGGCGAGGAGGATCGTCACGGCCGCGGTGGCCGCGAGTGGAACGAGACGTCGTCGATTCAGCACTGCTGTCTCCTTCAGGTCGGACCGCCGCGCGGGACCCGCACTGTTCACGCTCACACCGGCCGGGTTCGACCCCGCCGTTCGTGCGTGCGATCGCGACAGGAGAGCCGGCCGGCGGCACAGATGACGTCCAGGACACGCGTATGCGCAGGTCCTGAGGGATCCGATCCATCGAGCCCGCGGCCCGTGCCCGAGAGGCCGCCGGGGGTGCGACACCGGCCCGATCACCACACCCGACATCGATGAGTATCTTTTGTGAAGGTACGACAACCGTCGAACAGGCGTCAACACGCGGCACACCCGTCGGCCGGGGGCACCGGTCCCGGTCGGCGAAACTCGCCAACCGCACCATCGCCCCGACGACAGCCGCTAGGTTCATCACCGATGCCGCCGGTGCCGCTGCGGGAACGCCGTCCACCGCCCGGGGTTCGACGACGACGGGAGCAGGTCGTGCCGACAGGACAGCACGCCGACGCGCTGCGGGACGCCGCCGTCGTGCTGACCGGTGCGACGAGCGGCATCGGCCGTGCCACCGCGCTGGCCATCGCCGACCGGCCCGGCAGTCTCGTCCTGCACGGCCCGGAGCCGGAGAGCGAGGTCGCCGACCTGCTCGACCAGGTGCGGTCCCGGCAACGCCGCGATGCCGAGCTGACGTACGTGACGGCCGACTACCACGATCTCGCCGAGGTCACCCGGCTGGCCGAGCGGATCCGCGTCACGACCGATCCGATCGACGTCCTGATCAACAACGCGGGCCGTCCCGCGCCGGCCACCCGGACGGTCAGCGACGCCGGGAACGAGATCACCTTCCAGGTCGACTACCTGGCGCCCTTCCTGCTCACCACCGACCTGATAGACCTGGTCGCCGGCCACGAGCGGGGACGGATCGTCAACATCGTGTCCGCCACCCATCACTCGGCCACGCTGCACCTGGACGACCTCGACCTGACCCGGCAGGCGTACACCCCGTCGGCCGCGTACGCGCACGCCAAGCTCGCCCTGGTGACGTACACCGGCTGGCTGGCCCGGAACCGGCCGTCGCCCTCGCTGGACGTGGTCAGCCTGCACCCCGGGGTGATCTCGACCGGCCTGCTGCACGCGATGTTCTCCGTCGACGGGCAACGCCCGGAGCAGGCCGCCGACACCGTCGTGCGGGTCGCGGCGCAGCGCGAGGACAACGGCACCTACTACGACGAGCGGGTACCCGGCACGCCGCACCCCCAGGCCGTCGACCCGGAGGTCCAGGACCGGTTGTACGAACGCACCGTGGAGTTGTTGCGCGGCCATCTCCCGGAGTGACGGGCGGGCCGCCCGCCGGCGCATAACATCGACCGGGATAGTTGCTTCGCCCAGACGACGAAGGGTGACCCCGAGGTGTCCGCTGCCCCCACGTTCCGCAATCCCGTCGTCGCCGGATTCCACCCCGACCCCAGCGTCTGTCGGGCCGGCGAGGACTACTACCTGGTCTGTTCCAGCTTCGAGTACTTCCCCGGCGTACCCGTCTTCCACAGCCGGGACCTGGTCACCTGGCGGCAGATCGGCAATGTGCTGGACCGCCGCAGTCAGCTCGACCTGCCACCGGACGCGCACGCCTCGGGCGGCGTCTTCGCGCCGACCATCCGCTACCACGACGGTCGGTTCTGGATGGTCACCACCAACGTCAGCATCGGCCGGCACCTGCTCGTCACCGCCACCGATCCGGCCGGGCCGTGGTCCGACCCGGTCTACTTCGACCTGCCGCACATCGACCCCTCGTTGGCCTGGGACGACAACGGCGACTGCTGGCTGACCCTGTCCGGGGTGGCGTCGTACCGCATCGACCCCGAGGCCGGCAAGGTCCTCGAAGGCCCGGTGTCGATGTGGTCCGGCAGCGGCGGGCAGTACCCGGAGGCGCCGCACCTCTACCGCATCGGCGAGTGGTGGTACCTGCTGGTCTCCGAGGGCGGTACGCACACCGGTCACGCCGTCTCCGTCGCCCGCTCGCGCAGCGTCCGGGGCCCGTTCGAGCCCGCCCCGGCCAACCCGTTCCTGACCCACCGCAGCACCGGTCATCCGGTGCAGGCGACCGGGCACGCCGACCTGGTGCAGGCGACCGACGGCAGTTGGTGGATGGTGCTGCTCGGCATCCGGGCCAAGGGCCAGTGGCCGCCCTACCACGTGCTCGGGCGGGAGACGTTCCTGGTGCCGGTGCGCTGGGAGGACGACTGGCCGGTGGTCGACCCGGTGCAGGAGGTGACCTCCGCTCCGGCCGGAAGTCCGCCCGCTCTGGCCGCGCCGCCCGGCCCGGCCGCGTACCGGGACGACTTCGACACCGCCGTGCTCGCGCCGGAGTGGATCTCACTGCGCGACCGACCCGCGGACGCCTGGTCGCTGACCGAGCGGCCCGGCTGGCTCACCCTGCGGGCCGCCGGCACGACCCTGGACCGGGCCGGCGTCACCATGATGGCCCGCCGACAGCAGCACCACGACTGCCGCGCCGCCGTGCGGGTCGACCCGGGCACGGGTCGGGCCGGGCTGACGGTACGCATCGACGAGGCCCACCACTACGACATCGAGGTCGCCGACGGGCTGGTCCGGGTGGTCGGCCGGGTCGGGCCGTTCCGTCAGGTCTTCGGCGAGCTGCCGGTGCCGGCCGGCCCGGTCACGCTGAGCATCGCCACCCGGACCGACGACCTGCTCCCGCCGACCGTGACCGCCGCCGAACAGGTCACCGCCCCCGGTGCGCCGTTCGGCGTACGCCCCGCCGCCTGCGACACGGTCGGCTTCGAGGTGCTGACCGAGCAGGGGCCGGTCGTGCTCGCCGAACTCGACGGGCGCTACCTGTCCACCGAGGTCGCCGCCGGCTTCACCGGTCGGGTGTTCGGCCTCTATGTGACCGAGGGCAGCGCCGCCTTCGACTGGTTCGACTACCGCCCGACCGGCCACGCCTGACGCGCACGGGCGAGCGCCCGCCCCCGGGTCTCGGGGACGGGCGCTCGCGTGGTGGTGGAGTCGGCCGTACGGCTCGTCGTCAGCCGACGGAGCAGGACCGGATCTGCGGGCGGGCCGAGGAGTTGCCGTTCGTCGACGTGGTGAAGCCGAACGTGTTGCCGCTGCCGTTGGAGCGCATCGTCATCACGTTGCCGCTGCTGTCCCAGGTGGGGTTGCCGCTCCAGGTGGCGGAGATGCGCTGCGGCGAGGTGATCACGACGACCACCGACCAGGTGCTGGCCCCGCTGACCGTCACCGAGGTGTTGTAGCGGTCGCCCCAGACCTGGCCCGGGGTGATCGTCGCGGTGCAGCCGCCCGGCGCCGGGGTGGTCGGCGTGGGCGTCGGGTTGCCGGTGCCGGGGCTGCCGTTGTTCAGCGCGGTGAGCACCGCGTCGTAGGCGGCCTTCTTGTTGCCGTTGCCGTCGAACAGCAGCGGGCTCTCGTTGGAGCGCCACGAGTCGGAGTCCCGGATGCCCCAGACGGTGATGCCCTTGCAGCGCGCCACGGCGAGACAGTCGTTGACCACGTTGCGGTACGCGTCGGTCGGCGCGTTGCGGATGTCCAGCTCGGTGATGTGCACGTCGACACCGAGGGCGGCGAAGCTGGACAGCGTGGTCCGGTAGTTGCTCGGGTAGTTCGAGCCGCCGGTGAAGTGCGACTGGAGCCCGACGCAGTCGATCGGGACGCCCCGGCTCTTGAAGTCCTGGACCATCCGGTAGACGGCCTGGGTCTTGGCGTCGTTCCAGTTGTCGATGTTGTAGTCGTTGTAGCAGAGCTGCGCGTTCGGGTCCGCCTGGCGGGCCGCGCGGAAGGCGGCCTCGATCCAGTCGTTGCCGGTGCGCTGGAGGTTGGAGTCGCGGCGGGCCCCGCTCGACCCGTCCTGGAACGCCTCGTTCACCACGTCCCACCAGGCGATCTGGCCCCGGTAGTGGGTGGCCACCTGGGTCACGTGGTTGAGCATGGCGTTGCGCAGCGTGGTGCCGGACATGTTCTGCATCCAGCCCGGCTGCTGCGAGTGCCAGGCCAGGGTGTGTCCCCGGACCTGCATGCCGCGGCTGAGCGCGTGCTGGACGAGCCGGTCGCCGTTGGCGTAGTTGAACTGGCCCTGGTTGGGCTGCAGCGCGTCGATCTTCATTTCGTTCTCGGCGGTGACCTGGTTGAACTCGCGGTTCAGGATGGTCGTGTACGCCGAGTCGTTGAGCCGGTTCACCGCGACGGCGGTCCCGAAGTACCGGCCGCGCTCGGCGGCCGAGGCACCGAGGGTGCTCGCCGCGCTGGCGTTGCCCGGCAGCACCACGGCACCCGCCACGGCCAGCATGCCGACGGCGGACAGGACGAGAGCCGCCCGCAGTCGTCTCGGCCGCCTGGGTGCGCGGGAAGAGTCGTTGCTCATCTCATGCTCCTTCCGGGTCCGGTGGCCCGAGGGCGGGCAGCATGACTCCGGACACGCGGGATAGGGATGATGCCCGCGATCCCTGACAAAGGGACCGCATCGGCCTTACTGGACGGAAGTATTTCAGCGGGATTTCACGCCCGTCAATGACTTCCGGAAGTTTTCCGCAAGTACCGGTGGCGATGGCGTGCGCCCCAGACCGACCTTCAGCAGCCTGTGCACCCCTCCCGTCGCTGCACGGAGCGGCGAAACACGACCGACGGGACCGGCGACTGAAACTTCCGGAGACGGTGGACCCCCCACATCGGACACAGCGTCCGATTCCGGTCACACCTCGACGGTCACTCGTCGATCTTCCGTCACCGTGGGCAACGGTCCGACCAGCGGCGACGTCCCAGCGGCACGCCGACTGGACCGCCGTCGGCCGAACCTCGCCGCCGCCCGCACCTCACCGCCCCACGGCGGCGACCCGCCCCGACCGCAACCCTGACCAGCGCCGACGTCCACAGAGGCACGACTGGCGGTGGGCGCCGCTCGCCCACCGCACCGGAAGGGAACACAGAGAGTTATTGACCCGCTTCGATATACCGGTCTAATATTCCCGGACTACTTCCCGCAAGTTCACCGGAAATTTCAGAGGCGTTCGGCCGGTCCTGCACGGTGCGTCGGAGGTGCCGTGGACGGTCGCCGGCCGGCGCGGTGGCGACCCAGGAGGAACGTACGAGATGTCGCAGCTCATCCTGTTCGCGATCGACATCGGCGCGGTGGCCGTGCTCGTCTTCGGGCTCTATTTCCCCCGGCACCGCCGCCGCGATCTCGTCGTCGCCTATCTGGGCGTCAACGTCGGCGTCCTGGCGGTGGCGAGCGCCCTGAGCGCCAGCAACGTCGGCGCCGGGCTCGGGCTGGGCCTGGCCCTGTTCGGCGTCCTGTCCATCATCCGGCTGCGCTCGACCGAGCTGGACCAGCACGAGGTCGCGTACTACTTCTCGGCGCTGGCGCTGGGCATCCTCGGCGCGCTGAGCACCACCCAGCTCTGGCTCAGCGCCGGGCTGATGGGTCTCATCCTGGTGGTGATGTTCCTCGGCGACCATCCCCGGTTGCTACGCCACTACCGGCACCAGATCCTGGTGCTCGACTCGGCCGTCACCGACCATCTCGCGCTCGTCGCGCAACTGGAACAGCTCCTCGGCGGCCGAGTGCACGTCGTCACCGTGCAACGACTCGACCTGGTCAACGAGACCACCGTGGTGGACGTCCGGTACTCGGTGAAGGGCCGGGCCAGCACCGTGTCCCCGGCCGGCACCGCCGCACCGGCGGGAGCCCAGCGGTGAGCGGGGCGTCCGTCATCCCGGTCGTCTCGGCGATGACCCCGGTCGGCCTGGCCGACGTCCTCGGGCAGGCGGCCCTGCAGACCAGGGTGGACCGCAAGTACGTCGTGCCGGTCGACGCGTTGCCCGACCTGCTGGACCGGCTCACCGCGTCCGCGCAGGTGCTGGAGATCGACGGGGAGCGCAGCTTCCGCTACGAGTCGGTCTACTTCGACACCCCTCGGTTGGCCAGCTACCACTGTGCGGCCTACCGGCGACGGCGGCGGTTCAAGGTGCGGACCCGCACCTACCTCGACTCCGCCCAGTGCTGGCTGGAAGTCAAGATCAGCGGGGCGCGCGGCAGCATCACCAAGCACCGGCTGCCCTACCAGCCGCAGCACCGGGCCACCGTCGACCCGGGCCGCGCGTTCGTGGACGAGGCGCTGGTCCGCGAGGCGGTCGCGCCCGACGCCGCCGGCAGCAGCCTGGCACCGGTCCTGGTCACCGGCTACCGGCGTACCACGCTGCTGCTGCCGGCCACCGCCAGCCGGGTCACCATCGACACCGGCCTGACCTGGCAGGACGGCGACCTCGTCCTCCGGTTGCCCGACCTGGCGGTGGTCGAGACCAAGACCGGCTCCGCCGCCACGCAGGCGGACCGGCTGCTCTGGCGCGCCGGGCTGCGCCCGGTCCGCATCTCCAAGTACGCCACCGGTCTGGCCGCCCTCCGTCCGGACCTGCCGGACTCACCGTGGCGACGCACGCTGCGGCGGCACTTCCAGGGCGGCTTCGCACCGGTGGGCACCGCACCGACCACCACCCCCCACCGATCCGTTCAGGAGGCATCGTGCGTCTGACCGTCCGCACCGCGGCGGCACCACTGCGCACCGCCGCGATCGCAACCGTCGCCGTACTGGTCGCCGGGTTGCTCGCCCCCTCACCGTCACCCGCCGGCGCCGAGCCGACCGCCGGCGCCGCCATCTCCAGCGCCGCCGAGGCGGCGGCCACCGTCGCGGCCTCCGCCGCCGCCGACGACCTGGTCGGCGACATCGGCTTCTCGGTGCCCAGCGGCACCTTCCAGGGCGCGGTGACGGTGGCGTTGAGCACCACCGTCAGCGGCGCGCAGATTCGCTACACCACCGACGGGAACCTGCCCACCGCGGAGTCGCCGCTCTACTCGGGCACCGCGCTGCGCTTCACCCGGACCACCCAACTGCGGGCCCAGGCGTTCGTCGGGCAGACCGCCTCCGGCGCGCCGGGCACCGCCATGTACGTCGCCCAGAACACCACCACCGCCCACGACCTGCCGGTGGTCCTGATCGACTCGTACGGTGCCGGGCGGCCGGACCGGGAGTACTTCGACGCCACCACGATGATCTTCGAGCCGGGCGGCGGCACCACCTCGTTGGCCGCCGCGCCCACCGTGGCCACCCGGGCCGGGTTCCGCCTTCGCGGCCAGTCCTCGGCGACGTTCGAGAAGACGCCGTTCCGCCTGGAGTTCTGGGACAACGATGACGACGACGCGGACTACCCGGTGCTCGGCATGCCCGCCGACTCGGACTGGGTGCTGCGCGGGCCGTTCACCGACAAGGCGCTGATCCGGGAGGCGTTCGTCTACGACCTCGGTCGCGAGATGGGGCTGCCCGCCCCGCGCTACGCCTTCGCCGAGTTCTATCTGAACACCGACGCCGGGCCGGTCGGGGCCGACGACTACATGGGCGTCTACATGATCGTCGAGACGATCAAGAACTCCAAGAACCGGCTCGACCTCAAGCAGTTGCGCGCCGACGACCGGACGCTGCCGAGGATCACCGGCGGCTACATCTGGAAGTTCGAGTGGATGGCCGCCGAGGAGCCGATCCTGCCGTGCACCGGCCCGGCCGCGACCTGCTGGAACTACCTGGAGGTGGCCGACCCGTCGCCGTTGCAGCCGGAGCAACGGGACTGGTTGCGCAACCACCTCCAGGAGTTCCACAACGTGCTGCGTGCACCGAACTTCGCCGACCCGGTCAGCGGCTACCGGGCGTACATCGACGTGAACTCCTTCATCGACCAGCTCATCCTCAACGAACTCAGCCGCGAGATGGACTCGTACGTCCGCAGCGCGTACTTCTACAAGGACCGGGACACCAAGATCTTCGCCGGTCCGCTCTGGGACTACGACCTCAGCTTCAGCGTGGGCGGTTTCTTCGCCAACGACCAGACCGCCGGATGGCAGCACCAGCAGGTCCGCCAGCCGGTGGCGAACGACTGGTTCACCCAGTTGCTGCGGGATCCGGCCTTCGTCAACGAGGTGCGGCAGCGGTGGCAGACGCTGCGCCGTGGGTTGCTTTCCGACGCGTCGTTGCAGGCCCGGATCAACACGCTGAGCGCACCCCTGGCGAACGGCGCGCAGCGCAACTTCCAGCGCTGGCCCAACCTGACCACCCGGATGGTCAGCTTCTTCGTCACGCCGACCGCCCCCACCTGGCAGGGCCAGGTGCAGGTCATGCGGGACTGGATGCTGCGCCGGGCGGCCTGGCTGGACTCGACCGCCGGTTGGGGCGGCCCCACCACCACGCCCCCGCCGACGACTCCCCCGCCGACCACCCCGCCCCCGACCACTCCCCCGCCGGGTGGTGGTGGCTGCACCGCCACGTACGCGGTGACCAGCCAGTGGTCCGGCGGCTTCCAGGGTGAGGTGCGGGTGACGGCCGGCAGTCGGGCGATCAGCGGCTGGACGGTGACCTGGACGTTCGCCGGTGGCCAGACGGTCAGCCAGGCGTGGAACGCGACCGTCACCAGCCAGGGCTCGGCGGTCACCGCGCGCAACGTGAGCTACAACGGCACGCTGGCCGCCGGGGCCAGCACCACCTTCGGCTTCCTCGGCTCCACCACCGGCACGCCCAGCGCGCCGACACCGACCTGCACGGCGAGCTGACTGCAAGCCCCTGGCACCGGGTCCACGACGGCCCGGTGCCAGGGGCGTACCGGTCAGCGGGGGTGGTCGGGGCAGCCCGCTCACCGATCGGCGTCGGCCAGCATCGCCACGAGGTCGTCCAGGGTGTCCAGCCGACGGCCGGCGCCGGTCAGCTCGACCTCGACGCCGTACTCCAGCTCGATCGCGTCGACCAGGCGCAGCAGTCCGAGGGAGTCGACGCCCAACGCGATCATGGACCCGCCGGCGAGGAGGTCGGCCGCCTCGACCTCCCCTGCGGTGGCTTCGCTGACCATCTGGGCGATCCGGGCCCGCAGTTCGGGGTCGGCCGTCATCAGAACTCCTTTCCGGACTGCCGCACGATGTCGGCGATCTCGGCGATGGTGGGGGTGTCGAAGAAGGCGTCGAGCGGCACCTCGACCCCGAGCCGCTGCTGGATCCGGCCGCTGATCCGGGTCACCGTCAACGAGTGTCCGCCGAGGTCGAAGAGGTCCTCGTGCACGCCGATGTCGGGGATCCGCAGCACCTCCTGCCAGATCAGGCGAAGCTGCGCCACCACCGGATCGTCACCACCGTCGCCCTCCGGGCCACCGGGTGCCCGGGTCCCCACGCCGCCGGACGAGTCGGTCCCCGCACCGCGCGAGCCGGTCACGGCGTCGCGGGGTGCCGGCAGGGCGGCGCGGTCGACCTTGCCGCTCGGGTTCAGCGGCAGCCGGTCGAGCGTCACGTAATCGGTGGGCAGCACCGCCGTCGGCAGGCTCGACGCCAGGTGCCGACGCAGCTCGGCCGGCTCCGGTACGGCACCGGGCCGAGGCACCACGTACGCCACGAGGCGGGGCTCGTCGGCGTCGCGCCGCAGCACCGTGGCCGCGGCGGTGACCTCGGGGTGCTCCAGCAGCCGGGCCTCGATCTCGCCCAGCTCGATCCGGTGCCCCCGGATCTTGACCTGGTCGTCGGCGCGGCCGAGGAACTCGATCCGCCCGTCCGGCAGCCACCGGCAGCGGTCACCGGTGCGGTAGAGCCGGTCGCCGGGCGCGCCGAACGGGTCGGGGGCGAACCGCTCGGCGGTCAGGTCGTCACGTCCCCGGTAGCCGACGGCCACCCCGGCACCGCCCAGGTGCAGCTCACCGGGGAGCCCGACGGGCGTGGGCCGGCCCGCCTCGTCCAGCAGGTACGCCCGGACGTTGGGCAGCGGCCGGCCGATGGTGACCTCGTCGGGGTCGGCCGGGATCTCCGCCATCGTCGCGTACACGGTCGCCTCCGTCGGACCGTACCCGTTGATCAGGCGTGCGGTGCGGGACCGCAGCTCGCGGGCGAGGGCGACCGGTAACGCCTCCCCGCCGGTGACCGCGACCAGCGGGACGTCCCCGTCCGCCGACGCGGCCGGGTCGCCGAGGCCGGCCTCCAGCAGCACCCGCCAGCCGGACGGGGTGGCCTGGGCGTGGGTGACACCGGCGGTGCGGATCAGCCGCCGGACAGCCGCGCCGTCCAGGGCGCTGACGTCCGAGGCGACGACCACCGTGCCGCCGGTGACCAGTGGCAGGAACACCTCCACCGTGGAGATGTCGAACGACAGCGAGGTCAGGTGCAGCCACCGGTGCGTGGGACCGCCGCCCAGCACGTCGCGGACGCCGAGCAGCAGGTTGGCCAGCGCTCCGTGGCGCACCGCCACGCCCTTCGGGTGTCCGGTCGATCCGGAGGTGTAGAGCACGTAGGCGAGGTCGGCGGCGGTCGGCGGCGGGTCGGCGACGGGCGTGCTCGGGGCGTCGCGCAGGTCGGCCTGGTCGAGGGCGAGCGTGGGCCAGGCGGGGTCCGGCGCGGCGACACCGGTCACCACCAGGGTCGGGGCCGCGTCGGCGAGTACGGCCCGCTGGCGGGCCGGCGGGTGGCCGGGGTCGACCGGCAGGTAGGCGGCCCCGCAGCGCCACACCGCCAGCATGGTCACCACCGCCTCCCAGGAACGGTCCAACGCGACCGCGACGACCGAGCCGGGACCGACGTCCCGCTGTCGCAGCAGTGTGGAGAGTCGCGCGGCGGCGGTGTCGAGCTGGGCATAGCTCAGCGTCCGGTCACCGTCGACCACGGCCGCCGCGTCCGGGTCCGTGGCGACCCGGGCGGCGAACAGGGCCGGCACGGTGGCGTCGACCGGGTACGCCCGGGCGGTCTCGTTCCAGGCCCGGGTGACCTGGTCGAACTCGTCGGCGGTCAGCAGCGGCAGCTCCGCCACCGGCCGGTCGGGGTCGGCGACCACGGCGGCCAGCAGGGTGCGCAGGTGTGCCCCGATGCGGCCCACGGCGGCGGTGTCGATCGCCGCCGGGCTGTGCTGGAGGCCGACCGTGAGACCGGTCGGCGCGTCCACCACCTGGACGTGCAGCGCGTTGCGGGCGGCACCGCAGAACATCGTCCAGTCGACCTCGCTGGCCACCCCGGGGAAGACGGGTGCGGTGCCGCGTCTCCGGTAACCGATGCTGACCGGGGTCGACGCCGGTGCCGGACGCAGGCCGGAGACGGCCTGGGCCAACGGCACCGCGCGGTACCGGTACACCTCGCGCAGGCGGGCCCGGACGGTGTGCGCGTGCGCGCGGAAGGTCCCCCCGCCCGGGTCGGCGGTGACGGGCAGTTCGTTGACGAACAGGCCGATCCGGTCGGCCTGGTCGGGGGTGCGGGTGGAGAGCGCCACCCCGACCGGGGTGCCCCGGTTGCCGTAGCGGGCGAGCAGCACGTGCAGCACCGCGAGCAGCAGCTCGAAGCGGGTCACCCCGAGCGACCGCGCGCTCTGGTCGAGCCCCTGCACCAGGTCGGTGGGCAGGTCCACGGGTACGGCGACACCGGGCTCCGCGCCGGTGGGCAGCCGCCGCAGGCCGGGCAGGACCACGTCGCCGGGCCCGGACCAGTGCCGCGCCCAGTGGTCGCGGGCGGCGGGCAGGTCGACGGCGACGCGTTGCTGTTCGGCGGCGGCGAGGCCGGCGTACTCGTCGGGTCGGGGTGCGGGGTCCACGATGGTGCCGTCGCGGACGGCGGCGTACGCGGCGGCCAGGTCCCGGACCAGGACGTCCTTCGACATGCCGTCGAAGACCAGGTGGTGTGCGGTGACGAGCAGCAGGTGCGTGTCGTCGGCGTCGGTGAGCAGGGTGAACCGGGCCAGCGGTCCGGCCGTCAGGTCGTACGTCCGGGCGATCTCCTCGGTCACCCGGGCGTCGGTCAGCTCCCCGAATCCGACCGTCGGACGGCTGTCGGCCGGTGCCAGGTGCGGGGTGCCGTCGTCGTCGCCGACGATCCTGGCCGCGAGGATCGGATGCCGGTCGGTCACCGAGGCGCAGGCCGCGACGAGGGCCCGACGGTCGAGTGCGGCGCCGAAGCGTACGCCCACCGCCATGTGGAAGGCCGTGCCGGCGACCCCGGCCCGCTCGGTGAACCAGACGGCGTGCTGTGCGGAGGTCGCCTCGGCGGTGCCCACATCTGCTCCCAGGGTTGTGCGGGTGGTGGTCAGTTCTCGAAGAGGTCGGTGAGCTGCCGCTTGAGCACCTTGCCGCCCTCGTTGCGGGGCAGCTCGTCGAGCAGCAGGAGCCGGGCGGGCAGCTGGTAGTCGGCCAGCCGGTCCGCGAGGAATCCCCGCAGCACGGGCAGGGACAGCCCACCCGGCTCGGTCTGTGGTCGGGGCACCACGGCGGCGGCCACGGCCCAGCCGAGCACCGGATGCGGGACACCGACGACGGCGACCTGGGCGACCAGCGGATGTTCGTGCAGTGCCGCCTCGACCTCCAGGGTGGAGACCTTGAACGCGCCGGTCTTGATCACGTCCTGGTGCCGGTCGGTGAGGTACAGGTAGCCGTCGGCGTCGATCCGGCCGACGTCGCCCATCCGGACCCACCCGTCGCGGAAGGTGGCCCGGTTGGCCGCCTCGTCGCGGTAGTAGGAACGGGGAAAGGGCGCGCGCAGCCAGACGTCACCGGTCGTGTCGGCGGGCAGCGGATTGCCGTCGGCGTCGGCGACCATGAGCTGACCGCCGACCGGCCGACCGACCGCGTCCCGCCGGGACGGGTCCCAGATCATCGTGGTCTGGGCCGGTGCCGCCTCGGTGGAGGTGTAGTAGTTGACGATGGTGGCCTGCGGGAACGTCTCGGCGAGCCGGGCCGCGACCGCCGGTGCGAGGAACGCGGCGGTGGAGCCGATCAGGTGTACGCCGCTGGTGTCGCGCCCGCGCAGGGCACCGGAGTCGAGCAGCTCGACGGCGATCGACGGGACGACGAAGACGGTGCCGGTCCCGGCGGCCTCGACCAGCCGGGCGAACCGGGCCGGGGTGAACCGGGGCAGGGTGAGTGCGGCGGCCTTCGCGGTCACCGCGTTGAGCAGCATGGTCTGCCCGGCGTTGGTGCCGATCGCGAAGGCGTGCAGGAACCGTTCCGAGTGGGCCAGGGCCAGCCGGCGCGGATGGTGCGGAGCACCGGCGGTGAGGTTGGCGTGGCTGGCGGCGACTCCCTTGGGCCGTCCGGTCGTGCCCGAGGTGTAGAGGATCTGCGCGAGGTCACCGGGCCGGGCGACCGACGCACCGCCCCGGGATGGCTCGGCCAACAGTTCGGCGCAGGACCAGACCGGCAGGCCGGACGGCACCGGCGGGGCCGGGGTGTCGTCGCCGTGCAGCACGGCGCTGGCCGCGCAGTGCTCCAGGGCATGGCCGAGCTGCCCGGCGGCGAGTCGGTCGGAGAGCGGCACGGCGACGCCACCGGCGCGCAGCACCCCGACGTACGCGACGGCGAACCCGGTCCAGTCCCGGGCACCGAAACAGAGGCCCACGCGGTCGCCGCGACGCAGGCCGCGACGCGACAGGGCGGCGGCGACCGCACCCGCACCGGCGGACCAGTCGGCGAAGGTCAACGCGGCCACCCCGTGCACCTCGACCGCGACCCGCTCGGGATGTAGGGCGGTCCGCCAGTCCAGCAGCTCGGGCACAGTGCGGGGAACGGCCCGGCCCGCTGACGCCGTACCCACCTCAGGCCGCCTTCCCGCCGGTCACGGCGACCGGCACCCGCTCGTCCTCGGCGCTGGCCGACCGGGCCCGGCGCTCCTCGATGCCGACCAGGTCGTCCGGCGGCGCGTCGGGCACCTCGTCGTCGAAGCGGGACAGCACCGGCGTGGCCAGCGACACCAGCGCCGTCACCGCGATGCAGAGCCCGAACAGCACATAGAGCAGCCCGTGTCCGCGCCCCGGCCCGACCCCGATCACCGCGCCGACCGTGCCGGCCAGCACGCCGTCGGCCAGCAGCATCGGCTCGGTCACCCGGGCGGCGAACGGGGCGACCAGACCCCAGCCCAGCGGCAGGGTGGACTGCGCCACCATCTGGTTGAGCGCGAAGACCCGCCCGTGCACCCGGGGCGGCACCTTGGTCTGGATGATCGTGTTGTAGACGCCGTTGACGATGGCGAGCGCGAGGTACATGCCGAACGCGCCCAGGCCGATGACCAGCAGGTTCGGCCGCAGCCCGGTCACCACGGCGGCCACCGCGATACCGAGCGTGCCGAGCAGCACCGCCCGCATCCGGCGTTTACGGGGGCCGCCCCAGAGCAGCATCACCAGACCGCCGGTGGCGGCGCCGACCCCGCCGGTCAGCGCGATCCGCGCCACCTCGGTCAGGTCGGCGAAGCCGAGCACCAGCGGGGAGAGCAGGAACAGCACCGGGAAGAGGAAGAAGTTCAGCGCGGCGAAGAACGCCAGCATGGCGCGGAACTCCCGGCGGCGCAGCGCGTACCGCAGCCCGGCGACGATCTCCGCGCCGATGCTCTCGCGGCGTCGCAGGGCGAGCGTACGCGGGAAGCGCACCACCGCCAGCACACCGATCGCGAAGAGGTAGAACGCCACGTCGACGAGCAAAATGCCGCGCAGGCCGACGGCCTGGAGCAGGGCCACGGCGATCAGCGGGACGGTGAACTGGGTGAGGCCGACAGCGGTCTGGGCGAGGCCGTTGGCGTGGCCGAGGAACCGCTTGGGCACGAGTTGCGGCACCGCCGAGACGAACGCGAGCCGTTGGAACGCCAGTGCCACCGACAGCCAGGCGGTGAAGGGGTAGAAGTGCCACACCTCGGCGACGTCGGTCAGCACCAGCACCGCCATCGCCGCGTTGCCGCCCCCGGCGGCCACACAGGCGCAGAGCAGGACGCGTCGCCGGCTGAACCGGTCGATCACCGCGCCGGCCAGCGGTGCGACGAGCAGGCCGGGCATCAACGCGAGCACCGCGAAGAGCGCGAACCGGGCCAGCGAGCCGGTCTGCGTGTAGATCCACAGGGGTACCGCGAAGGTGGTCAGCGCGGTCCCCATGCCGGAGACGATCTGCCCGGCCGCGACCAGCCCGAAGCGCCGCATGCTCGGCGGCGGCGCGGTGGCCGTACCGCTGCTCCCGCCCGAGGGCCCGTCCGGTCCGCGGTGAGAAACGGCGGCGAGCTGCCAGGCGGGCTGCCCGCCGTCCGACCGTGGCGAGGCGGCCGGCGGCGGGACCGGCTCGGCGCGGACCGGCGCGCCAGGTCCGGGCGACACGGCGGACGGCGGTGCGGTGGACGGCGGTGGCGCGGCGAGGTGCCGGTGTACGCGGGTGACGATCTCGGCCAGTTCGACGGCCCGGTACTTGAGGAAGTAGTGACCGGCCTCGTCGATCACCACGAGCGCGGTGCGGTCGGTCAGGAAGTGCCACTCGCGGTAGCGCTCCTCGTGGAAGTCGGTGCTGCGGTCACGCTCGCCGACCACCGAGACGACCGGCGCGCGCAGCCGGTCGACCCGCTGCCGCATCAGCTCGGTGAAGTACTCCTCGGAGACCTCCGCGTCGTGCCGCATGGCGCGGATCAGGAACGCGACCTCGTCCGGTGCCAGTGACCCGACGGAGGTGCCCTGCGCCTGCAACCAGGTGCG
The DNA here is from genome assembly GCF_053589795.1 of Micromonospora sp. NPDC003241. Lineage (NCBI taxonomy): Bacteria > Bacillati > Actinomycetota > Actinomycetes > Micromonosporales > Micromonosporaceae > Micromonospora > Micromonospora sp. NPDC003241. Next base: position 32,742 of record NZ_JBSFSO010000048.1, on the reverse strand, counting down.
GTAGATCCGGTCGCTGCGCAGGCGTTCGGCCAACCGCAGGCGCAGCAGCGGACCGAGCAGACCGCCGACGGGCCGGGCGAACGGGAAGACCGCGCCGAGGTACACCGCCTCCAGGTCCCGGCCGGCGGCCTCCAGCCGACGGGCGACCTCCACCGCCAACGCCCCGCCGGGACCGCAGTGTCCATAGAGGACCAGCGGCCCGGAGACCCGGTGCAGGATCTCCGCGACCACGTCGGCGGCGACCTCCGCGACGGGTGCCGGGTCGTCGGCCAGGCCGATGTCGTGCCCGGGCATGGCCACCGACAGCAGCCGGTACCCGACCGGCAGGGCGTCGGCCAGCTGCTGGTACACCACCGCGCTGCCGCCGCCGTACGGGACGCAGACCAGGGTGGCGACCCGGGCGGCGGCGGGCACCGGCGGGGTCAGTTCGTGCAGCAGCCCGCCGCCGTCCGGGCCGTCCCCGGCGACCAGCCGGGCCAGCTCGCGTACGGTGCGGTGGCGGAACAGGTCCATCACGCTGACCGGTGTGCCCCCGTCGACCACGTCGGGCAGTTCCCGACGCAGCCGGGCCACCACCTGGGTGGCCAGCAGGGAGTGCCCGCCCAGCTCGAAGAAGTCGTCGGTGGCACCGACCTCGGCCACCCCGAGGACGGCGCGCCAGACGTCGGCCACCAGCGTCTCCACCGGTCCGGTCGGCGTCTCCCGCTCACCGGTCGGGCCGTCGTCGACCGGCTCGGGCAGGGCCCGCCGGTCCACCTTGCCGTGCTCCTGCAACGGCAGCCGGTCCAGGCACACCCACCGGCTCGGCACCATGTGCTCGGGCAACCGGTCGGCGAGCCGCCGACGCAGCGCGGCCGGCTCGGGCGCGGCCACGTCGGGCGTCGGTTCCAGGTACGCCACCAGCCGGTCGTCGCGCAACAGCACCGCCGCCTGCCGTACCCCGGGGCAGTCCCGCAGCGCCGCCTCGATCTCGCCCAACTCGACCCGGTAGCCCCGGATCTTGACCTGGTGGTCGCGACGGCCCAGGAAGACGAGCTGCCCGTCGGCGCGCCAGCGGCCCAGGTCACCGGTGCGGTACAGGCGCGCGCCGGGCGGACCGTACGGGTCGGGGACGAAGCGCTCGCCGGTCAGGCCGGGCCGGTGCAGGTAGCCGCGCGCCAGCCGGTCACCGCCGAGGTACAGCTCACCGGGTACGCCGACCGGGACGGGGCGCATCCGCTCGTCGAGCACGTACACCCGGGCGTGCGGCAGGGGCCGGCCGATCGGCACCGGCCCGGTGGGCGGCGCGTCGGCGGTGACCTCGTACGTGGTGACGCCGACGGTGGCCTCGGTGGGCCCGTAGTGGTTGAACACGCGGGCCGGACCGGCGGCGGCGAGCGGGCCGACCCGGTCCAGCTCGGACGCCTCACCACCGAGGACGAGCGCGCGGGCCGGCAGCAGTTCCCCCGGCTCGACGTCGGCGGCCAGCGCCCACAGGTGCGACGGGGTGATCTTCAGGTAGTCGATGCGCGCGGTGCGCAGCCGCTCGGCGAGTTCGGCGCCGGTGCACCGGCGGGGCAGCAGGTGCACCGCGCCACCGGTGGCCAGCGCCAGATAGAAGAGGGTGACGCTGAAGTCGAACGACATCGACTGCATCAGCCCGTACCGGGCGGCCGGGACGACCGCGAACCGGTCGGCCACCCCGTCGAGGTAGCGCAGCACCTGCCGGTGTGCCACGGCGACCCCCTTCGGGGTGCCGGTGGAGCCGGAGGTGTAGATGACGTACGCGAGGTGCTCGCCGGTGGTGCCGGTCTCCGGCGCGGTGCCGGGCTGGGCCGCGACCTCGGCGGCGATCTCGTCCAGGGTGACCGTGGTCGCCTCGGCGGGCAGACGTTCCCGCAGGTCGGGGCTGGTCAGCACCACGGTCGGGCGGGAGTCGGCGAGCATCAGGCCCAGCCGTGCGGTGGGCTGCTCCGGGTCCAGCGGCAGGTACGCCCCACCCGCCCGCAGCACCCCGAGCAGCGTCGCGGCCAGGTCGACCGACTGGTCCAGCAGCACCCCGACCAGCCGGTCCGGGCCGACGCCACGGCTGCGCAGCCAGTGGGCGAGCCGGTTGGCCCGCCGGTCCAGCTCCCGGTAGGTGAGCGTGTCCGGGCCGAGGACCACCGCCGGGGCGTCCGGGGTGGCGGCGACGTGCGGGCCGACCAGCTCGGCCAGGGTGGTCGCCGCGCCGGTGACCCCGGCCACCGCGTCGTGCTCGGGTCGGCCCAGGGCCAGCATCCGGTCCCGTTCGGCCGCGTCGAGCAGGTCCAGGTCGACGACCGGCAGGTCCGGCCGGGCGACGGCGGCGCGCAGCAGCGTGGCGAGACCGGCGGTCAGCCGGCGTACGGTCGCGGCGTCGAAGAGGTCGGTGTTGTAGACGACCATGCCGCGCAGCCCGTCGGCGGTCTCGCCGACGTAGAGCGACAGGTCGAAGCGGGCGGTGGCCGCGTCGGTCCCGACGCCCTCGACGTGCAGGTCCTCGGGCCACCGGGTGCCGCCGTCCGCGTAGTTCTGCAGGGTGAACAGCACCTGGAACACCGGGGAGCGGCTCACGTCCCGGGTGACGTTGAGGTCCTTGACCAGGCGTTCGAACGGGATCTCCTGGTGGGCCAGGGCGCGGACGACGGTGGTGCGGGTGCGCCGCAACAGGGTCGCGAAGCTTGGTTCGACGGCGGCGGTGTCGGCGGTCCCGGGCTCGGCGGTCGCAGGCTCGGCGGTCGCGGGCTCGGCGGTCGCAGGCTCGGCGGTCGCAGGCTCGGCGGTCGCGGGCTCGGCGGTCGCGGGCTCGGCGGTCGCGGGCTCGGCGGTCGCGGCGACCGGGGAGAGGTCGGCGCGCAGGGCGAGGGTGTTGACGAAGAGACCGACGAGGTTCTCCAGCTCCGGCACCACCCGGCCGGCGACCGGCGAGCCGATGGCGAAGTCCCGCTGGCCGCTGTGGCGGAACAGCACCGCTTGCAGGCCGGTGAGCAGGGTCATGTAGAGGGTGGCCCGGTGGGCGCGGCTGAGCCGACGGAGTCCGTCGGTGAGGTCGGCGTCGAGGGCGAAGCGGTGGGTGGCACCGGCGTACGACTGCACGGCCGGGCGGGGCCGGTCGGTGGGCAGTTCCAGCGCGGGTACGTCGGCCAGTGCCCGGGTCCAGTAGGCGAACCCGTCCCCGGTGGCCGGTCCGTCGAGGCGGTCCCGTTGCCAGGCGGCGTACTCCAAATAGCCGGTGGCCGGTGCCGGGGGCGGGGACGTGCCGTCGCGCAGCGCGCCGTAGGTGGCGGCGATCTCGTCGAGCAGCAGGGTCAGCGACCAGCCGTCGCTGACGATGTGGTGCATGGCCAGATGCACCAGGTGTTCCTGGTCGGCGAGCCGGACGACGAGCACCCGCACCAGGGGCGCGACGCCGAGGTCGAACGGGGTGCGTACCGAGGCGGCCACCAGCTCGCGGGCGTCGGCCTCGTCGGGTACGGCGGTGACGGTGACCGGTACCCGTACGTCGGGGGCGACGTGCACGGCGGGTTCGCCGTCGGCGTTCTCGGTGAACCGCATGCGGAGACTGTCGTGCCGGGCGGCGGTCGCGTCGACGGCGGCCCGCAGCAACTCGACGTCGAGCGGGCCGCGCAGCCGCACGGTCGAGTGGACGAGGTACGCGGCGGTGCCGGGAACGAGCTGTTCGGTGAACCAGATCCGTTCCTGGCCGAAGGAGAGTCGGGGCGTTCCGGCGGGCGGAGTCGCCTTCGGGATGACGGTGGTGTCTCGGGCCGGCACGTCGACGTTCGTCACGCTATGCCTCAATCCGATGACGGACGGGAGTCAGTAGTCTGCATCTCGCGTCCCACAGGTCGGATCGGCTGATCGGTCCACTGTGTAAGACTCGATCGATCGATCCAGCGGCGGAACGGACCGTCGTACCGTCGGGAATGCGATTCGCGGATACGGTGATCCCCGCCGAGTGGGCGTCAGAGCCGCTGCGCTATGCCGAGTTCTCCGGCGGTGGTGCCGGGACGGCGCCGCTGACCTGGGCCCAGCAGGTCCTCCTGCGCTCGATCGCCCGGTTCGGCTCCAACCACCGGTTCCTCAACCTGCGGCGGATCGTGCCGGTCTCCCCCCGCGCCGGGGTGGCCGTGACGACCGCGACCCGGGCGGTGGGTGCCCTGGTCAGCCGCCACTCCGCGCTGCGTACCCGGCTCCCGGTCTCCGACGGCGAGGCCCGCCAGGAGATCGCTCCGACCGGGCTGTTCCCGCTGCTGGTCTGCGACGGCACCAGCGACGGCACGCAGGCCGCACGACGGGCCGCCGAGCGGCTCGGCGACGTCGCGTTCGACCATTCGGCCGAGTGGCCGCTGCGGGTCGCACTGGTCACTGTGGATGATCGGGTACGCCAGATCGTGCTGGTGTTCAGCCACACCACCGTGGACGCTCATGCGGCCGAGATCGTGCTGCGCGATCTGCGGCTGCTTCTGCTGCGCGGCGGCCTGCCCACCCCGGCCGGACCGCAGTCGGCGGACGTGGCCCGACTCCAGCACGGGCCCGACTCTCGGCGTTCGCAGCGGGCGGTGGCGTACTGGCTGCGGGAGTTCGACCGGCTCCCCCGGCAGCCGCTGGTCCCGGCCGGGCCGGGGCTGGAGCCGCACCTGCGCCGGGGCGTCCTGGTCTCCTCCGCCCTCGACCGGGCCGCCCGGCTGGTCGCCGCCCGGCATCGGGTCAGCGTCTCCGCCGCGCTGCTCGCCGGCTACCAGGCGATGGCCGCCCGCACCTCCGGACACGAGCTGTCCGGCCTCTTCCCGATGTCCCACAACCGGTTCCGCACCGAGTACGCGCAGGCGGTCGCCAACCTCGGTCAGATCGGCTTCTGCGCGGTGGACCTGGCCGGGTGCACCGACTTCGCCGACCTGCTGCACCGCGTCTGGGCGGCGTCGCTGAACGGTCTGCGGCACGCGTACTACCAGCCGTCCGCGCTGCGGCACGCCTTCGAGGAGCGGGGCATCGACTACGAGACGGCGTTCCACCCGCACCACTACTTCAACGACGTCCGGCTGCCGCTCGGCGGCCTCGACCAGCCACCCGAGGTGACCCGGGACGAGTTGCGGGCCGCCACGGCCCGGAGCAGCTTCTCCTGGACCGCCGGGCTGACCGCGGCCTCCTGGCACCTGCTGGCGCACGTCGTGGACGAGCCGGACGCGGTGGGCGTCACGCTCACCGTCGACACCCGGCACCTCGCGATGGACTCCGTCGAGCCGTTCCTGCGAGGCATGGAGGAGTTGCTGGTCGAGGCGGCCTTCGACGACGTGCGATGGCCCTGGTCACCGACGTCCCCCGCACCCGCCGGGCCGGTCCCGTCCCGCACCGAGGAGACGGCGTACGCGGACTTCGCGGCCGGACGGCCCGCCAGCGCGCCGCTGACCTGGGGGCAGCGCGCCATGTGGCGGACCGTCGAGGAGTTCGAGTCCCCCGAGGCGTACCGGGTGCTGAGCCTCCCCCGCACGCTCGCCGTGTCGGCACGGACCGAGGTCACCGTCCCCGGGGCGGTGCGGGCGCTCGGCGCACTCGTCGCCCGGCACGGATCGCTGCGCACCCGGTTCCGTCGCCGGGACGACGAGGTGCACCAGGAGATGGCGGCCACCGGACGGCTTCCCGTCGGCGTGCACGCCGTACCCCGCCCGGTGGACGACCCCGACGGCCGCGCCCTCGCGGCGGAGCTGGCCGCCCGGCTACGCGCGTCGCGCTTCGACCACGTCGCCGAATGGCCGCTGCGGGTCGCCCTGGTCACCGTCGACGACCGGGTACGCCAGATCGTGCTGGTGTTCAGCCACGCCACCGTCGACTTCCACGCCACCGACGTCGTCCTGCGTGACCTGCGCCGGCTCCTGCGGCACGGCACGCCCGACACGCCGGTCGGCCTCCAGTCGGTGGACCTCGCCGGGCGGGAGCGTGACGCCGGACGACGACGGTCGGAGCGGGCGGTGGCGTACTGGGTGCGGCAGTTGCCCGGCCTGGCGGCGAACCTCTCCGATCCGGTCGGCTCCGGCGCCTCGCCGCGTTACCGTCGTGGTTCGCTGGTCTCCCGCGCCGTCCACCACGCGGCGGGCCTGGTCGCCACCGGTAACGCCGTCAGCACCTCGAACGTACTGCTGGCGGCGACCGCCGCCGGGCTGTCCGGAACCGGCGGGCAGGACTCCTGCGGAATCGTGGTGATGGCCAGCAACCGCTTCCAGCCGGGGCACCAGGACGCGGTCGGCACCCTCAACCAGATCGGGGTCGCTCGGCTCGACCTGGCCGACCGGCCCGGCTTCGCCGAGCTGTTGTCCCGGGCCCGGCGGGGAGCGCTGGACGCCTACCGGCACGCGTACTACGACCCAGCCGTGTGGGAGCGCACCTTCACCGACCTCGGCCACGACCACCGGACCTTCCTGTCCGCGTACTGCTATCTCAACGACGCCCGGCTGGCGCGCGACGTCGACCCGACGGCGACGGGCCCGGACGAGACCGCCCTGCGGGCGATGGTCGGCCACAGCGAGTTCCGCTGGCTGCCGGAGTTGGCGCGGTTCCCGTGGCGCTGCCGGGTCCAGGTGCTCGACGCGCCCGGTGCGGTCGAGCTGGTCGTCACCGCCGACACCCGGTACTTCCCGGCGGAACGGGTCGAGCCGTTCCTGCGCGGCGTCGAGGCGCTGCTGGTCGAGGCGGCCTTCCACGACGTGCCCTGGCCGTGGTCCCCCGCTGCGGTCGGCCCGTACGCCGGGGGCTGACCGTCACGCCTCGGTACCGCCGGCAGGAGCAGCCGAATCAGGATTGTCGGCGCGGATCATCGCGGTCGACCGGCTCCCTCGCGCCCTGCCGGGTCAGACCGGCGAGGGCGGCGAGTCGGGCCATGCCAGCGGAGGCAGGGCTGCTGCGGGCCACCTCGGCGATGACGGTACGGGCGGTGGGGCGGTAGCGGGTTTCGGCGGGTGCGATGGTGTCGGCGTCGACGAGTGCCCGTTCGGCTGCGGCGTAGTTGCCGACGTGGAGGTAGGCACGCGCGGCGTCGATGAGGTGGGCGGCCCGGTGTTCGGAGGACAGTTGCCGCCAGCCGTCGCGGCGGACCGCACTCTCGTGGCGGCACACCGCTTCCGCCATGTCGCCGAGGTGCAGGGCGGCGAGGAAGCGGGCCAGGTGCACGGTCGTGGCGCCGAAGCTGGTGTGGTGTGGGTCGGTGTCGTCAGCATGCCGGTCGGCGAGTTCGGCGGCGTGGTCGATGAGGTCGTCGGCGTTGCGACGGTCGTCGCCACCGGCGGCGGCGATCCCGGCCTCAAGGAGCAGGGTTCCGCGTACGGCGTGGTGTGCTGGCAGGTCGGCGGCGGTGACTGCGGCGGTGAGCGCCAGATGGTCGCGGCCGAGTGCGCGCAGGGCCTGGCTGACGGCGATGGTGGCGGCGCCGGTGGCGTCGGGGTCGCTCGCGGAGGCGGTGACGGCCCGGTCGGCGGCGAGCCAGGCGAGGTCGGCCGCGTCGAGCTTGGTCAGCATCGAGGCGGTGATCCGGTAGGCGGGCACCAGCAGCGCCGGAGTGCGGTGAACCGTGTCGAGCAGAGCCGGCAGGGCCCGCAACAGCTGGGCGTAATCGGCGTGCTGATAGGTCATCCACGCGTGCGCGATCTGCTGCCGCGCCTGGTCCGGCGGCGTGGTCCGGCCGGATCGATGGTGGCAGCGGACGAGGGCGGCGCGGATCGCGTCGATCCCGTCAGTGCGGGGTGCTGCCGGCGAGGAGCATTGTCGAGGGCCGAGCAGGGTCACCGGATCGAGGCGCAGGACCGTGGCGATGTCCTGGATGACCGAGTAGCGGTCCAGGCTGCGTACGCCACGTTCGACCTTGTCGACCCAGCTCTTCGACTTGCCGATCCGGTCGGCGAAGACCTGCTGACTCATACCCCGACGGACGCGTAACTCTGCCACCCGGCGTCCGATCGGCACCGAGTTGTGGTCGCGTCGCTCGCGGCCGGTCACCGCTGCCGTCCTGCTGGCGGCGGGCCCGACATGGTGGGCCCTCCGCAGTGGGGGCACCACCGGGACTTGACCCGGAACGCGAACAGCCCGAGCAGAAAGCCCGGCACCAGACCACCGAACAACGCGACCGACACCAGATCGACGACCACGAGCATTCACCTCCTCATCTCTGCTGACAGGCCTACCCCACACGGCTGCTTACACCCCCTAAGCATTTCAATCGTGCGGCAGCAGCTTCGACGCTTAGGGGGTGTAAGCAGGATTACTCGACCAGCCGCAACTGTCAAGGGGGCCTAAACTCGTTGTGTGGAGACTCAAGACGAGAGCTTCGAGCGCGTACGGCATGAAGCAGACCCGCTTCGGCAGGCCAAGCTCGCCGGAGAGTTGATCGCCGTCTACCAGCAGAGATCGGTTGAGCTGGCGAGACTGCGCCGTGAGGCGATCAACACCGCTGCGGCAGAGCAAGGGATCTCGTTCAGCGTGATTGCCAAAGAGTTGGGACTCACGCGAGGACGGATCACGCAGATCCGGCAGACGGCACCGCCTGCGGAACGGGCGTTTTTCGGGGTTGGCCCAGTCACAGTCGCCTTGCCGCTACGCGCGATGCCCGAACGGGCTCTCCCGATGATCTCTTCCGAGGACGCCCGCGCTGCCGAACGGTTGACGATGCTCCTCACCGACCTGGCGTTCCAGGTGGAGCAGTTCCGCATCCCTCCGAACGGCCTATGGCAGCCACATGGCGACACTGTCGCGATCTGTGGACCGAAGTCGTCGTCGGTAACCGCGCAGGCAATCTCGTCAGACCCAGTGCTGACGTTCGAGCCCGACGATGATGGGCAGTGGGCCATCCGTGAACGCGACGGCAGCCACGTCTACGAGTCGCCCATGGACAGTCAGGCCGCACCGCGATGGGCCGACTTCGCCTATGTTGGCCGACTCGCCCTGAACGAGCAGACCGTCTTCATCGTCGCGGGCGTACACGCCCTCGGATCAGTCGGCGCAATCGACTACCTCGCTCGCAACGTGGCCGATCTCTACGCCCAGGTCGGCACCCGCTGTTTCTCGATGGTCGTCCGCAGCGAACACGACGGCGACACTGTCACCAGGAGCGAACTCGCATGCCCGCCGCGAACTCACGACCGCACGTAGTCACCGCCGAGCGGGCCGGACGAGATCGGCCGACCGAGGACCGCATCTTCACCACACCGAACGCAGTCATCGTGCTCGACGGCGCATCACAGCCAGGCGACCACCGACACGACGGAGGGTGGCTCGCCCAACAAGTCGGGCATTACCTTGCGCAGCTCCTGACCGCACACCCCGACATCGGCCTCGTCGACGCACTGGCAGAAGCTATCGACCACATCCGCCACCTGCACGGCCTGCGACCCGGTGCCGCACCGTCGACCACAGTCAGCCTGGTTCGATGGACAGACAACGATGTTCACATCCTGGTCCTCGGAGACAGCCCCACCATCGTTCTCACCCGTTCCGGCGAGATCCACCAGGTCCGGGACGACCGGCTCTCACGGGTCGCCCTCGGCCAACACGCAGACCTGCACGATGCCATCCAACAGAGGGGCGGATTCGGCTTCCAGCACGCCGTGGAATGGACCACGCTCGTGGAAGCGCAGAGGAAAGCCCGCAATACCCCTGAGGGCTATTGGATCGCCGAGGCCGCGCCGGAGGCTGCCCGTCACGCCGTCTACGCGAGGTGGCCCGTCGACGACATCGCAGCAGCCCTGACGATGACCGACGGCGTCTCCGACGGCATCGACAACTACCAGACACCCCCAACCTGGGAAGCCGCATTCGCACTCGCCAACCATCACCCGACACGCCTCATCGAGACCGTGCATCAAGCGGAGAAGGACGACGCGGAAGGGCGACGCTGGCCACGCAGCAAACGACACGACGACAAGGCGGTGGCGCTGATACGGCTCACCTCAGCCGCACACATCGCCGAACTGACCTCATGCTGGCCTGGCACATCGGCTGGCGGTGGAGCGTGACCACCGACCATCTCCAGGGCCGGACGCCACGGGAACGCACCGAGGTGTTCTGGCCGGGCGACGGTGAGCCGACCGTAGCAGTATTAGCCCGCCCCATTCACCCGATGTGACGGCCCTGATCCACAGGGCCGCCCGGTCCCGCTCAGCATGGCTGACTGCCGCAGTACGGCCTGATCGTCGCGGTCGCGACCTGCGACGGCCCAATTCTGTTCCCATTCTCCCTGTACGAGACGGCGATCCGGATCGTGCTGTCCTGTTTCCCCGAAACTTCAAGCGTGCAGTGGCGCGACGTCCTGGTACATCCGCTCTCCACGCTGCGGCGGAGAGATGGGGGAACTTCCCACCGGTAGTTGTATCCACCGGAACTGTTGCGCAACTCGAACCTCACGGAGTGGGACGACGCCGGCGCGGTGTTGGTACAGGAATTTTGCCAGTCTGAATTGCCCTTGCCCTTCGACGTCACCCGGCATTCGAGCCTCTCACTTCTCAACAAGGGGATGATTCTGTCGCAAGGCAATTTCTCACAGGCCAGTTTGATCGCCTCGTAGACCTGAGGGATCTTGTAACAAGGCAATTTGGCGAGCTTACATGCCACTTCAGCCACCACCGGAACCCCATCGCCGGCAACCCGCTTCCAGGGTTCATCCGCTACGAAGCGCAGCAATATTATTGTCAATATTGCGGCCGTGATCAGCGCAAGCAGCTTGACCGATACGCGCATAAGCCGCACTTTCCTTTGACTTACTCTTCGCCGACGGTGCGCACCTGCCACAAAATCCTACCTAATTGGAGGTATTAGAAGTTGACAGCAGCTTACGCTCAATTTAGATCACCTGCAATGCAGGTAGGCCTTCCACTCATGCGGCAAAGTCATTCGATTGGGCATCGCCGCTGGCCATGATGGTTTCTGTGATTTGGCTGCGAAAACACGGTTGTGGGTCGTGATCTTCTCTGTCCATGAGAAGGCGACCCACGGTCGGGTAGTCGGTTTATACGGCACTTGTCGCTCTGGTCTTGACCCCTGCCGGGGCTGCCCAGGTCCAGTGAGCACGGTCGTTTCAACATCATCCGGTGCGGCCGAGGATGGTAAATGGCCTGGTCATGTCGCGGTTGGCCCATCGGGTGGCTTCGGTGATGTTGGTGCGACCGGCCAGGCGTAGGGCGTTGATGTGGAGGTTGCGGAGTGAGGCCAGGACGCGGGGTCCGGAGCGGGTGCGGACGCGGGAGTGGTCTTCGCGGTAGCAGGTGTCGCGGATGAAGTGGAGGGTTTCGATGGCCCAGTGGCCGCAGTTGAACGCGGCTAGTTCGGCCGGGCCCGCGTGGTCGGCGGGGTGGCTGGTGATCCCGAGTTGCGCAGCGGTCGCCGGATGCCGTCTTCCCGTCGTGAGCTGCTGCGCTGGCAGTTCGACCTGACCTGGTCGCTGTTCGAATACCACCTGACGGAGTGGTTGACCGTACTGGACCCGCCTCGTCCTGACCGATGCCCGGACCGTCCGAGCCGTGCCGTGCCCGAAGCTGAGGGCAGGTGGCCTACAGCGGGGGCCCTGTCGAGCTGAACCGTCTGTGCTCTCAGCTCGACAGCGTCCGCGCTCCACTGCCCCTGCCCCTGCGGACCGCGCATCGGACCAACCATGAGAGCACTCCGACCTCGTACGCCGCACACGCCTCAGCGGTGGGCGAAGACGAACCCGCCCTCGACCTCCGGTTCCGGGTGGTGCACCAACTCGGCCTCGACGGCGAAGCCGGCCGCCGCCAGCCAGGCCGCGACCCGACCGGGTGGGCGGTAATGCACGTAGACGTTCATCGGGTGTCCGCCGTAGCCCTCCGTCTTGAGCCGGCTGCCGTCCCCGGTCTGGAACCCGAGCAGCACCATCCCGCCCGGGCGCAGCACGCGACGGAACTCGGCCAGGACGCCGGGCACCTCGTCGTCGGGTACGTGGATCAGGGAGAACCACGCCAGCAGCCCGGCCAGGGCCCCGTCCGGCAGGTCGAGGCGGGTCATCGAGCCGACCTCGAAGCGCAGGCCGGGATGGTCCCGCCGGGCCACGTCGATCATCCCGGGCGACAGGTCGACGCCGAACGCGTCCAGGCCGATGTCGCGCAGGTGGGCGGTGATCCGTCCCGGTCCGCAGCCGGCGTCGCAGACCGGTCCGTTCCCCTGGGCGCGGACCAACTCGGCGAAGAGGGCGAGGATGCCCCGCTGGAACGACTCACCAGCAAGCGCCCCGCGCAGCGCGTCGGCGTAGTCGGCCGCCACGGTGTCGTAGGAGGTTCGGGTGTCGTCAAGCCAGCCGGGTACACGCATGGGCGCCACGATAGGGCCGGTCAGTCGTGTTCGGGGGTACCGGTCACCCGGTGGGAGGCGGCGTGCAGCGTCTCCGCGACCAGTCGGCGTACGTGGCCGTCGCGGGCGCGGTAGAGGGCGCGTCGGCCGTCCCGGCGTACGCTGACCAGCCCGGCGAGGCGGAGTTTGCCGAGGTGCTGGGAGACCGCCGGGCGGGCCGCACCGACTGCCGTGACCAGTGAACCGACGTCGTGTTCGCCCGCGCTGAGCAGCCACATCAGGCGAAGGCGGGTGCCGTCGGCGAGCATCCGCAGCATCTGCACGGCCGCCTCGACCTCACCGTCGCCAGGGACGGGTTGTTGCCGCTCACTGGCTCCTGCAACGTTGTCGCGTGCGTACATGAGCACATATTATCGCCGGGACCACAGGCCCCGCTCTCCTCGGGGGGACACGTGACCCAGGGCCGGCACGACCATCACCACCACGAGGACCATCACCACGACGACGATCACCGCCACGACGATCACCACGACCACGGCAGCCCCGGCCGGTGGCACCGGCTGCGGCACGCGGCCGTACCGCACTCGCACGACTCGCGTACCCGGGTGGACCCGGCGCTGGAGACCTCCCGCGAGGGACTGCGGGCACTGTGGATCTCGCTGGTCGCGCTCGGAATCACCGCCGCCGCCCAGGCGGTCATCGTGGCGTACTCCGGCTCGGTGGCGCTGCTCGGCGACACCCTGCACAACGTCACCGACGCGCTGACCGCCGTCCCGCTCGCCATCGCCTTCCTGCTTGGACGGAAGGCGGCCACCCGCAGCTACACGTACGGGTACGGGCGGGCCGAGGACATCGCCGGCATCATCATCGTCGCGGCCATCGCCGCGTCGGCTGTCGCGGCCGCGTGGACCGCGATCGACCGGCTGCTGCATCCCAGCGACATGAGCCACATCCCCTGGGTGGCCGGTGCCGGCGTGGTCGGGTTCGTCGGCAACGAGCTGGTCGCCCGTTACCGCATCCGGGTCGGTCGGCGGATCGGATCGGCCGCCCTGGTCGCCGACGGCCTGCACGCCCGCACCGACGGCTACACCTCGCTGGCCGTGGTCGCGGCGGCGGGCGGTGCCGCCCTCGGCTGGCGCTGGGCCGACCCCGTGGTCGGTCTCGCCATCGCCGTCGCCATCACCGTCGTGCTCGCCGACGCCGGGCGGCAGATCTACCGCCGGCTGATGGACGCGGTCGACCCGACGCTCGTCGACCGGGCCGAGCGCACGCTGCGCGACGTGGACGGCGTCCGGGACGTGAGTGCGGTACGCCTGCGGTGGATCGGCCACCGCCTGCACGCCGAGGCGGACCTGGTCGTCGACGCCGGCCTCAGCCTCGTCGCCGCGCACGAGATCGCCGCCGACGCGGAGCACCGCCTGACCCACGCGGTGCCCCGGCTGACCAGCGCGACCGTGCACACCGACCCGGACAGCCACCCGGGCGGGCACCACCACGCCGACCTCTCCCACCGGCGACGGCAGCCGGCCGGCTGACCCGAACCGACATCACGACGCTATGTGATTGTGCGGAGACTCTGGGCAAGGTATCGGTCAGGCGACGTGGTTCGGTGGGGGCCCGCCCTCGTCGCCCGGGGGCCGCCGTCGGGCGGGCGCCACCCCCCGCCGACGGAGGAGGATCTGCCGTGCCCGCGACCAGAGCGGCGAACGTCGCACCCACCGCACACTGCCGGGACCACGTGGCGTCCCGCCCCACCTGGCGGTGCCGAGCCTGCGGGACCGCTTGGCCGTGCGGACGCGCGAAGCGGGATCTGCTCGCCGAGTACGGCACCCGCCGTACCGATCTGCTGGTCTATCTGGCGAGCCTCTGGGAGGAGGCGCTCGGGCAGCTCACCGAGCGGCACCCGGGGACCGATCCGGCCGAGTCGCACGAGCGGTTCCTCGGCTGGCTGCCGCCCCGACCGCCCTGTCGCTGACCGCCGTGCCGTCCGACCTGGACTGACCCCGCGCCGGCAGCAATTGACAGGAGTCTTGACAGTTACCGGTCACATCGACAGACTTGATCGTGAGAGCGCTCTCTTGGCCGAACTCCCGACGATGCCGCCGCATCGCCCCACCCCCATAGGAGGAGTCCCATGCCACGAGCGCCACGCGTCCTGCGCGCGGCCCTGGCCGCCGTCCTGGTCGCCGGTCTCGCCCCACTCGCCGCCCCGCCGGCCGCACTCGCCGCCGACACCGCCGGCACCGCCACCGCCGACACCTCGGTCACCGGCCTCGCGCCGGAGATGGTCCGCGCGATGCGCCGCGACCTCGGATTGACCGACGCGCAGGTGCTGACCCGGCTCCGCGTCGAAGCCGGCGCCGCCACCGTCGAGCGCCGCCTGCGAGCACGACTCGGTACGGCCTTCGCCGGTGCCTGGATCCCGTCCGGCGGGACGCGGCTGACGGTGGCCGTCACCGACCCGTCGCTGGCCGCCGCCGTACGTGCCGAAGGTGCCGAGGTGACCACCGCCGCCCGCAGCGAGTCAACCCTGGACGGCGTCAAGCGGACGCTCGACCGGCACGCCGGCAAGGCGTCACCGGAAACCGTGCACGGCTGGGCGGTCGACGTGACGACCAACCGGATCGTGGTGACCGCCGGCCGGGGCGCGACCGCCGAGGCCGCCGCCTTCGTCACGGCCAGCGGCGTCGACGCGGACCTGGTCCGGATCGTCGAGTCCGCCGAGGCGCCCCGGATCAACTACGACATCCGGGGCGGGGACCAGTACGTCATCAACGGCAACACGCTCTGCTCGGTCGGTTTCGCGGTGCACGGGGGCTTCGTCACCGCCGGCCACTGCGGCCGGGTCGGCAGCCCGACCCTCGGCTACAACAACGTCTCCCAGGGCACCTTCGCCGGCTCGACGTTCCCCGGCCGCGACTACGGCTGGGTCCGGACCAACAGCAACTGGACCCCGCAGCCGTGGGTGAACAACTACTCCGGCGGCAACGTGTCGGTGGCCGGCTCCCAGGACGCCGCGATCGGCAGCTCGGTGTGCCGGTCCGGCCGGACCACCGGCTGGCGGTGCGGCACGCTGCTGGGTCGCAACCAGACGATCAACTACTCGCAGGGCGCCGTGCACGGACTGACCCGCACCAACGCCTGCGCCCAGGGCGGCGACTCGGGTGGCGCCTGGCTCAGCGGCAACCAGGCGCAGGGCGTCACCTCCGGCGGCTGGGGCAACTGCTCCACCGGCGGGGAGACCTGGTTCCAGCCGGTCAACGAGATCCTCGGCGTGTACGGGCTCACGCTGGTCACCACCGGCGGTGGTAGCGGGAACCGGCTGATCAGCAACTGGAACAACAAGTGCATCGACGTGCCGAACTCGAACTTCTCCGACGGCGTACCGCTGCAGACCTGGAACTGCAACGGCACGGCGGCGCAGTCGTGGAGCTTCGTCAACGGCACGCTGCGTACCCAGAACAACATGTGCATGGACGTGGCCTGGGGTTCCCGGGACAACGGCGCGGTGATCCAGATCGCGACCTGTAGCGGCAACCCGGCCCAGCAGTTCGTCCTCTCCGCCGCGGGTGACCTGGTCAACCCGCAGGCGAACAAGTGCGTCGACATCAGCGGTTGGGTCAACGCCGACGGCGCCCGCCTGGCCCTCTGGGAGTGCCTCGGCGGCGCGAACCAGAAGTGGCGGCGCGGCTGAGACACGGCCCCGGAATGTTAGGAAGGGTCCCCTGCTATCGCCTGGTGTATAGCAGGGGACCCTTCCTTACCACTAACAGCTACAACTATTACGACGACGGCGCGGCCCCGTTGTCGTTGAACCGGAAGCTGTCGAACGGGGCGGCGTCACCCAGCTCCTCCATGATCAGGCCGTTGTTCTGCGAGTTCCGCAGGAACGCCGAGTTGTTGCTGATCAGGTAGGTCTCCGCGTTCTCCGGGTTCGGCGCGATGGTGAAGAGCTGACGCGGCTCGCTCTCCTTGCACTCGGCGCCCTGCACCACCAGCGGCTGCGAGTTGCCCGGGTTCTGCACCTGCCAGCAGACCGGCTCGCCGGTGCCCGGGCCACCACCGGCACCCCGGTACGACTTGATCAGGAACGTCTGCCCGTCGACCGGGGTCGGTACGAACAACTGCCGGCCCTCGTCGCCGTCGACCTCGGCCAGCCGCTGGTCGGTCAACGACAGCCCCGACTCGAACCCGTCGACCCGGGTGATGGTGACCTGGCGGTCGCCGGACAGTACCGGCGGGTTGGCGGTGGTCGGCGACGGCGACGCCTCCGTCGGAGTGGGCGCGGCGGAGGTCGCGCTGGCGGCCGGCGTGCCCGTGGCCTCAGGTGTGGCGGCGGCGTCCGGAGTGGCGTCACCGCACGCCGCTGTCGAGACGGCCAACGCCACCACGCCCGCACCGGCAAGCCACCTACGCATCGACATCATCCACTCCTCCTCCGGCGGCGGGGATTCCCGGTCGGGAGACCGGCGCACCATCCTCCCTCGCCACGGTCGCTGAAGATCGACGTACCCCGGGTGTCGGCGCGGTATGCAAGGACGCGGCAACGGGGTGGATTTCCGACAAAGGTCGTAGGCCGAATGCCGCCCTGCGCCAGATGGCACCACGCTCCCGTTCCCGCAGGCTTTTGCCAGGCAACGGGTGACGCCGCACGGACCCCTCCGGACACCCGATCGGCCTGGAAGGCAGCAGCCCGACATGTCTCGCCACGATCCTGCCCGACCCCGGGCGTCCCGCCTGCGTCGACTCGGCGCAGCCCTGGTCGCGACGGTCGCCGTCGCCACCGCCGCCGGGTGCGGCGCCGCACCGACCGCCCGGTCCGTTCCCACGCCACCCGCTCCCGGCGCACCGGCCGACCCGGCCGCACTGAACGCCGCCGACGTCGACGCCTGGCTCGACGGCCTGCTGCCCGCCGCGCTCCAGCGGACCGGCATTCCCGGCGCCACCGTCGCCGTCGTCCGCGACGGCGAGATCCTCACCGCCCGTGGCTACGGCCACGCGGACACCGGCTCCGGCACGAGCCAGCCCGTACCGGTCGACCCGGACCGGCACCTGTTCCGGGTCGGCTCGGTGGCGAAGCTGGTCACCGCCGTCGCGGTGCTCCAGCTCGTGCAGGGCGGCGACCTGGACCTCGACGCCGACGTCGACGAGTACCTGGACTTCACCGTGCCCCGCCGCTACGACGAGCCGGTCACCCTGCGGCACCTGTTAACCCACACCGCCGGATTCGAGGAGCGGGTCGCCGGCCTGATCGGCTCCGACGGCAACAGCCCGGACCTGCGCGCGGTGCTGGCCACCGACCCGCCGGAGCAGATCTACCGGCCGGGTACCACACCCGCGTACTCCAACTACAGCAACGCCCTGGCCGGGTACGTCGTCGAACGCGTCAGTGGCACGCCGTTCGAGGAGTACGTCGACCGCAACGTACTGGCCCGGGCCGGCATGGCGTCGTCGACGTTCGCGCAGCCACTGCCGCAGGCCCTGGCCGATCGGGTGGCGAAGGGGTACGACGCCGCCGGTGTCGCCGGCCCGTTCGAGATCGTCGGCACCGTCCCGGCGGGCGCGTTGAGCGCACCCGCCACCGACATGGCCCGCTTCATGTCGGCGCTGACCGGCGAGACGGTCGGCGAGGGCCCGCTGCTCGACCCGCCGACCCGCGAGTTGATGCAGCGGCCCGCGCTCGACGCCACCTCGCTCGGCACCCTCGCGGACGGCCCCCGGATGACGCTCGGGCTGTTCGACGAGAGCCGCAACGGCCGACGCATCCTCGGTCACGGCGGCGACACCAAGTACTTCCACTCGCACCTGCAGATCTACCCGCAGGAACGGGCCGGCATCTTCGTTTCGCTCAACGGCGGCGGCCGGGGCGGATTCGACAGCCACGAGCTGCGTCAGGCGGTGGTCAACGGCTTCGCCGACCGCTACTTCCCGGCCACGTCGGACCAGCCGACGCGCGTCGACGCGGAGACCAGTGCCGCACACGCCGCCGCTGCGGTCGGCACGTACGCCGACTCGCGTCGGATCGACAGCAACTTCCTGACCACGATCGGTCTGGTCGGCCGGACCACGGTCAGCGTCGCCGACCACAACCGGCTGCTCTTCGAGCCGGGCCCGCTGTCGGCCACCCCGACCCTCTACGAAGAGGTGGCCCCCTGGGTCTGGCGTGAGGTGGGCGGGCAGCGCACGATCGCCATGCGGGCCACCGACGACCGGGTGACGGCGATCAGCTACGACTCCGCGTTCACCCTGCTGCCGGTCGAGCCGGCACGGGCCACGGCGGTGGTCGTACCGGTGCTCAGCGTCTCCGTCCTGGTGCTGGTGCTGACCGTGCTGTCCTGGCCGTTCGGCGCCCTCGTCCGGCGGGTGCTCGGTCGACCCCGTCGCGACCGGGCCGGACGTACCGCCCGGGTGCTCAGCCGCGTCGCGGTCGCCGGGGCGCTGCTCGCGCTGACCGGCTGGGCGGTGAGCGTGGTGACCGTCATGGGGTTGCAGGACGTCTCCACCGCCTCGTTGCGGACCATCCAGGCGCTCCAGCTGATCGGCCTGCTCGGGGTGCTACCCGCAGGGCTGCGGCTGGTCGACGACGTACGGCGTCGCGTCGGCTGGCACCGGGTCGCCGCCAGTGCCCTGGTCCTGCTGGCGCTGGCCGGTACGGGTTGGTTCGCCGTCGAGTTCATGTTGCTCGCGCCTAACATCTCCTACTGACGCGTCGATCCGGGACGGAGCGGAGCAAGGATGTCCACCGCATGAGCACCCACCCTGATCCGCAGACCGAGGCGGCTCCCCGGTCCCCCCGGCTGACCAGGCGGCTCGACGAACAGCTCACCCGGCTCGGCGTGACCGGCCGGTTCGCCCGGGACGTCCTGCTCGCGGCGGCGGTCACCGTGGTCACCGTGCTGCTGCTGGCGATGCTGCTCTGGGTCGTCGCACCGGCGGAGGAGCTCTCCGTCGGCCCGGGGCGGGCCGGGCCGCTGCTCGTGCTCTGCGGCGTGCAGGCGATGCTGCTCTGCCTGCGCCGGGTCCGTCCGCTGCTCTGTCTCGCCCTGGTCGTCGCCCTGCAACTGGTGGTCGTCGGGCTGTCCCTGCCGGAGTTGTCGATCCGGGGCATCGCGCCGTTCGTCGCCGCGTACACCGTCGGCACGTTGCGGCCGGTGCGGACGGCGCTGCTGATCGCGGGGGTCGCCACGCTGGCGGAGACGGCGGGCGCGGTGGTCGCCACCGCCGTCCTCGCCGCCCCCGACCTGCTCCTCGCCACGCTCGGCAGCCTCACCGCCGGCGCGCTGACCTACCTCGGCGCGGCCTTCGTCGGCGGTTACGTCGCCACCAACCGGCGCTACGTCGAGCTGGTCCGGGTACGCGCCGACGAGGCGGTCCGGGCGCAGCAGGCAGGCGTGCAGGCGGCGATCGGTGCGGAACGGTCCCGGATGGCGCGGGAACTGCACGACGTGGCCGCCCACCACCTCTCCGGCATGGTGGTGCAGGCGGCGGCGGTGGAGCGACTGATCGACCGCGACCCGGCGGCCGCCCGGGCCGGGGTGGCCTGGATCCGCACCCAGGGCAAGCAGACCCTGGACAACCTGCGGTTGGTGGTGGGGGTGCTGCGCGGACGGACCGGGTCGGACCCGGGCGACGGCACCGTCCCGGTGCCCGGCCTGGCCGTCCTCGACGACCTCGTCCGCACCGCCGGTGACCTCGGCGGCCCGGTCGAGTTCGTGCGGGAGGGGCAGCCGCGCGAGGTGCCGCCGATCGCCGACGTGGCGCTCTACCGGGTGGCGCAGGAGTCCCTCTCCAACGCCCGCCAGCACGCCGCCGGCGCCCCGGTCCGGGTGGCCCTGCGCTACCTCGACCGCCGGGTGACGCTCGAGGTGCGCAACGACCCGCCGCCCCGGCGGCCTGAGCCGGCCGCCCGCACCACGGGCGGCGTGGGCCTGGTGGGCATGCGGGAACGCGCACAGCTCATCGGCGCCGAGTTCACCGCCGGTCCGACCGCCGACGGCGGCTGGTCGGTCGCCGTGAGTCTGCCGACCGCACCGGAGGCCGCGCGCGCCGCGACGGCGACCGCGAAGGGGGACCCGACATGATCAGGGTGATGCTCGTCGACGACCAGGCGGTGGTGCGGACCGGGTTCCGGGTCATCCTGGAGCAGGCCGGGGACATCGAGGTGGTGGCCGAGGCGTCGAACGGCGACGCGGCGGTCGACCTGGCCCGCCGGCACCGGCCGGACGTGATCTGCATGGACGTCCGGATGCCGGGCGGCGACGGGCTCACCGCCACCCGCCGGATCGTCGGCGAGGCCACCGAGACGCCGCCCGCCGTGCTCGTGGTGACCACGTTCGACCTCGACGAGTACGTCTTCGGCGCGCTGGAGTCCGGTGCCAGCGGGTTCATCCTCAAGGACTGCGAACCCGAGGAGCTGATCGAGGCGGTCCGCCGCCTGGCCGGCGGGTACGGGCTCGTCGACCAGGCGGTCACCCGCCGGGTGATCAGCGAGTTCGCCCGCCGCACCGCCGCGCCGCGCACCGACGCGGTGGCCGCGCACCAGCTCACCGCACGGGAGGCCGAGATCGTCGGGCTGCTCGCCCAGGGTCTGTCGAACGTGGAGATCGCCGCCGAGCTGTTCATCGAGACGAGCACCGTCAAGTCGCACCTCGGTCGGGCGATGGCCAAGATCGGCGTACGGGACCGGTTGCAGACGGTGGTCTGGGCGTACCAGAACGGCGTGGTGCCGCGCTGACCCACCGACGGTGTGACGCGCACGGCCAGCGCATTGACATCCGGGGATCGTCCGGGGAAAGATCCTCAGCGTGCGAAGCGCCTATCTGACCAAGCGAGGTCACATCGACCTCCTGCGCGTCGCCAGCGCCGCCTGTCGACCCTGCCGCTGACGCCGGGTTCCCCCTTCCGCCCGTCGCGGGCGTCGCCATCCGCGTTAGGTCTCCGGCCCTACCGTCGCGCCCGTCACCGGCACCGCTCCATCCCGACAGGAGAGCTGTCCATCGTGCACAAAACGTCCATACGTCTGGCCACCGCCGGGCTCGCCCTCACCCTGCTCGGCACGACGGCCTGGGCCGCACCGGCGAACGCCTCGGCGTTGCCGGCGGTACCGCCGTCCGCGCCCGGCCTGCACGAGATCGCCGGCTACCCCCGGCAGAACGTGCTGCCGGTCTGGCCGGACAACCCCGCCGACGCCTCCATCCCGATCGGCGTCATCCCCTACGACGAGATCGCCCCGAAGCTGAACGCCCTGCAGGCCGCGAGCGACCGGGTCTCCGCCCGGGTGGCCGGACGGTCCAGCGGCGGCCACGACCTGTACGCGGTCGTCGTCACCGCCCCGGAGTCCCGGAAGGAGGCCCGCCAGCAGGAGGAGTGGAAGCGCCTGATCGAGGAGGACCCGGTCCGGGCCCGCACCGACCGCAAGCTGCTGGCCGGGTACAAGACGCCGCTGTTCGTCAACGCCAACATCCACGGCAACGAGTGGGAGGGCACCGACGCGGCGCTGCGGGTCATCGAGGAGTACGCCACCAGCACCGATCCCGAGGTGGCGACGCTGCTGGAGCGCAACCGGCTGATCGTCAACGTCACCGCCAACCCGACCGGCCGGATCGCCGGCATCCGGGCCAACGCGAACGGTTACGACCTCAACCGGGACCTCACCATCGTCTCGCAGCCCGAGACGAACCTGATCCGCGAACTCACCATCGACACCAAGCCGATCATCACGCTCGACCTGCACGGTTACGTCAACCCGACGCTGCTGCACCCGAGCACCCCGCCGCACAACGTCAACAACGAGTACGACCTGTTCATCAAGCACGCCCTGCCGAACGCGCTGGGCATCGAGAGGGACCTGCGGGCGCTCGGTCACCCCGAGACGCAGCGGGCCCGGATCCCGTTCCGGGACGATGCTCCCGGCGTGTGGGACGACTTCCCACCGATCTACGTGCCGTCGTTCGCGCTGTTGCAGAGCAGCATCCCGTACACGATCGAGGCGCCGCTCAACCCGCGTGGCGCGAACCTGACGCCGGAGGAGCGCCTCCGCCGATCCGCCATCAACACCGACGTGCACGAGGTGGCGATCAAGTCCTCGTTGCAGTACATCCAGGACAACCGCGCCCAGGTCCTGTTCGACCAGGCGGAGGTGTACCGGCGCGGGTGGGCCGGTGAGCCGCTGCGGGACATCCCCGACGACTTCGTGCCGGGTTGGGGCCCGGAGGACAACTACAACACCGTCTTTCCCCGGGCGTACGTCATCCCGACCGGCCCTGGACAGCGTTCCGAGCCGGCCGCCGCGCGCCTGGTCGACCTGCTGATCGGCAGCGGCGGTCGGGTGTGGAAGGCGAAGCACTCCTTCCGCGCCGACGGCCGCAGTTACCCCGCCGGTTCGTACGTGGTCGACCTGCACCAGCCCAAGCGCGGACTGGTCAACTCGCTGCTCGAACCGGGCATCGACCTGACCGACCGGGTGGACGACCTGTACGCCGGCCCGGCCGCGTGGAGCCAGGGGCTGACCTGGGGCGCCACCGTCGACACGCTCTGGGACGAGAAGTTGCCGACGGTGCAGTTGACCCGGGTCTACGACGGGGTGGCCCAGGGCACGCTACCGCCGGCCAGTGCCGATCTCCGGCTGGACATCCAGGACGCCGCCGACCTGCTCGTGGTCAACTCGCTGGTCCGCAAGGGGCTGCGGGTGTACCGGTCGGCCGACGGATCGGTGGTGGTGCCGTCCACCCCGGGCAGCCGCAAGCTTCTCCAGGAGGCGGTGCGGACGCACGGCGTCACGTTCGAGCGGGCTCCGGCCCGCTGGCAGGGCACCCCGGTGGGTGAGATCGTCGTCGGGTACCTGGGCGGCGTGGAGCAGCGCGACACGGTGGCCGCCCTCGGTTTCGAGGCGCGGGCGGTGACCGCCGCGACGCTGGCCGGCACGCTGACCGACGAGGTCGACGTGCTGCTGGTGGCGAGCAACCTGAACGTGGCGACGCTGACGACGGAGAACCGGGCCGCGCTGGACGCGTTCCTGGCGCGGGGCGGCGGCGTCGTCGGTCTCGGCACCGCCGGGGCGAACTTCAGCAACGCCACCGCCCTGCTGAGCGTCACCGCGACCGCCGGACCGTCGCTGGCCAGCGGGGTCGCGAACGTGGTCAACCGGGGTGGTCCGGTGAGCACCGACGCCAGTCCGTACACCTTCATCAGCCAGCCGGTCTGGTTCACCGGCCTCGGTGCCGGGGTGACCGTGGAGCAGTCGTACGCCGCCGATCCGCTGCTCGCCGGCTGGTGGGCGACCACCGGGGCGAACGGGCAATCCGCCGCGGCGAACCAGGCCAGCATCGTCCGGAGCGTGAGCCCCGGCGGCAACGGTGTGGTGCTCTTCGGCAGCAACCCGACGTTCCGGCTGCACCCGAAGGGGCTCCAGCCGCAGTTGGGCCGGGCCCTGCTCTGGGCGGCACAACCGTGAGCTGATCCGTCCGTCAGTGTGCGGGCCCGCAGCGTCCACCGCTGCGGGCCCGTTCCCGTTCCGGCCCGGCAGGACGCCGGGACCGGCAGCCGCCTGCTCCGCACCGTCGACCAGCAGGCCAGCGGCGGACGGCGGCGGTCAGCTGACGAAGTCGCCGACCGCCCGCCCCAACTGGGTCAGGCCCGGTTCCTCGACGGGCAGGTGTCCGGCCCGCTCCAGCAGCACGAGCCACTTGCCGGCGGCGATGCGGTCGAAGAACGCGCGGCTGAGCGCGACCGGCGTCCACCGGTCGTCCGCCGGGTGCGTCATCAGCACCGGGCAGGCGGTGAACGCCTCCGGCTCCACCGGCGGGGCGGAGGTGAGGAAGGTGCGCAGGAAGCGGAGCGGAACCCGGTTGCCGCCGCCAGAGGGGTCGGCGGCGACCAGCGCGGTGAGGGCCGCGTCGTTGCTCATCGCGCCCATGTTCGCGATCCAGCGCATCGGTATCCGCCAGGCGTCGAACGGCCGGACCGGGCCGAGCAGGGACGGATCGAGGCGGCCCATGGCCGGCAGGCGGGTCATCCGCATCCGCGCGGTGACGTCGCGCGGGTCCAGCAGGCAGGTGACGACCAGGCCGGCGACGTCGACGGTGGCGGCGACCGAGTACGCCAGCATGCCGCCCATGCTGGCACCGAGGAGGAAGACGGGACGGCCGTCGCGGGCCCGTTCCGCCGCCACGAGGTCGGCGACGCAGTCGATCCACTCCGGGTACGCCACCGGCCGGTCACCGCGGGTCAGCCCGTAGCCGGGCAGGTCCGGGGCGAGCACCTCCACCGGGGCGAGGTGGGCCAGCATCCGCGCGTACGGGGCGAGCATCCGCCCGTACCCACCGGCGCCGTGCAGTAGGAGGAGCTTCACCGGGGCGTGCGGTGCGGCGAGCCGGTCCAGGTGCACGTCCAGCCCCCGCCAGCGCCACCACTCCTCGGCCGGTGCGTCGTCGAGGTCGCTGCGCAGCCGCGCCGGATAGAAGCGCTGGTAGTCGAGCCACCGGGTGACCATCAGCCCAGGAAGACGCCCCGGCAGCAGCGCGCCTGGCAGACCCGTCGACGCATCCTCGACGCGGCGGCTCGCGTTTTCGCCGAGTACGGCCACGCCGCCGGCACCACCGACCGGATCGCGGCGCAGGCGCGCCTCTCGGTGGGCTCGCTGTACCAGTACTTCCCCAACAAGGATTCGATCCTGTTGACCCTGGCACTGGAGCACGTCGACGAGACCGCCCAGGCGGTGCGGGTCAGCCTCGCCGGTCTCCCTGACGGCCCCGTCCCGCTGCACCGGTGGCTCCCGGCGGTGGTCCGCGCCTGCGCCGAGCTGCACACCCGCGACCCGCGCCTGCACCGGGTGCTGTTCGAGGAGTCACCGCGCCCGCCCGAGCTGCTGGCCCGCTTTCACGAGGCCGAAGGCGAGGCGGTGGCCGCCGTCGGGTCGCTGCTGCGCCGGGACCCCGACCTGGCACCGGCCGACCCGGAGCGCAGCGCCCGGGTCGTGGTCGCGGTCGTCGAGTCGCTGGTGCACCGGTTCGTCGCCCAGCAGCCGGACCGGATCGACGAGCCGGAGCTGACCGACGAGATCGTCGCGGTGGTGACCGGCTACCTGAGCCGCACCCCCGCGAGCTGACCCGACCGTCGCGGCCGGAGGGGGAAGGTGGCCCGGTTCAGCGGCCCGGACCGTCACCGAGCAGCCGGAGCGCGTTGCCTCCGGCGACCAGCCGGGTGTCGGCCTCGTCCAGTCCGGCCCGCGCCAGCGCCGACTCGACCCGGGCGCGGCTGGTGGCGCGCGGGCCGATCGGCCAGTCACCGCCGACCAGCACGTGGTCAGCACCGAGCAGGTCGGTGGCGAACCTGATGGCGGCCGGCGCGAACCCCATCGTGTCGAGATAGACGTGCGCGCGCTGCGACGCGGGCGCCGCCGACGTCAGGACCTCTCCCCCGTCGGTGGCGGCGGCCAGGGACAGCCCGGCGACCCCGAGCATCGGGAAGACCACGTGCAGCCCGGGCAGATCGGCCAGTACGCCGTCGACCAGCAGCGACAGCAGCGCGGCGGCGTTGATGGTGCCCCGGGCCAGCGAGGTGCCGAACCGGCCGAGACCGGCGAAGGCGGTGGTCATCGCCACCGGGCTGATCGGGTGCACGAAGACGGGTACGCCGAGTTCCGCCGCGACGGCCAGGGTGGGGCGGGCGGCCTTCGCGCCGAGCAGGAGCCCGTCGGTGGCGCAGTCCACGACCAGCCCGGACAACCCGAGGTCCCGTACGGCGCGTACCGCCTCGTCGGCGGCCGGGTCACCGGCGAAGGCGTCGACGGTGGCCAGGCCCCGGAGGCGGTCCGGTGCGCTCGCCACCGCCTCGGCGAGGTGGTCGTTGAGACGCCGCAGGTCGTCCGGGCGGGTGCGTTCGCCGTGCGGGGTCACCAGCGCCGGTGGCGCGCTGAGCACCCGCAGGTCGATGCCGTGCCGACCGGTGTCGGCCAGCAGCCCCTCCAGGTCGGCGATCCGGCGGGCCAGCCCGCGCCAGCGTTCGGCCAGCTCGGGCGCGGCGTGCCGGGGCGGCAGCGCCGGATAGGCCGGACAGGCGTAGTGGGTGTGGAAGTCGGCGACGAACAGCGGCGGCATCAGACCTCGATGAAGGTGTACGTGAAGCCGCGCTCGGCCCGGTGCACGTATCCGGCGGCGGGGAACGGGAAGTGCGTCGGCACCAGCAGGTCACCGGAGTCGGCGGCCCGTTCCAGCAGGCGGCGGCGCTGGTCGGCGGAGTCGCCCGGCACCACGCAGTACCGGATGCTCCACTCGGGACGTTCCAGTTGCACGCCGTGGTGCAGCATGTCCCCGGCGAACAGGGCGCGTCGGCCGGCGGACTCGACCACCAGATAGACGTTGCCGGGGGTGTGCCCGAACGCGGGTACGAGGTGGATCTCCGGCGTCAGCACGTGGTCGGCCGGCACCAGGTCGAGCACACCGGCGTCGCGCAGCGGCAGGATGCTGTCCGCGAGGTAGTCGCCGGTACGCCGCAGCGCCGCCGTGCCCTGCGGGCCGGTCCACCAGTCGAACTCCTCCCGGACCACCAGGTAGCGGGCGTTCGGGAAGGTCGGCACCCAGCCGCCGGAGCCGTCGGCGCTGGTGGCGAAGCCGACGTGGTCGACGTGCAGGTGGGTGAAGACCACCGTGTCGACGTCGTCGAGGCTGACCCCGGCACGGGCGAACTGCTCCAGGAACGGCCGGTCGGCGCGGTCGAAGACGCCGCCGTTGCGGGGTTTGCCGTTGCCGCCACCGGCGTCGACCAGGATCAGCCGGTCCTTGGTCCGGAGCAGGTGGGCCTCCTGGTTGAGCACGATCCGCCCGTCGCGGGTGAACGGCTCGGCGGTGTAGAAGGCACCGTCGGTCCAGGACTCGGTCTCCAGTTGCGGGAAGAAGTCCGTCGGGAGCGGGAGGTAGTCGACCTCGCGGATCGGGAAGACCTCGACCTCGCCGACGGGGAAGGACCAGAGCGGGCCCTCTCCGCCGCCGGTGTCCTGCCAGCGCGGTGCGGTCTCCGGGGACTGCTCACTCATCGGGTCACCTCGTGTGCTCGCGGGGTTTCGGGTTCGGGTGCGCGGCGGACCCGCGCATAGACCTGGGCGCGCAGTTCGCCGAAGCGGGCCGAGGAACGGGTGCCGAGCTGGTCGCGGTCCGCCGGCAGGTCGACCGGGAACTCGGCGACGACGCCGGTCGGGGCGGCACCGAGGACGACGACCCGCTGGCCGAGGTACACCGCCTCGTCGATGTCGTGGGTGACGAACAGGACGGTCATCGCGTACCGCCGCCAGAGCGTGGCCAGCAGGTCCTCCAGGTCACCGCGGGTCTGGGCGTCGACCGCGGAGAACGGCTCGTCCATCAACAGCAGCCGGGGCCGGTACGCGATCGCGCGGGCGATGGCGACCCGTTGCTGCATGCCGCCGGAGAGCTGCCACGGGTACGCCCGTGCCGTCTGGGCCAGCCCGACCGCGTCGAGCGCCTCGGCGACCAGTTCCCGGCGCGCGGCGCGACCGAGCCCCCGGTGCCGCAGCGGCAGCTCGACGTTCTGCTGCACCGTCTTCCAGGCGAACAGGCTGCGGCCGTACTCCTGGAAGACCACGCCCAGGTCGGCCGGCGGCTCGGTCACCCGCTGCCCGGCCAGGTACACCTCGCCGGTCGTGGCGGGCAGCAGCCCGGCGACGATCTTCAGCAGCGTGGTCTTGCCGCAGCCGGACGGCCCGACGACGGTGACGAACTCGCCGTCGCCGACCGTGAGGCTCACCCCTGCCAGGGCGTCCACGGTGCGTTCCCGGGCCCGGTACGACTTGCCCAGCGCGTCGATCCGCAGCAGGTCGGGTCCGACTGTCACGATGACTCCTCTCGTCCGGTGGCGCCTCGGTGCCACCGCAGGGCACGCCGCTCGACCAGCTCGAAGACCTTCGCCAGGGCGAAGCCGAGCAGGCCGAGCAGGAGCACGCCGCTCCACATCTGCGGGATGGCGAAGGTGCGCTGGAACCGGATCACGGTGAAGCCCAGGCCGTCGGTGCTCATCAGCATCTCGCTGACCACCATGACGATGAGCGAGATGCCCAGCGCCTGGCGGGCACCGGCGAAGACCTGCGGGCTCGCGGCGCGCAGGATCAGGCCGTGCCGGGTCCAGCTCGGCAGCCGGTACGCGGCGGCGGTCTCCAGGTGGACCTGGTCCACGGCGCGGACGCCGTCGGCGGTGTTCAGCAGGATCGGCCAGACCGCGCCGAGCACGATGACGATCAGTTTCGTGGCGTCGCCGATGCCGACCGCGACCAGCAGCACCGGGATCATCACCGGGGCCGGGAGCACCCGGAAGTAGGCGAGGATCGGGCTGGTCAGTGCGCGTACCACCGACCAGCGGCCGACCACGTAGCCGATACCGACGCCGATCACCAGCGCGGCGGCGTAGCCGGTGGCGAGGCGGCGCAGGCTCGGCACCACGTCGCGGACGAAGACGTCGGAGAGCCAGACCTGACCGAACGCCTCGACGATGCGGCGCAGCGGCGGCAGGAAGATGTTGGTGCTGTCCGCGCTGAGCACCCACCAGAGGGCGAACAGCAGCACCGGCAGTCCCAGCGCGAATCCGACGGCGGAGGCGCCCCGGGCCAGGCCGGTCAGCAGCGGGGCGGATCGTCGGCCGGTCATCCGGTCGCCACCTCCCGCCGGGTCGCCACGTGCCAGTGCAGCAGCCGGCGCTCGGCCAGGCGGGCACCGAGGTCGAGCAGGACCCCCACCGCGCCGGTCAGCAGCACCAGCGCGTACATGCCGGTGAACTCGCCCGACTCCTGGCTGCTCCAGATCAGCTCGCCGAGGCCGGCGGCGCCCATCACCAGACCACCGGTGATGGCCAGCGCGAGCGCCACCGAGACGATCAGCCGCAGCGCGGTGCCGAGGTACGGCAGCACCGTCGGCCAGGTCACGTGCACGACCCGGGCCAGCGGGCCCAGTCGCATGCTGCGGGCGGTGTCCACGGCCACCCGGTCCACGTCGCGCAGCCCGTACAACACCTGGAACAGCACGATCCAGAAGCAGGAGACGGCGACGAGCAGGACGGTGATCTGGACGACGTCCAGCACCAGGACCAGCACCGGGATCAACACGATCGACGGGACCGGGCGCAGGAAGTCCAGGGTGGACGAGGTGACCCGTAGCAGCCACGGGACCGAGCCGATGGCGAAGCCGACGACGATACCGGCGACCACCGCGATCACCAGGCCGGACGCGGCGGCCAGCAGGGTACGGCCGGTCGCGGTCCAGAACCGGGCCTCGGTGAGCAGGCGGAGCGCCTCCGGGGCGACGGCGGACAGCGGTGGCACGTGCAGCGGCGAGAAGAACGCGCGGGTCACCGCCTCGTACCCGGCCGCCGCGACCAGCAGCCCGACCACGCCGAGCAGCCGGCGACCGGCGACCGGGCCGCCGGCCGACCCCCGGGTGGGGGCCGGCGTGCGGCTCCTCGTGGTCACGGCAGGATCAGCTCGTCGAGGTTCGGCGTGGTGCTGATCAGACCGTCGCGTTGCGCGTACCCGGCCAGCTTCTCGGCGGCCTGCCGACTCACCTCGTCCCGCCAGCCGGTGATGGTGATGGTGTTCGCCACCTCGGGGCTGATCTGGGTGAAGGTGGGGATCTTCGCGCGCACCTCGTCCTCGTGCTCGCGGGCGTACGCGTACGCCTCCCGGATCGCGTCGCGGAAGGCCGAGACGACCTCCGGGCGCTGCCCGATGTAGGTGCCCGAGGTGTACCAGGCGGAGACGGTCAGGTCCTCGGCCAGGTCGGTGAAGCCCCAACCGATCGGCACCGCACCCTGCGCCTTGGCCGCCGACAGGAACGGCTCGACCACCCAGGCGCCGTCCACCCGCCCCTCGCTGATCGCGGCCGGGACCTGCGGGAACGGGATCTCGACCAGCTTCACCGAGTCGGAGTCGCCACCGGCGGTGCGGACCGACTCGCGGGCGGCGGCCGCGGCGATGTTGGTCAGGATGTTCACCGCCACCGTCTTGCCTTCGAGCTGCTGGGGGCTGGTGATGCCGGAGTCGCCGGCCACCACGAGCGCGCCGTAGTCCGCACCGGCCTTGCCGGTCGACGCGGACGCGGGCACCACCGCCTTGACGTCCAGCCCCTGCGTGCGCGCCACGATCAGCGTGGTGAGGTCGCCGGTGGCGAAGTCCACCTTGCCGGCCAGCACCGACGGCACCGAGGTCAGGTCGGAGGTCTGGGTGTCCACCTCGACCCGCAGGCCGTGCTTGGCGAAGATCCCGTTGTCCTGGGCGAGGTAGATCGGGGCGAGGTGTCCGAGCGGCGCGGAGGCCAGCCGGACCGCGGTCAGGCCGTCCGTGCCGCCGGCCGCGTCGGCGGAGTCGTCGGCGGCGGAGCAGGCCGCGAGGGCGCTGGTCAGCAGCGTGGCGGCGAGGACGCCGGCCAGGCCGCGACGAAGGGCGGGTGTGGCGGGTACGTGCCGGAGGGTCCGGGTGGTACGGAACATGGTCGGTCTCGATTCTCGGGGGGCTGACGGGGCCGGTCAGAAGCGCAGACGCAGGTCGAGGTCGTTGACGTGCTCCGGGAAGGGCACCGGTCCACCGAGGGGCTGGGCGGCGACGCTCGACACGGCCGCCTCCTCGATGGCCACCACCAGGCTCGCCGCGTGCTTCGCGTCGTCCCCGGCGACGAGCAGGCCGTGGTTGCCGAGCAGGACGCCGTACGTGTCGGGGTGGGCCCGGTAGGTGTCGGCGATGGCGCGGACCGCCTCGGCGGTGCCGCGCGGTGCCCAGGGCGCGACCGGGACGTCCACGGCCTGACCGTGCACCAGCAACGCCTCGTAGCGGGCGGGCAGGCTGGTCGCGGCGAGGGCGTAGCTGGTGGCGTAGGGCGAGTGGGTGTGGATGACGGCGGACACGTCCGGGCGGGTGCGGTACACGCCGACGTGCATGGTGAGGATGGCGGCCACCGACGGGCTGGGCGTGCCGAACAGCACCTCGCCGTCGAGGTTCACCACGACGACCTCGTCGTTGACGGTCCGCAGAGCGGGTACGCCGACACGCAGGTCGTCGGCGGGCCACGGGCGCAGCAGCTCACCGGCGTTGATCGCGAGCAGGTCGTGGTGGCCCGGCAGCCGGACGCTGATGTTGCCGTGTCCGCTGGCGGACATCGCCGAGGCGGCGAAGATCCGGTTGATGCCGGTGGTCAGGTCGGTCCGGGCGGCGGCCAGTTCGTCGGCTCCGAACGGCGCGCCCCGCAGTGCCGAGGGGGTGGGGATGTGCTCAGTCATGACGTCACTGCCTTGTCGTAGTCGGGGTGCCGGTCGACGCACCGTGCGGCGGGCAGGCGGAAGCCGCGTCCGAGGTCGGACGCGTGTGTGTACCGGTGCGTGGGGGTGGATGCCGTCGCGCGGGCTCTCGGCGGTCTGCGGCCGGGTCAGCGGCAGGGACAGAGCGCGCTGCCGGTGCGACCGTAGTCGACCGCGCGGCGGGCGGTCAGCGGCGTTGGCATAACCCTAGTATGCCCCTAGGATTTGCAGGAGATCAAGCGGGTGAACGCTGTGACCTGCACCCCAGCCCCCACCCGGCCCCGACTCCGACCCGCCCTCGCCCCGCTCCCGCCCCGACAGGACCCCCAGATGCCCAAAATCAACGTGTACCTGCCCGACGCGCTGGCCGAGCGGGTACGCCAGGCCCGGCTTCCGGTCTCGCGGATCTGCCAGACCGCGCTGACCCACGCGCTCGACGGGGCCGACCGGGCCGCGCAGGACGCGGTGGCCGACCTCGCGCTGCCCGAACCGGTCGACCTGGCACCGCCGCCCAACCACCACGTCGCGGCGATCCTGCGCCAGGCGTACGACGTCGCGGCGGCTCGCGGGTCGGCGGTCGTCGAACCGGTCGACCTGCTCCAGGCGTTCCTCGACGAGGGCGAGAGCCTGGTGCTGAACGCCGTCGAGCTGCTCGGCTTCCCGGCCGCCTCGATCCAGGCCGCGATCGACGGAGCCGTCGGCCGTCGGCCGGGGCGGTCCCGCGCCTCGCGACGCAACGGCGGGTCAACGCCACCCACGTTGGGCACCGGCGCCCGCACGACGTTGACCACGGCGGCCACCCAGGCCGCCGCACACGGGTCCGCCACCATCGCCGGCAGCCACCTGCTACTCGGGCTGACCATCGACGACGGCACGGCCGGGACCGTGCTGCGGGACGTGGGGCTCACCGAGGTGGTCACCCCCGCCGTACTCTCCGCGCTCTACTACGGTGCGACCTTCGGCCGGGTGGCCACGGACCGGGACGCGGACACCGCCTCGCTCCGGATCATGATGTTCGACGTGCTCGAACGGCTCGACCGGCTGCACCACCAGATCGCCCCGCCCGCGCCGCGTCGCCACCGGGCCTGAGGTGTAAGGAGGGGTCCC
Source organism: Micromonospora sp. NPDC003241 (assembly GCF_053589795.1). Classification (NCBI taxonomy): domain Bacteria; kingdom Bacillati; phylum Actinomycetota; class Actinomycetes; order Micromonosporales; family Micromonosporaceae; genus Micromonospora; species Micromonospora sp. NPDC003241. The sequence continues at coordinate 69 of NZ_JBSFSO010000048.1, read as the reverse complement.
CTGCTATGCACGTAGGGAGAACAGGGTGGTCTTGCCGGCCCCCGAGGGCCCGACCAGCGCGGTGTGGCC
>NZ_JBSFSO010000047.1:0-53595 GCF_053589795.1 Micromonospora sp. NPDC003241 | reverse complement strand
CCGAGCAACTGCACCGCGTCGGTGGTGATCTCCATGGCGGCGTCCGAGGCGAAGCACTTCGCCGCCGCACCGAAGTACGTCAGGTCGGCGTCACCACGCTCGGACCTGCCGGCCGCCGCGTACGTGAGCTGCCGGGCCGCCTCCAACTTCATGCCCATGTCGGCGAGCATGAACTGCACACCCTGGAACTCGGCGACGGCCTTACCGAACTGCTTGCGCTCGGCCACGTACCCCTTGGCGTAGTCCAGCGCGCCCTGCGCGATACCGAGCGCCTGCGCCGCGATGGTGACCCGGGTGTGGTCCAGGGTCTTCATCGCCGTGCCGAACCCGGTCCCCTCGGCGCCGATGATCCGGTCCGCCGGGATGCGGACGTTGTCCAGGTAGACCTCGCGGGTCGGCGACCCCTTGATGCCCAGCTTCTTCTCCGGCGCACCGAAGCTGACCCCGGGATCGGAGCGTTCCACCAGGAACGCGGAGATGCCCCGCGAACGGGCGTTCGGGTCGGTCACCGCGAAGACCGTGTAGTACTCGCTCAGGCCGGCGTTGGTGATCCAGCGCTTCACGCCGTTGAGGACCCAGGTGTCGCCGTCGCGCTCGGCGCGGGTGCGCATCCCGGCCGCGTCGCTGCCGGCCTCCGGTTCGGACAGGCAGTACGAGAACATCGCCTCGCCCCGGGCGACCGGGGGCAGGTACCGCTGCTTGAGGTGGTCGTCGGCGGCGAGCAGCAACGGCATGGTGCCGAGCTTGTTGCCGGCCGGGATCAGCGACGAGGTGGCGCAGGCCCGGGCGACCTCCTCGATGACGATCGCGGTGGCCAGCGCGTCGGCACCGGCGCCGCCGTACTCGACGGGGATGTGCGGGGCGTGGAAGTCGGCCGCGCGCAGGGCGTCGTAGGAGGCCTGCGGGAACTCGGCGTTCTCGTCGGCGGCGGCGGCGTGCGGGGCGACCCGGTGGTCGCAGACCGCCCGGACGGCATCGCGAACGGCCTCGTGCTCCTCGGGCAGTTGGTACGCGGAAAACGCCACGGAGAACCTCCTCGTCCTGAACCCTGGCGGGAGCATACCATCCGGTCGGTATGCTTCATCTCCCGTCGTCCCACGAATGGAGCCGCCCGATGCGTACCGCCTCCCGCACCATCGCGCCCACCCCGGCCGACCTGCTCGACCTCGTCGGACGGGAGCTGGGTGCCAGTGAGCCGCAGGTGGTCACCCAGGACGAGGTCGACCGCTTCGCCGACGTGACGAAGGACCACCAGTGGATCCACGTCGACGTGGAGCGGGCCCGCTCCGGCCCGTTCGGCACGACGATCGTGCACGGATTCCTCACCCTGGCCCTCGTCCCGCGTCTGCTCGCGGACATCCTGGAGGTCACGACGTTCTCGATGGGCGTCAACTACGGGCTGGACCGGGTCCGGTTCGTCAAGCCGCTGCCGCCGGGCGTGCCGATCCAGGGCACCGCGACGCTGCTCGCCGCCGAGCCGATCGCCGGGGTGCAGGGCGGCGTCCAGGCCAAGGCGTCGGTGGTGGTGGAGTTCGCCGAGGACTCCACCACCTGCTGCGTGGCGGAGATCCTCTTCCGCTACCTGCCGTGACGGTGGTGGCCGCCGGGCGTACCGGCGGTCACTCTCCCGGCGTCTCGGCGGGTCACTCTCCCGGCGTGCTCGACGGTGCGACGAACCGTCCCCGGTAGAACGACAACGCCGGGACGGTCGTCGGCTTCAGGTGCACGTGGTCCACGTCGAGCAGGATGATCACGTGGTCGCCGCTGGTGATCGCCGTGTCGCGACGCCCGGCCAGGACCGCCGGCGTGCCCGGCAGCAGCGGCACCCCGTCCGGCCCGGGCACCCAGGACACGCCGTCGAGCTTGTCCGCCCCGGACAGCCCGGAGGTGGCGAACCGGCGGGCCACGTCCTCCTGCTCCTGGCTGAGGATGTGGATCGCGATCCGGGCCGAGTCCATCAGCACCGGGAAGCTCGACGAGGAGCTGGTGACGCAGAACAGCACCTTGGGGGGCCGCAGCGAGACCGAGGTGAAGGAGTTCACGGTCAGTGCGGCGACGGTGCCGTCACCGGTCACCGCGGTCACCGCCGTGACGCCGGTGGGGAAGTGTCCGCACACCTGGCGGAACTCGGCGGAGTCGAACAGGGGCTCGGCCGTCATCGGGTCACCGCCGGGTCGGAGGAGGGATGGGGGCGTAGTCCGCCTTCGAGCTGGATCAGGCAGAGGGTGTGCCCGCCGGGATCCTTCACCAGGTGCAGGCGTCCGTGCGGGCTGTCGACCGGGCCCACGGTGGGCGTACCGCCCAGCCCGACGACCTGGCGCAGCGCCTCGTCCAGGGAGGCGACCGCGAAGTAGGTGATCCACTTCGACGGGATCAGGTTCGGCCAGTCGTTGTCGAGGGCGAGCACGCCGGCGACCGGCACGTCGTCGAGCATCAGCAGGCTGTACGGGCGGGCGGTGGGGGAGTCGCCGTGCCGTTGGGTGGTGTAGCCGAACAGCGACCGGTAGTAGGCCACCGCGCGGTCCGGCTCCCCGGTGTCCAGTTCGTTCCAGCAGAGCGCGCCGACCGAGTTCAGCATCTGCACACCGGCCCGGGACTCGCCCTGATAGAGGCCGAACGCGGCGCCGAACGGGTCGATGACGGCGGCACCGGTCCCGGCGGCGGGGAGGTAGCGCGGCGGGGTCACCAACTCGCCGCCGAGCTCGACCGCCTGCGCGGCGGACCGGTGGATGTCGTGGACCGCGAAGTAGGCGATCCAGCCCCGGGGTCGGCCGCCGTGCAGGGCGGTGGCGTCGGAGATGCCGGCCACGTCGCGGCCGTCCAGGCTGCACATCCGGTACGTGGTGGTGCCGAGCCGCTCGGTCCGCACGGTCCAGCCGAACAGCGTGCGGTAGAACTCCTCGGCCTGCTCCGGGTGCGGGGTGCACAGCTCCACCCAGACGGCCTCGCCGGGCCGGAACGGTTGACTCATCCGGATGCCTCCCGGGTGCTCAGCCCCGCCACGATGGTGCCGGCGGAGATCTCGTAGGCCCGGTCTGGTCTGCCGGTCTCCAGGCTCGACTCGACGACCTGGACGACCGCGCGCACCGTCCGGGCCGGCACGGTGCGCAGCGTGTCGACGAGGGCGTCCACCGCCCGGTCGACGTCGTCGTCGGGTACCACCTGCGCGACCAGGCCCCAGGTGAGCAGGTCCCGGGCGGTGGCCGTCGCGGCGCCGGTCAGCAGGTGGTAGGCGTGCGGCCGGGGCACGGACCGGGCGATGGTGTGGCCGACTCCGGCGGGGGCGAAGCCGAACCGGGCCTCCGGGAGGGAGAGTCGGACGCCCTCGCCGGCGACCGGCAGGTGGATCGCGCTGAGCAGGCCGGCACCGAATCCGACGACCTGCCCCCGGACGGCGGCGACCACGGGCACGGGGAGTCGCCGGACGCGGTGCAGGGCGGCGTCGCTGTCCCGCAGGCCGTCCGCGACCGTCGCGGCGGTCGCGTCGCGGAGTCGTCCGAACGCCGAGGTGTCCCAGCCGCCGCAGAAGTGCCGGCCGGCCATGTCGAGGTGGATGACGGCGCACGCCTCGTCGGCCGCCACGGTCTCCAGGGTGTCCACGAGATCGCGGAGCGTCGTGTCGTCGAGACAGTTGCCCCGGGCGCTGTTGTCGAACCGCACCCGGGCGACGTGGCCGTCGCGTTCGTGGGTGAGTGTGGGAGTCACCCTCGGCATAATACGTACCGGTCGGTATGAAGGCAATGTCCGGGCCTGACCTGCCCATGTGACGTGATTGTCATGAACGAGATACCCGCTCGACCCGTTGACTTGATACCGGCTGGTCGGTACTTTGTGGCGAACGTCACCGCCGCGTCACGCGGGGGTACGACGGGTCCATCCCCTGTGAAGGACAGCCATGATGATCATGAAATCCTCGCACTCACGGCGCACAGTGGCGCTCGCCACGGCGCTGACGCTCGCCGGCATCGGCCTGACCGCCTGCGGCGACTCCGACTCGTCGGACTCCGGCGCGTCGGACTCGACGCCCATCCGGGCGCTGCTCGCGGCCCAACCGGCCACCCTCGATCCCATCGTCGGCGCACGGTCCGGTCAGATCGTCTGGGCCACCATGCTCGAGACGCTGATCGGCACCGACGACAACCTCGGCCCGGCCGACACCAGCCTGCTCACCAGCTGGACCCGCACCGACGCGACCACCTGGACCTTCACCGTCCGGCCCGACGTCAGCTTCAGCAACGGCGAGAAGGCCGACGCGGCGGCGGTCGCGAACACCATCACCCTCACCCGGGACAGCGAGGCGTCACAGCTGAAGTCCTACTTCGGCAACGTCACCTCGATCGAGGCTCCGGACGCCGGCACGGTCGTGCTGAAGACCAAGGCTCCGCAGTACAACATCCCGGACCTGCTCACCACGGTCTACCTCGTGCCCCCGAAGTACTACGAGGAGAAGGGCTCGGACGGCTTCGCCGCCGCCCCGGTCGGCACCGGCCCGTACGTGTGGGCGGGCGCCAACGCCGGACGCGACATGTCGGTGACGCCCAACCCCGACTACTGGGGGACGGCACCGAGCAACCAGGGCATCACCTTCACCTGGGCCAACGAGGCCGCCCAGCGGCTCGCCCTGATCCAGAGCAAGAGCGTCGACATCGCCTTCGACCTCCCGCCGGCCCAGGCGTCCGCCGCCAAGGCGGCCAACGTCGAGGTGGTCAGCACCGAGACCGCCATGAAGATCATCGCCTTCCTGGACTCGACCAAGGCCCCGTTCGACAAGCCCGAGCTGCGTGAGGCGGCGGCCCTGTCCATCGACCGCGACGCGATCGTGCGCGGCATCTTCGACGGCCAGGCGGTCGCCGACGCCGGACTGCTCAACGTCCGGCCCGGCGAGCAGCCGGCGCAGAGCGTCACCCCGAACCTGGACCGGGCCAAGCAACTGGTCGGCTCCGGCGGCCCGACCGTGCAGATCACCTACCCGGCCGCGCAGTACACCAACATCGAGGAGGTCGCGCAGGCCGTGGGCGGCAGCCTGGAGCAGGCCGGCTTCAAGGTCAACTACGAACCGCTCGACTACGGCACGCTCGTCAAGCGCGTCATCGGCCGCCAGGTGCCCGGCATCGCGATCTTCGCCGGGGTGCCGAACGTGGCCGTGCCGGACTTCTTCGCCAGCGGCTTCATGAAGACCCAGTCGATCACCGGCAACTGCCCCGACCCGCGCTTCGACGAGATGGCCCAGGACGCGCTGGAGCAGGACGACGCCGACCAGGCCGCTCCGATCTACGAGCAGCTCAACACCATGGGCGTCGTGGAGAAGCACTGCTACGTGCCGCTGTACCGGCAGGTGTTCAACTACGCGACCGCTCCCGGCGTCACCGGCGTCGAGTTCGGTCCCCTGAACACCGTGGACTTCACGAAGACGACCCGCTGACGATGTCCGAGGCAGTGGAGACGGGGATGCCGGGCGACACCCGGCATCCCTGCACCCCGGAGGCGGACGTGCCCGTACTGGCGGTCGACGACCTCGTCGTCGAGCACCGCAACCGCAGCACGGGGGAGGTGTTCCGCGCGGTGGACCAGGTGTCGTTGCGCATCGCGGCCGGAGAGAGCGTCGCCGTCGTCGGCGAGTCCGGCTCCGGCAAGACGACGCTGGCGATGGCCGCGACCGGGCTCGGGCCACGCGGCACGGGCGACATCCGGCTGCTCGGCCACTCGCTCGCCTCGATCGGGCGCGGACAACTGCGCCGGCTGCGCCCCGAGGTGCAGGTGGTCTTCCAGGACCCGCACGGCTCCCTCGACCCCCGCCAGTCCGTCCGCTCCGGGCTGCGGGAACTGCGTACCCTGCAACCCCGCCGCACGTCCTGGATCACCGACGCCGACCTGCTCGGCCGGGTCCGGCTCGCGCCGGAGATCCTCGACCGGTTCCCGCACCAGCTCTCCGGCGGCCAGGCGCAGCGGGTCTGCATCGCCCGCGCGCTGCTGATGCGTCCCCGGCTCATCGTCGCCGACGAACCGACCTCCGGGCTCGACGTCTCCGTCCAGGCCGACGTGCTGGCCCTGCTCCGGGAGATCCGGACGACCACCGGCGCCGCGCTGCTGATGATCAGCCACGACCTGGCCGTGGTCCGCGCCGTCTGCGACACCGTGCACGTCATGTTCCGTGGCCAGGTGGTCGAGGCGGGACCCTGCGAGACGGTCTTCGTGACACCGCGACACGACTACACGCGCGAACTGCTCGCCGCGATGCCCGGCGCGCGATGGAGGAACCGCCGATGAAGGCCAGCACCGTACGCCGGATCGGCGTCCGCCTCGCGTCGCTGTTCGCGTCACTGCTCATCGCGCTCAGCCTGGCGTTCGCCCTCGGTCGGCTCTCCGGCGACCCGACCACGATGATCCTCGGGCCGATGGCGCCGCCCGAGCAACGCGAGGCGCTGCGCGCCGAACTCGGGCTCGACCAACCGCTCGTGGTGCAGTACCTCAACTACCTCAAGGGCGTCTTCACCGGCGACCTCGGGCAGTCGCTGCAGTTCTACCAGGCCAACACCGCCATGATCGCCGACCGGCTGCCGTACACCCTGCAACTGGTCGCCGCCGGCATGGCCCTCGCCATGCTCGTCGGCATCCCGCTGGGCGTGCTCGCGGCCACCCGGGAGGGCACCTGGTGGGACCGGGCCGCCTCCACGCTGGCCCTGCTCGGCCAGTCCGTGCCGGTCTTCTGGTTCGGCATGATGCTGGTGGTGCTCTTCGCGGTGAACCTCGGCTGGCTACCCGCCGGGCAGTCCGGCAGCCTCCGGCACCTGGTGCTGCCCGCCCTCACCATGTCGGTCTACCCGATGGCACACATCGCCCGGCTGACCCGGGCCTCGATGAGCGAGGCGCTGGCCGAGCCGTACGTCGACGCCGCGCGGGCCCGGGGCATCGCCGGGCACCGGGTGGTCTGGCGACACGCGTTCAAGAACGCCATGATGCCGATCCTGACCATCGTCGTCCTGCAGACCGGCATCCTGCTCTCCGGCGCGGTCGCCGTCGAGTACGTCTACTCCTGGCCCGGCCTCGGGCAACTCGCGTTGCAGGCCATCCAGTTCCGTGACTTCCCGCTGGTGCAGGCGATCGTGGTGTTCGGCGCCCTGGTCTTCGTCCTGCTCAACCTGCTCGTCGACGTCCTCCACTCGATCGTCGACCCGAGGGTGAGGTGAGTGCCGTGAGCCAACTCGAACTCGACCCGGTCACCGCGCCGGTGCCGCCGGCACGCACCGCCCGGCGTGCGCGTACCTCGGTGTTCTGGCTGTCCCTGCCGCTGGCCGTGGTCGCCGTGCTGGTGTTCGTCCTGCCGTTGACCGGGTTGCTGCCCGAGCGCGGGCAGAACCTGGACGCGACCCGTCAACCGCCCGGCTTCCTCGACGGCGGAAGCTGGGCCCATCCGCTCGGCACCGACAAGCTCGGCCAGGACCTGCTGACCCAGTTCGTCAACGCCGGCCAGCTCACGATCATGATCGGCCTGGTCGGCGCGCTGGTCGCCATCGGCCCCGGCACGCTGCTGGGCGTGCTGGCCGGCTACTTCCGGGGCTGGGTCGACCGGGTCATCTCGATCCTCATCGACGCGCAGCTCGCCCTGCCGTTCATCCTGGTCGCCCTCGCGATCATCTCGAACCGGGGCAGCTCGCTGCCGGTGCTGTTCCTGGTGCTGGCGCTCACCGGCTGGGCGGTCTGCGCCCGGGTCACCCGCTCGGCCACCCTGGCCGTACGGGAACGCCAGTTCGTGATCGGGCTGCGCGCCGCCGGCGCCTCGGAGGCCCGGATCGTCTTCCGGCACGTCCTGCCCAACCTCGCCGGGACCATCGTCGCGCTCGGCACGCTCCAGGTCGGCACCGCGATCCTGATCGAGAGCGCGTTGAGCTTCCTCGGCCTGGGGGTCGGACCGGCGCGGGCGAGCTGGGGCTCGATGCTCGCCTCCGGTCAGGACGAGCTGAGCCAGGCCTGGTGGCTCGCGTTCTTCCCCGGCCTCGCCATCACCCTGCTGGTGCTGCTGGTCAACCTGCTCGGCGACGCGCTGCTCACCCACCACGACCCACGGAAGAGGCGCCGATGACCGACCTGCTGACCATCAGCGGTCTCTCCGTCACCGCCCGGCTCGCCACCGACGACCTGCGGCTGCTCGACGCCGTCGACCTCGAGGTCCGGGGCGGCCAGATCGTCGGGGTGGTCGGCGAGTCCGGCAGTGGCAAGACCACCCTGGCCCGCTGCGTCGTCGGGCTGCTGGAACGCAACGTCCGGGTCGAGCAGGGCTCCGTCACGCTCGCCGGTGACGTGGTGGTGGCCCCCGGGGTGGACCGCACCGGACGGGTCCGGGGCAGCGCCGTGGGCATGGTGTTCCAGGACGCGTCGCGCTCGCTGAACCCGCTGATGAAGGTCCGTGTCCACCTCGCCGAGGTACTGCGTCGACACGTCCCCGGCATCACCCGGGCCGAGATCGAACGCCGCTCGGTGCAGGTGCTGGAACAGATGCGCATCACCGACCCCACCCGGGTGCTGGACAGCTATCCCCACCAGCTCTCCGGCGGATTGAAGCAGCGCGTCGCCATCGGCCTCGCCGTGGTCACCCGCCCCTCGCTGGTGATCGCCGACGAGTGCACCACCGCCCTCGACGTCACCACCCAGACCAAGGTCGTCGAGCTGTTCCGCACCCTGGTCGACGAACTCGGCATCGGCCTGCTGTTCGTCACCCACGACCTGATGCTCGCCAGCGACCTGTGCGACCGCATCGCGGTGATGAGCGGGGGACGGGTCGTCGAGGAGGGAGACGCCGAACGCGTACTGGACCGGCCGGAGCAGGACTACACACGGCGACTGCTCGCCGCCATCCCCTCGTGGAGCTGAAGGAGAACCCGGCACCCATGCACGAGCAGCACGGCATCGACGCGTACGCGGCATACGTTCCGGCGTACGCGCTCGACGACAACAGGATCGACGCGACCGGGCCGCCCCGCACCGGTGGGCCGGTACGCGGCGTCGCCGCCTTCGACGAGGACAGCATCACCATGGCCGTCGAGGCGCTGCGGCACATCGCCGCCGGTGCCCCGACCGACCGGCACCTGCTGCTGGCCACCACGAGCGCGCCCTACCAGGGGAAGACCTCCGCCACCGTGGTGCACGAGGCGGTCGGCCTGGACCCCGGGATCAGCGCGGTGGACCTGCACGGGCACCGGTCCGGCGCGGTCGCGCTCGACACGGTCCTGCGGTCCGGCGCGGTGGCCGCCCTCGCCGACGTACGGACCACCCGCCCGGGTGCGCCCGACGAACTGGCCCAGGGCGACGCCGCCGCCGCGTACGTCGGTGGCGGCACCCGCGCCGCCGTCCTGCTCGCCCGCGCCGGCCGGACCGTGGAGCTGCTGGAACGGTGGCGGCTGCCGGGGGAGCGGCACGACCGGGTCTGGGACGAGCGGTTCACCGCGGAGGTCCTCGCCGAGGCGGGACTCGACGTGGCCCGACGGGCCCTGGCCGAGGCGGGCCGCGACGGCGTCGACCACGTGGTCGTATCGTCGTCGAACGCCCGGTGCGCGGCGGTGCTGCGGCGCGCGCTCGGCGGCGCGGGTCAGGACGCGGCGGTCGAGCGGCTCACCGGCTTCACCGGCGCCGCCCACCTGGGCCTGCTGCTCGCCGCGACGCTGGACGAGGCGGAACCCGGCCAGCACATCCTGCTGCTGTCGGTCACCGAGGGCGCCGACGCGTTCGTCCTGCGGGTGGGCGACCAGGTCCGCGCGGCGCGCGGCGGGCTGTCCGTCCGGGCCCAGCTCGACGCGCGGCACCGCCTCGGCTACGGCCGCTACCTGCGCTGGCGAGGACTGCTGGACGTGCAGGGCCCGGCCCGGCCGGCGGCACCGGCACCGGCGGCCCCGCCGATGCACCGCCGCGCCGGCTGGAAGTACCGGCTGGAGGGCAGCCGCTGCACCGCCTGCGACACGGTCACCACGCCGCCCAGCCGCGTCTGCGCCCGCTGCGGCGTCGTCGCCGCCTCGGCGGAGCCCACCACCACGGTCTCCCTGCGCGACCGCACCGCCCAGGTCGTCTCGTCGACTCGGGACCACCTGACGACCATGCCGGAACCGGAGGTGGCGATCGTCGTGGCCGACGTGGCCGGCGGTGGCCGGCTCAGCGCGTACGCGACCGACGTCGACCCCGCCGACGTGGTCGTCGGGATGTCGATGACGCCCACCTTCCGGCGACTGTGGACCACCGACGCGATCCACAACTACTTCTGGAAACTCCGCCCGAGGAAGGACACCCTCGATGGCCAGTAGGCGATTGGCCCACGACGTCGCGATCGTGGCGATGGGCTGCACCCCGTTCCGGGACCACTGGCACTCCTCCGCCGACGACCTGCTGGTCGACGCGGTCCGCGAGTGCGTGGCGTCCCAGCCCCGCCTGACCCTCGACGACGTCGACGCGTTCTGGGTCGGCACCCAGGGCTCGGGCATGTCCGGGCAGACGCTGGCCCGCCCGTTGCGGCTGGTCGGCAAGCCCGTCACCCGAGTGGAGAACTACTGCGCCACCGGCTCGGAGGCGTTGCGCAACGCCGCGTTCGCGGTGGCCTCCGGCGCGTACGACATGGTGATGGCGACCGGTGTGGAGAAGCTGAAGGACTCGTCGTACTCCGGCCTGTCGGCGGTCTTCCCACCGGCCGACGGCACCGACGTCGACTGGACCGCGCCGGCCGGGTTCTCCCTGCTCGCGCCCGCCTACCAGCGCGCGTACGGGGTCGACGCCCGGGACATGCGCAGCGCCCTGACGAAGGTCGCGACGAAGAACCACGCCAACGGCGCGTTGAACGAGCGCGCCCAGTTCCGCAAGGCGGTCTCTGCCGAAGCCGTGGAGCGTTCGCCCCGGATCGCCGGGGACCTCGGCGTGCTGGACTGCTCCGGCGTCTCCGACGGCGCGGCGGCGGCGGTGCTGGTCCGCGCCGAGGACGCCTACCGGTACACCGACAAGCCGATCTTCCTGCGCGGGATGGGGTTCGTCGCCGGCTCCGGGGCCGGGCTCGCCGCCGACGGCTACGACTTCACCACCTTCCCCGAGGTGGTCGAGGCGGCGCGGCAGGCGTACGAGCAGGCGGGGATCACCGACCCGGCCACCGAGATCTCGCTGGCCGAGGTGCACGACTGTTTCACGCCCACGGAGGTGGTGTTGATGGAGGACCTGGGATTCTCGGCGAGGGGCAAGGGCTGGCGGGACATCCTCGACGGCCGGTACGACCTTGGCGGCGCGCTGCCGGTCAACACCGACGGCGGGCTGAAGTCGTTCGGCCACCCGATCGGCGCCACCGGGCTGCGGATGGTCTTCGAGTGCTTCACCCAGCTGCGCGGTGAGGCCGGTGCGCGGCAGGTGCCCGACGCCCGGGTGGCGGTCGCCCAGAACCTCGGCGGCCAGCCGGGTTCCTGCGTGGCGTTCGTCGCGGTCCTGGGGAGCGAGCGATGAGCCGGGTCAGCCTGGACGGCCGGGTGGTCATCGTCACCGGCGCGGGCAACGGCATCGGCCGGGCGCACGCCCACACGCTCGCCGCACGCGGCGCCAAGGTGGTCGTCAACGACCTCGGCGGCGCGGTCGACGGCTCGGGCTCCTCCGGCGCCGCGCAGACGGTGGTCGACGAGATCCAGGCGGCCGGTGGCACCGCCGTCGCGTCCACCGACTCGGTGGCCACCGCGGCGGGCGGCGCCGACCTGGTCGGCCGCGCCATCGACGCGTACGGGCGGGTGGACGCCGTCATCCACAACGCCGGCATCCTGCGTGACCGCACCCTGGCCAAGATGGCCGAGGAGGACGTCAGCGCCGTCCTGGACGTGCATCTGGCCGGCGCGTTCCACGTGCTGCGGTCCGCCTGGCCGCACCTGATCGGGCAGGGCTATGGCCGGATCGTGCTGACCAGCTCGTCGTCCGGGCTGTTCGGCAACTTCGGGCAGGCCAACTACGGCGCGGCCAAGGCCGGCCTGATCGGCCTGATGAACGTGCTCGCGTTGGAGGGCGCCCGCCGGGGCGTCCTGGTCAACGCCATCGCCCCCACCGCCGCGACCCGGATGACCGAGAACCTGCTCGGCGACCTGACCGACCGGTTCGACCCGCAGCACGTCGCGGCGGTGGCCACCTTCCTCGCCTCCGAACAGTGCCAGCTCAACCGGCACATCCTCACCGTCGGCGGCGGCCGGGTCGGGCGGATCTTCCTGGGCGTCACGCCTGGCTGGTACGGCGGCGTCGCACCGGCCTCGCCTGACGACATCCTCGACTCGATCGACGACATCTGCCGGCTGGACGACTTCATCGTGCCGGACAGCGGCGCCGACGAGGTCGCCCTGATCCAGCAGGCCCTGTCCGGCCCGTCGGACCGTACGGAAGGCGAGTGACATGCCGGTCAGCGAAGTGCACCACGTGGCGGTGACCGTCTCCGACGTCGACCGGGCCGCCGACTTCTACGAGCAGGCGCTCGGTTACCGCCGGACGCTGCGTACCGACGTCGGCGGGCCGGGGATCGAGGTGTCGCTGGGACTGCCCGCCGGCACCACCGGTCGGGTGCAGTACCTCCAGGGGCCGAGCCAGATCGGTCAGCTCGAACTCATCGAGTGGAACGGCACCCCGACCCGGACCGCCACCGGCGGGCACCTGGAACTGGGCCCCTTCCTGCTCAGCTTCGCTGTGCCGGTGGACGAGATGGAGGAGTTGCACGCCCGGCTCGTCGCGCTCGGCGCCGAGTGTCTGACCCCGCCGAACCGGGTGCTGCTGGAGAACTACGGGTACATCACCGCGTTCGCGGCCCGCGACCTCGACGGCAACCTGTTGGAGTTCGTGTCGCTGCCGTCGCGGGAGGAGATCCTCGCCCAACGGCGGGAGGCGGACGGCTGATGGCCGGCAGCAACTTCTCGCTGACGCTGCGTCGGCAGGCCCTGCGCCGGGCCGACCGGGAGGCCCTGGTCGACGGTGCGGCCCGCTGGACGTACGCCGAGCTGGATTCCGACGTCGACCGGCACGCGGCGGCGTTGCTCGCGGCCGGGCTGCGCCCCGGTGAACTGGTCGGCGTGCTGGGGCGCAACACCGCCACGTACGTCCTCGAACTGCTCGCCCTGAGCCGGATCGGCGCGGTCTCGGTGCCGCTGAACTGGCGGTTGCACCCGAACGAGCAGGCGTACGTCATCGACCAGGCCGGCATCACCGCGCTGCTCTACGACGACGACTTCGCCGACGACGCGGGTCGGCTGCTGGCCGGTACCGGCCTGCGGACCGCCGTGGCCAACGGCGACCGGGTGGTCGGCGACGCCCGACGGCTGGCCGCGCTGCTGGCCGGGCAACCGGCGGGCGTGCGGGTCCCGGACGTGGCCAAGGAGCCGGGCGACGTGCACCGCCTGCTCTACACCTCCGGCACCACGGCCCGCCCCAAGGGCGTCATCCACACCTACGGCAACCTGACCGCCAACCACCTCGCCCAACTGCTCGAACTGGAACTCACCCCGCAGGACCGGATCCTGGTCTCCGCGCCGCTGTTCCACGTCAGCGGTCTGGAGGCACCCGGCCTGGCCACCTTCGTGGCGGGCGCGACGATGGTGCTGACGCCGACGTTCAAAGCGGCCGACATCGCCCGCGTCGCCGCCGAGGAACGCGTCACCGGCATGGTCCTCGCCGCCCAGATCCTCTTCGGCATGCTCGACCTTCCCGAGCCGCCGGACCTGCGGTCCCTGCGCTACCTGCTGTTCGCCGGGGTGGCGCCGAGCGTGCGGCAGGAGGTGAAGCGGCGGCTGCCGCACGTGCGGCTGGTCGACACGTTCGGCATGACCGAGCTGTGCAACGGCGCCTGCTACCTCGACGCCGCCCACGAGCAGAGCAAGCTCGGCGCGCTCGGCGCACCGTTCCCGGGCGTCCGGATCGAGATCGTCGACGAGCGGTTCCAGCCGGTGCCCCCGGGTGTCGAGGGCGAGATCGTGGTCCGTGGCGAGAAGGTCTCGCCCGGCTACTGGAACGACGACGAGGCCAACCGGCGGACCCGCCGCGACGGCTGGTTCCTCACCGGCGACGTGGGCCGGATCGACGCCGACGGCTACCTGTGGTTCGTCGACCGGCGCGCCGACCTGATCAAGTCCGGTGGGGAGAACATCGCCAGCGCCGAGATCGAGCGGGTCCTGGCGCAGCATCCCGACGTCGCCGAGGTCGCCGTCATCGGCGTACCGGACCCGACGTGGGACGAGGTGCCGAAGGCGTTCGTCATCCTGCGCGACGGCGCCACCGTCTCCGGTGAGGACCTGCGCGAGCACTGCCGGGCCGAACTGGCCCGGTACAAGGTCCCGAAGTACGTGCAGGTGGTCACCGCGCTGCCGCGCAACGACTCCGGCAAGGTGCTCAAGAAGGGGCTGCGCGAGATGGAGGCGGCCCGGTGAGTACCGCCAACCTGGCCGCCATGCTCAGCCGCAACGCGCGGCGCTTCGGCGACGACGACGCGCTGGTCTTCGAGGGACGACGGTGGACCCACCGGCAGCTCGACCAGGACGTCAACGCCCTCGCGGCCGGTCTCGCCGCCGAGGGGCTGGGCCGGGACGACCGGATCGCGATCGTGGCGAACAACGTTCCCGAGTTCCTCATCCTGTCGTTGGCGGCGGCGAAGCTCGGCGCGGTCTTCGTGCCGCTGAACTACCGGCTGACCCCCGGCGAGATCGAACGGCTGCTCGGGCACGCCGACGTGTGCGCGGTCGCGACCGTCCCCGAGTTCGCCGGGCTGACCGACCTGGCCACCGCCCGCCTGCCACAGGTACGCCGGTTCGCGCTGGAACCGATCGGCGACGGCTGGACCGACCTGCGGGCGCTGATCGAGGCCCATCGTGGCGCCCGGGTGCCCGACGCCGACCTCGATCCGGACGCCCTGCAACGGATCGTCTACACCTCCGGCACCACCAGCCTGCCCAAGGGCGTGCTGCTCACCCACGGCAACGTGAACATGAACATGCACGCCCAGATCGTCGAACTCGGGCTGCGGGCGGGCGATCGGATCCTCAACTTCGCGCCGCTCTACCACGTCGGCGGCACCGACCTGCCCGGGTACGGCATCTGGCACGTCGGCGGCTGCATGGTGCTCCAGCGGCGCTTCGCCCCGGCGGCCGTGCGGGAGGCGATCGGCACCGAGCGGATCACCGGGATGGTGATGGCCGCGACGATGCTCGACATGCTTCGGCGTGAGAGCGAGAGCGCGGTGGACGCCGACCTGTCCTCGGTGCGCTGGGTCATCTACTCCCAGGTGAGCGCGGCCCTGTACGCGGTGGCGCGCACCCTGTTCCCGAACGCGCGGCTGATCGAGGGGTACGGGCTCACCGAGACGTGCAGCGGGCTGACCTATCTGGACGCGGCCCACGCGCAGAGCAAGCAGGGCTCGGTCGGCATCCCGGCGCCGTGGGTCCAGGTGCGGGTGGTCGACGCGAACGGCGACGACGTGCCGGTGGGGGAGAACGGCGAGGTGATCGCGCGCGGGCCGAAGGTGAGCCCCGGCTATCTCGACGACCCGGAGGCGACCCGTGCCGCCTTCCGCGACGGCTGGTTCCACACCGGCGACGTGGGCTGCTTCGACGCCGACGGCTACCTCTACATCCGGGACCGTCTCAAGGACATGATCCGCAGCGGCGGGGAGAACATGTCCAGCGCCGAGATCGAGAACGTGCTGGCCGGCCATCCGCTGGTGCTGGCCGTCTCGGTGGTGGCGGCACCGCACCCGGTGTGGATGGAGGTGCCGGTGGCCTTCGTAGTGGGTCGCCCTGGGCTGGACGCCGAGGAGTTGATCGCGTACGCCCGGGAGCGGCTCGGCGGGTTCAAGGTGCCCAAGGAGGTCTACCTGGTGACCGAGCTGCCCACCAACCCGTCCGGCAAGGTGCTCAAGCGCAGTCTGCGGGAGCTGCGGCCGACGTTGCGGCCGGACTGGACGTACGGCGACTCGCGGTCCGGCTGAGCCTCACTCGTCGGTGCCGGTCGCCGTCCGCAGCAGGGCGAGGGCGTGCACGAGGTGGAAGCGGCGGGTGCCCCGACCCAACTCGTCCCACGGCTTCTGCCAGGTCATCCGCCGGGCCAGCGTCCACGCGTCGTCGCCGATGACGGTCAGGTCCCGCACCGTGTCCACCTCGTCGTGGTGGTACGCGCTCAGCTCATCGACCCGGGCGGCGACGTCGCGGTAGGGGAACTGGTGGGCCGGGCAGGCCACCGCCGCGTCGAGCGCGCGGATGCGCGCCAGGCTGCGGAACAGGTCGGCGGCGGGGTCGTCCTCGGGGCGGCTGACGATCGCGAGCTGGGTGGGGCCCTCGGCCATCATGGTGTCGCCGGTGAAGACCAGTCCCCGGGCGTCGAGATAGACGGTGTGACCGTAGGTGTGCCCCGGGGTGGGTACGGCGCGCACGGTCACGTCGCCGAAGTGGAACTCGGTCTCGTCGGTGACGGTCACGTCCGGCCGCAGGTTCTCGTGGTGCACGGCGACGTCGACGGCGTCGGCGTACATCGACTCGACCACGTCGACGGGGGCGCCGGTGAGGTCGAGCGCGGCGCGCAGTTGGGCGAGGAACGTGCCCCGGGTGCGGTGCATGGTGGCGAAGTCGTCGGGTCGGCCGATCACGATCCGGGCCCCGGCGACCGTCTGGAGCCGGGCGGCGAAGCCGACGTGGTCGGGGTGGTTGTGGGTGAGCAGGACGGTGGTGATCGCCTCGACCCGGTGCCCGAGGGACTCCACGGACTGCGTGAACGCACGCCAGCAGGCCGGGTGGTCGTAGCCGGCGTCGACGAGGACGAGCCCGTCGGCGGTCTCCAGGAGATAGACCGTGACGTAGCGCAGGGCGCTGCCGGGCAGGGGGACGGGCACGGCCCAGACACCGTCCACGACCTGGGCGGGTGCGGGCACCTCACGGGCGCGGTAGCTGGCGGCGTGGGCGTCGATCGCGGGTATGGACATCGTCGCTCGGCTCCCTTACGGTGGGACAACACAACATACCGGATGGTCGGAATTTAACTCAAGGAGTCCGATGAGCGAGGAGCGGACCGGCTTTCGGCTGTGGGCGACCGCAGCACCCGACCTGTGCGCGGTCGTCACCCCTGACGACCGCCGGATCTCCTACGGGGAACTGTTCGCCGAGGTGAACCGGATCTCGCACGGCCTGCGCACCCGGGCCGGGCTGGAGGTCGGCGACACCGTGGCCGCGGTCATGACCAACAGCGCCGGGATGATCGCGCTCTACCTCGCGGCGATGCAGTCCGGCCTGTATCTGGTCACGCTCAACTACCACCTCACCGAGCCGGAGATCGCGTACGTCCTGGCCGACAGCGGCGCCAAGGTGGTGGTCGGTTCGGCGCGCGTCGAGCAGGTCGTCGTCTCCGCCGCCGAGGCCGCACCCGGCATCCAGGTCTTCGTCGACGGCACCCCGCAGACCGACCGGGCCCGGCCGCTGTCGGCGCTCACGGACGGGATGCCGGCGGTGAGTCCGGAGCAGGTCCCCGCAGGGTCGCTGATGATGTACACCTCGGGCACCACCGGCCGCCCCAAGGGCGTCAAGCGGCCGCTGAGCGGCATCGACGCCGACGCCGGGGCGCTGACCTACCGGTGGCTGTTCGCCGAGTTCGGCATGGAACGCCCGGCCTTCGCGTCCTGGCTGGTCTCCGCGCCGATGTACCACTCCGCCAACATCACCCCGGCGATGGGCGCGCTGCACGCCGGCGGCACCATGGTGCTGATGGACGGCTGGACGCCGGAGGGCTTCCTGCGACGCGTCCAGGAGCAGCGGGTCACCGGCACCAGCATGGTGCCCACCCACTTCTATCGGCTGCTGCAACTGCCCGAGTCGGTACGCGACGACTACGACGTCTCCTCGCTGCGCTACGTACTGCACGGCGCGGCACCCTGCCCGCTGGAGGTCAAGCAGCGGATCATGGACTGGTTCGGGCCGGTGGTCTACGAGTACTACGGCTCCACCGAGGTCGGCACCACCATCGCCCGCCCGCACGAGTGGCTCGCGCATCCCGGCACGGTCGGCCGCCCGGCCTCCATCTCCACCCTGCGGATCCTCGACGAGCAGGGCGAGGAGGTGCCGGTGGGACAGACCGGCATCGTGTACATGCGCCAGGGCGAGGACCGGGTCGAGTACCACAACGACCCCGGCAAGACCGAGGGCGCCCGCCGCGACGGCCTGATGACCGTCTGGGACGTCGGCCACGTCGACGCCGACGGGTTCCTCTACATCACCGGTCGGGCGTCCGAGCTGATCCTGGTCGGCGGCGTGAACGTCTACCCGGCCGAGATCGAGGCGGCGCTGCTGGCCCACGAGTGGGTCGCCGACGCCGGGGTCATCGGCGTACCCGACCCGGAGTTCGGCGAGGTGCCGCAGGCACACGTGGTCCTGCGCGGCGACGCGCCCGAGGGTGACGCCGCCGTCAACGAGCTGCGCCGCTACCTCGCCGACCGACTGGCCAAGCCGAAGCGCCCGGTCTCCTACCTGGTGCGCGACGCGCTGCCGCGCGATCCCAACGGCAAGCTCTACAAGGCCCGGCTGCGACGTCCCCGTGAGGTGACCGCATGACCGGACGGTACGACACGAGGGGAGGGACGGATGGACTTCGATGACAGCGCGTCCGACCTGGCGTTCCGGCGCGAGGTCGGCGCCTGGCTGGACGAGGCGCTGCGCGACGTCCCCGACCAGGAGGAGTTGTCGCAGGACGAGCGCGAGCACTGGTCGCGGGTGTGGCAGGACCGGCTCTGTGCCGGCAACTGGGCCGGCCTGTCCTGGCCGGTCGCGCACGGCGGCCGGGGGCTGGACTCGTTGGCGCAGGCCGTCTTCAACGAGGAGGCCGCGGTACGCGGGGCGCCGTACCCGCTCAACGGGGTCGGCATGATGCTCGCCGGACCGACCGTCATCGCGCACGGCACCGACGAGCAGCAGGCCCGGCACCTGCCCGGCATCCTGCGCGGCGAGGAGTACTGGTGCCAGGGCTTCAGCGAGCCCGGCGCCGGGTCCGACCTGGCCGGTCTGCGGACCGCCGCGACGAAGGTGGACGGGGGGTGGCTGATCAACGGCGCCAAGATCTGGACGTCGAACGCGCACAACGCCTCCCGGTGCCTGCTGCTGGCCCGCACCGACGCCGACGCGCCCAAGCACCAGGGGATCACCTACTTCCTCGCCCCGATGGACGGGTTCACCGTCCGGCCGCTGACGATGATCAACGGGGACACCGAGTTCAACGAGATGTTCCTCGACGACGTCTTCGTCCCCGACGCCGACGTGCTCGGCGGGGTCGGCAACGGCTGGCGGGTGGCCCTGACCACGCTCGCCTTCGAGCGCGGCAGCATGGCGCTGAACCTGTGGGTGTGGGCCCGCCAGGCGGTGGACCGGGTCGTCGACCTCGGGATCGCGCGCGGGGTCGCCGACGACAGTGCCTTCGTCGACGCGGTCGGCGCGTTGCAGTGCGACGCCGAGGCGGTGCGGATCGGGTCGATGCGGATGCTCGGCGAGAGCCGCGCCGGGGGAGTGCCCGGACCGGAGACCTCGGCCCTCAAGAGCCTCTGGGCCGGGGTGGTGCAGCGCGCCAACCGTCTCGCCGTGCAACTCGACGACGCGGGCGGGGTGCTGGTCGACGGCGACGGCGCCGCCGCCCGGATGCGCCGCTACCTGCGCGCCCGTGCCCACACCATCGAGGGCGGCACGGAGGAGGTCCAGAAATCGATCCTGGCGGAGCGGGTGCTGAACCTGCCCCGCTCACGCTGAGCGGAGTCATCGCGTGCGGGCAACTTTCACCCAGGAACAGCAGGACATCGCCAAGACCGTCGGCGCGCTGGCCGACGCGGAACGGGCCACCGGCGGGCTGCCGACGCACTGGCAGGCCCCGGCCGGGGACGCGACGCTGTTGCGGGACTTCGGGCTCCTCGGGGTGCCGGAGCAGGTCGGCGGCATCGGGTCGAGCCTGATCGACCTGCTCGTCGCCGTCGAGGCGCTCGGCGAACGGCTCGTCGCGAGCCGGTTCCCGGCGCACGCCGCGGCGGTGCAACTGCTCTGCGGCAGCGGGCACGGTACGCCGCTGCCGGACGACGTGCTCGACGGCAGTCGGGTGCTGACCCCGGCGGTGGACGTCCCGGGGGACACCGCGCGGGCCGACCAGGTGTCGACCCGGACGCTGGTACGCACCCTGGTGCCGTACGCGGCGCAGGCCGACGCGGTGGTCGCGCTGGGTGCCGCCGAGGGGGTGTGGACCAGCCGCCCGGTCGAGGTGACCGCGCGCGAGTCGGTCGACCCGTCGGTGCCGCTGTCGGAGGTCACGCTGCCCGATCCGCAGGAGATCGTGCCGGCCGGCACCGGGGCGGCCCGCGCCACGCTGGTGGTCGCCGCCGAACTCTGCGGTGTCGCGCAGGGCGCCATCGAACTGGCCGCCGAGCAGGCGCGTACCCGTCAGCAGTTCGGGCGGGTGATCGGCTCGTTCCAGGGCGTCGCTTTTCAACTCGCCGAGGCGGCCACGGCCCGCAAGGCCGCCTGGGACCTGACCCTCTACGCCGCCTGGGCGGTCGACAACGGACGCCCGGACGCCGAGATCCAGGTGCACGCGGCCAAGGCGGCGGCCGGGACGGCGGCGGTCTTCGCCGCCGAGCGGTGCATCCAGGTGCACGGCGGCATGGGCATCACCATGGAGGCGGTGCCGCACCTGTTCCTGCGCCGGGCCCTGGTGCTCGACGCCCGATTCGGTCGCGGTTCCTGGCACCGCCGCCGTGCCGGCGAGCTGCGGATCGCCTCTCGACGTTCGTCGCAACCCCACTGACCTGCGAAACCCTTGCAGGCCGGATACCTACGGCGGTAACATACCGGCTGGTCGGAATAAACGAGGAGAAGCCGTGAAGTTCGGAATCATGAACCTGTTCCCGGTGAGTGACGGCACATCCGATCACCAGGTGCTGCGAGAGACCCTCGACGAGATCCAGCTGGCCGACGAGCTCGGGTTCGACTCGATCTGGCTGGCCGAGCACCACTTCTCGAAGTACGGCATTCTCGGCAGCCCGGTGAACTTCGGCATGGCCGTCGCCGAGCGGACCCGACAGATCACCATCGGCACCGCCGTCCTCGTGCTGCCGCTGCACCACCCGCTGCGGCTGGCCGAGGACATCGCCGCCCTCGACGTGCTCAGTGGCGGCCGGGTCTCCATCGGCGTCGGCCGCGGCTACCAGCCCGCCGAGTTCGCCGGCTTCGGCATCCCGCTGGAGGAGTCGAAGCAGCGTTACCAGGAGACGCTTGAGGTGCTGCGACTCGCGTTGTCGCAGGAGAACTTCTCCTACCACGGCAAGATCTACCAGTACGACAACGTCACGACCTACCCCCGGCCGTACACGCCCGGTGG
Source organism: Micromonospora sp. NPDC003241 (assembly GCF_053589795.1). Classification (NCBI taxonomy): domain Bacteria; kingdom Bacillati; phylum Actinomycetota; class Actinomycetes; order Micromonosporales; family Micromonosporaceae; genus Micromonospora; species Micromonospora sp. NPDC003241. Next base: position 32,238 of record NZ_JBSFSO010000047.1, on the reverse strand, counting down.
CCCGCCGATCCTGCAGGGCACCGTCTCCCCGGACAGCTTCCGCGAACGCGGCGCCGTCGGCGAATCGATCATCACCTCGCCGAACTTCACGCCGTTGGGCGTGATGCAGCGCAACTTCGACCTCTACCGGCAGAGCATGCGGGAGAACGGATTCGACATCAGCACCTACGACCTGCCCTTCATGCAGCAGGTCTGGTGCGGTGACAGCAGCGAGGGACTGCGCGCGGCCGCGCAGGCCGCCCTCAACTACTACAAGTCCGTCGGCAAGGTCATCCCCGGCTCGGAGGAGGCCATCGACAAGGAACGCGCCTACTACGCGGCGGTGGCCAAGAACATCGAGCTGCTGACGCTGGAGCAGACCCTGACCCACGGCGGCAACTTCGGCTCCGCGCAGCGCGTCATCGAGACCATCGAGATGCTGCGCGAACAGCTCGGCATCAACCACTACATCGGCTGGCTGCGGATCCCGTCGCTGGACCGCAAGGCCGCGCTCAAGTCGATGGAGGAGTTCGCCGCGAAGGTCATCCCGCACTTCCGCGCCACCGCCGCCAAGGACGACCAGGTGAGCGCGCCCGCCGCCGCCCAGGCGGTCGTCGGGTGAGGATCAGCTGCTTCCTCAGCGCCCAGTTCGACCCGGCGGCCTCGGCCACCGAGGGCATCGACGGCGTACTGGCCCAGGCGGCCGCCGCCGAGGCGGCCGGCTTCCACGCCGTCTACCTCGGACACCACTACCTGGCCCGGTCGGCGTTCGTGCAGCCGATCCCGCTCGCCGGTCACCTGGGACACGCCACCAGCCGGATCCGCATCGGCTTCGGGGTGCTGCTGGCCCCCCTGCTCAACCCGATCGGCCTCGCCGAGGAACTGTCCTCCCTCGACGTGCTGACCCGCGGTCGGCTAACCGTCGGCATCGGCGCCGGCTACCGCCGCCGGGAGACCACCGCCTTCGGCGTGGCGTGGGAGGACCGGCTGCGCCGCCTCCGCGAGTACGTGCCGATCCTGCGCGCCCTGTGGCGTGGCGAGACGATCGACGCGGCCGGCAGTTGGGGCGAGGTGCCGCAGGCCAGCCTGCCGCTGCGCCCGGTGCAGCCCGGCGGCCCGCCGATCTGGATCGGCGCGTTCGCCGAACCCGCTATCCGACGCGCCGCCCGGCTCGACGCCCCCTGGCTCATCGGCCCCAAGGGCGACGACGACGAACTCGCCCGACTCCTCGGCATCTACCGCGCCGAACTCGCCGAACGGGGCTTCGATCCGGCCCGCGAGTACCCGATGAGCCGCGAGGCGTTCATCGGTGACAGCTTCCGCAGCGCCGTCGCGGCGGTCCGCCCGCACCTGCAACGCCAGTACGCGGGCTACAAGTCGTGGGACGAGGCCCAGTCGCTGGACCTGGACCGGTACCTGGCCCAGGACTGCCTGGTCGGGTCGGCCGACGAGATCGTCGACAAGCTCCGCCGCTGGGAGAACGACCTCGGCATCACCGAGGTGTCGCTGCGGCACCAGTTCGTCGGCGCCAGCCAGGAGGAGGCGATGGACCAGCTCGCCCGATTCGGTGCCGAGGTCATCAGCCGGGTCGCCACCCCGGACACCGAGGAGGCGACACGATGAGCGGCGCGAATCTCGCCCTGATCCTGCACGGCCGCAGCACCGACCGGGCCGACGTGGCGGGCCTGCACGGCGAGGACGGCCGGTCGTGGACCTTTGACGAGATCGACCTGCTGTCCGGTGGCGTCGCCGCCGCGCTGCGCGCCGAGGGCGTCGGCTCCGGTGACCGGGTCGCCTGCTACCTCACCAACGGCCCCGAGGTCGTGTTCTTCCTCTTCGGCGCCTGGAAGATCGGCGCGGTGCCGGTGACGGTCAGCAGCCTCTACAACGCCGCCGAACTCGCCGAGTCGGTCGCCAAGACCACGCCGCGCCTGCTGCTCGTCGACGACCGTCGGCCCGAGGTGATCGCCGAGTTCCTGACCGGCACCGACCTGCCGGTCCGCTCGGTCACCGAACCGGTCGCCGGGGCACCGGCGATGTCGTGGCGACACCCGACCCGGGTACCCGCCGTCGACGTCGCACCGGACGCCGAGGCGTGCATCCTGTTCACCGGCGGCACCACCGGCCGGCCCAAGGCGGTCAGCGTGACCCACGGCGGCTCGCGGGAGTCGCTGATGCGTCTGGCCCGGGTCGCCACCGGCACCGACGTCGAGGGCAGCGCGGCGGCCGACGCCAAGCCCAACCTGATCGCCCTGCCGCTGTTCCACAGCGGCGGCCAGCACTCGCTGCTGTTCGCGTACTTCGTCGGCCGGGCCGCAGTGGTCTGGGAACGGTTCGGCGTCGACCGGCTCGACGGGCTGATGCGACGCTTCGCCTTCGACAACTTCTTCTTCCTGCCCACCATGGTCTTCGACATCGTGCACACCGAACGGGACCTGCCGTTCGAGGGCGTGAAGTCGGTCCTGGTCGCCGGGCAGGCCATCTCCTGGCCGGTCCGGCGCGCCTTCGAGCAGCGCTACCACGTGCCCATCCTGGTCAACTACGGGTCGACCGAGGCCGGACACATCGCCGGGTGGAACGGCCGGGACATGAAGGCCGGCCGGTGGAAGCCCGGCTCGGCCGGCCGGGTCTACCCCGGGGTGGAGCTGGAGATCCGCGACGACGACGGTGCCGCGCTGCCGGCCGGCGCGGAGGGCGAGGTGGTGGTCCGCTCCGCGTTGACCAAGGGGTACGTCGACGACCCGGACGCCTCCCGGGAGTTGGTCCGCGACGGCTGGGTGCACACCGGCGACATGGGCTACGTCGACGACGACGGCGTGCTGTTCCTGGTCGGTCGGAAGCGAGACATGATCAAGTGCGGCGGTTTCCAGGTGTGGCCCGAGGAGATCGAGGACGAACTCCGCGAGCACCCCCTGGTCAACGACGTACGGGTGCTCGGCCGTCCCGACGACCGGCTCGGCGAGATCCCGGTGGCCCTGGTCGTCCGCGAGACCGACGACTCGATCCCCGACGCGGTCCTCGCCGACGGCATCGTCGCGTTCGCCCGCGACCGGCTGGCGCACTTCAAGGCACCCCGACGCGTCGAGTTCGTACCCGTCCTGGAACGCAGCGCCACCGGCAAGACCAGCCGGGTCGCGGCGCCCGCCGCCGAGGGAGGTCGGAGCTGATGAAGTTCGGCATCATGGCATCGCACCAGTACCCGCACGGCGACGACCTCGGCCGGCACCTGAGCGACCTGTTCGGCACCGTGGAACTCGCCGCCGAACTCGGTTACGACTCGGTCTGGACGATCAACCACTTCCAGTCCAACCTGGCCACCCCACAACCCATCTCGATGCTGGCCAGCCTGATCCCGCGCTCCGGCGACATGACCCTCGGCACCGGCATCCTGCTGCTGCCGATGTTCCACCCGGTGCACGTCGCCGAGGAGTTCGCGACCCTGGACCACCTCTCCGGCGGACGGGTGGTCCTCGGTGTCGGCGCCGGCTACCGGGAGAACGAGTTCGCCGCCTTCGGTCTGGACCCGCAGGCCCGGTTCCGTCGCTTCGACGAGAGCCTGCGGCTGATCCGGGCCCTCTGGAGCGGTACGCCGGTCACCCACGACGGCGAGTTCTATCCGCAGGTCGACGCCACCATCGGCATCCGGCCGCTGACGCCGGGCGGCCCGCCGATCTGGATCGGCGCGGGCGGCCGCAAGGCCGTCCGCCGCGCCGCCCGCCTCGGCGACGCCTGGTACGCGCCGGGCAATTCGCCGAGCCGCCGCTTCCTGCCCGAGCACCTCGCCGTCTACGACGAGGCCCTGGCCGAGTACGGCCGCGACCCCGCCACCGTGCAGCGGCCGGTCGGCGTCGAGCTGTACTGCGCGCCCACCACCGAGCAGGCCGTCGAGGAGGCGCTGCCGCACGCCCGGCGGGAGTACTCCACCTACGCCGAGTACCCGGCGCTGCGCTGGCAGCGCGACCGCTTCGACGACCTGGTCCGCAACACCCTGTTGCTGGGCTCGCCGGAGTTCCTGATCGAACGCATCTCCGCCCTGCGGGACCTCGGCTTCGACCATCTCATCTTCCGTCCCGGATGGCTCGGCATGCCCACCGAGCGACTGCGCGCCTCGCTGCGACTGTTCGCCACCGAGGTGTTCCCCGCCTTCCGCACCAGCCGACCCTAAGGAACCGCCGTGAAGAAGACCGAAGCCGAGCTGCTCGCCGACCAGTGGGACGTCGAGAACATGGAGGTCGACCCCGAGGTCCTCGCGACGTACGTCCGGTACGACGTGGACGAGGAGCGCTCCGTCGCGACGATCACCTTCGACCGCCCCGACCGGCTCAACGCCATCCCGGTCGCCGCCTTCGAGCGCGTCGGTGACCTGGTCCGCGAGGCGGAGACCGACGACCGGGTGAAGGTCATCGTGTTCAAGGGGGAGGGCGACCACTTCGGCACCGGCGCCGACGCCGCCGAACTCGGCCACTACATCGGCTACAAGACCGGCACCGACAAGGCGTCCCGCCGCCGCCCGGCGCAGCGGCAGCGCATCCTGCCCGACCGCAACGTGCTCAGCTCCGGCTTCACCCGGCCGATCATCGAGTCGTTGAAGGCGACCATCTGCCAGGTGCAGGGCTACTGCTACGGCGGGCACTTCCAGATCGCGCTCTCCGCCGACATCGTCATCGCCAGCCCCGACGCCCGGTTCACCCACCCGGCGTTCCGCTACCTCGGCCCGGCCCCGCAGGACATGTACCACTGGATCGAGAAGGTCGGCCTGACGACGATGAAGGACGTCATGCTGACGATGCGGGCCATCGGCGCGGAGGAAGGCGAACGCAAGGGCCTGGTCACCAAAGTCGTCGAGCGCGAGGAACTGTCGCGGTGGGTGGACGACTACGCCGACGCGATCGCCGTCATGCCGCTCGACTCGCTGATGATGGGCAAGTCGATGATGCAGCTGGTGATGGAGGCCCGGGGCAAGGGCCTGGGCGCGATGACGGGGTGGGTCGGCCACGGCTGGGCCACCAACGTCAGCTTCGAAGAGGGGGACTGGAACTTCCTCAAGGAGCGGCGGGAGAAGGGCATCGCGCAGGCGCTGGCCGACCGGGACCGGCTCGTCGCGCCGTACTTCCGGCTCAGCGACTCGCGGGCCCGCGAGAAGTAGGCCCGCGATGAAGTTCGGCGTCCTGCTCGACCACCAGTACGCGTACGACGACGACCTGGGTCGACGCCTCGGCGAGACCGTCGAGTACGTCCAACACATCCGCGACCTGGGCTACGACTCGGTCTACGGCATCCACCACTACCTGTCGTCGCTGCGCACCCCGCAGCCGTTGCCGCTGCTGAGCCGGTTGATCGACCACTCCGGCACGATGGAGTTGGGCACCGGCATCCTCATCCTGCCGCTCGGGCACCCGGTGCACTGGGCCGAGGAGATCGCCACCATCGACCAGATGTCCGGCGGTCGCTTCGTCCTGGGCATCGGTGCCGGCTACCGCGAGGTGGAGTTCGACTCGTTCGGCATCGACCGGCGCACCCGGGTCTCCCGGATGAACGAGGCGCTCGCGGTGATGCAGCGGCTCTGGACCGGCGAGACCGTCCACCACGAGGGCCGACACTTCACCCTCGACGGCGTACGGTGCAGCGTGCTGCCCGTCCAGCAGCCGCATCCGCCGGTCTGGGTCGGCGCCAACGGCCCCACCGGCATCGCCCGGATCGCCCGCCAGGGCCTGCCCTGGCTGGCCCCGTCGAACGTCCGGCGCAACTGGGCCGTCGGCAACCTCGCCGACTACCGGGAGCAGCGCCGGGCGGCCGGCTTCAGCGAGGAGGGCGCGGTCTTCCCGATCCACCGCGACCTCTGCGTGGCCGACTCCTTCGACGACGCGTACGCCCTCGCCGGTGACGCGGTCCGCCGCTCCTACGGCGAGTACGTGCAGTACGGGATGGACTTCTTCGAGTCCCAGTGGGAGGCCATCAAGGAACGGGCCCTCTTCTTCGGGTCCCCCGACGACATCGCGGCGAAGGTCCAGGACTTCGCCGACGCCGGGTTCAACCACTTCGTCTTCCGCGCGCAGTGGCTCGGCCTGCCCATCGAGGACTCGATCCGGATCGTCGAACGTTTCGCCCGCGAGGTCATGCCGAGGTTCCGCACATGAAGATCGGTCACGTGATCGTCCCCGCCGACGAGTTGGACGCCCAGCTCGACTTCTACACCGCCCTCGGGCTGACCGTCCGCTTCCGCGACGGCGACCGGTACGCCGCGCTCACCGACGGCTCGGTGACCGTGGGACTGGCCGACGCGTCGCAGCAACCCGTCGCCGGCCGTACCCTGCTCAGCATCCAGGTCGACGACCTGGACGCCTGCCTCGCGCAGGTGACGGCCGGCGGCGGCACGGCGGGGGACACCGTGGTGGGCCCGCACGAGCGACGGGCGGTGGTCGTCGACCCGGGCGGGAACCCGCTCGTCGTCTACCAACGTCTCGCCTGACCGCCGTCCACCGAGGCCCGGAAGGTGCGTCGGTGGACGACGGCGGTCCCTTCCTGCCGTGCACCGGTGATCCGGTACCCCCGCCGACACGGCGCGATGATCGACTGCTCTAGTACTCCAGCCGCACCTGGTGGAGTTGGAGTCTTCGCTGGTAGTGGGCTGTTCTGGCGCGGTACTGGTGTCGGCGTCGCCATCGTGACCATCGATGGATGTGGTCGAAGGGTCGGGCGGTGGTGACCAGGTGTGCCAGGAGACGGCGGACCTCGCCGAGGGTGAGAGGAATGAGGCCGTCATCGGATTCGGTGCCCCCTTTTTGGCGTGTGCGGCGGTGGCGGTGAGGTAGGCGTGGGCGCATAGAACGAGAGTTATGTGCCGGTACCAGGCGTCGTACCGACGCACCTGGTAGTGATCCAGACCAACCTCGGTCTTGGCGGTCTGGAAGCACTCCTCTACCGCCCACCGGGTCCCAGCGATGCGGATCAGGTCCTCGTCCGGGATGCCTGCGGGGCCAAAGCACAGGTAGTAATTGTGCGCCCGCGAGTTCGTGGCCTGGCGGCGATGCCCGCCCGGGTTGAGGCGACGCGGGCAGGTGGACGTGGCCGCCCAGGCAGTCGACGGCCAGCTGCGGGGCCGGGGGCCGGCCCAGGGCTTCCGCCTACCCGAGACTGTTTCCGGTGGTACCCGGTGCGCCCCGGTAGGTGAGGCGGCGCAGCGCCACCTCGGCCGGTCCGCGTATGCCCCGGCGGCGCATGAGGTCGGCGAGCAGCACCGTGGTCAGCCACACCGCCACCGCGATGCCCACGCCCACTGCGGGTGAGGTCAACCGCAGGTGGAGTGTGTAGGAGGAGAACAGTGCCGCCCAGGCCACCGACTGGGCCAGGTAGAAGGTCATGGAGCGCTGTCCGAGTGCGGCCAGGGCGTTGGCCACCGGTCCCTGCCGGCCGGCGAGGCGGGCCGCGACGAGGGCGATCAGCGCCGCATAACCCAAACCGCCCGCGTAGCCGCTCGCCTGGTGCAGGGCGGTGGTGACCAGGACGTCCCCCGGGTTGACGTCGGTCCACACCCCCGCCTTGTCCAAGGCCAGGGGGAGACCGGCCACCGCGGCCAGGGGGATACCCACGAACGCGGTCACGCGCAACAGCCGCAGGTGCTCGTGGGGCCGCTCCAGAAGACGGTGCCGAGCCGCCAGCACGCCGAGCAGGAACGGGACGAGGGTGCTGACGAGCATCATCACGAACAGGACCGAGTACAGGGTCAGACGGAAGACGAGTTCGTTCACGAACCCGTCGGGCAGCACTGGCATGCCCTGCCCCGTCATGGCCATGTCGGCAGCGACCAGGGCATGGACGGCTGCGGCCACGGGCAGCCAGAGCACTGCCAGGAGCACCAGGGTCCGGTCGCGCAGCCGCAGAACGCCCACCAGGAGCAGCGCCACCAGGCCGTAGACGGCCAGAATGTCCCCGGGGAAGAGCAGCACCGCGTGTCCCAGCCCGAAGACGATCAACCACAGGCCGCGCCGGCGTAGCAGCCCGCGGGTCCGGGTCCAGGCGTGTTCCTGCTCGCTGCGGCGTCGGTAGATCACGGCCAGGCCGTAACCGAACAGGGCCGCAAACATGGGGTAGCCGCGCAGGTCGACGAACATGACGGTGCCTGCGGTGGTGATCTGGTCCGCAGTGGTGAGGGCGTTCTCGGGACCGCCGATGAACACGGTGAACAGGTGCGTGTGGGCAAGTGCGATGACCAGAAGCATGACGCCACGGGCCAGATCCGGCGCCAGGGAACGGCGGTCGAGCGGGAGCGGACCGGAAGCGGGAGCGGTCCGCGGCCCGGTGGTGGACGTGTAGGACATGGTGGCCTCCAAAGGGCCGCAGATTATGCGAAACGGCGTACGCGTCGAGGTGCACCCTCCGAGGCGGAGTGTACATAGTACGCACTCTGTGGATTCCCTTGTGAGCCCTGTTCTGCTGGGATTACCGCCCCATCAGCACTAGTGCAGCAGGAACGAAGGAGTACTCGCTGGTTCGGCCTGGTGCCGTGAGGGCAGGCACTTCGCACTCCCCTGTGCACTAGTACACTGAAGCGACGGGGAACAGTCGAAGGGACCAGTGATGTCCGCCACTGCGGAACAGAAGTTGCCGCCCTACGCGCAGGTTGTCGCCGATATCCGTGCGCGTATCGACGCCAGGGAACTGCGACCGGGCGCTCGGGTGCCCTCCACGAGAGAGATCATGCGCGAGTGGGGGGTGGCCATGGCCACCGCCACCAAGGCGCTCGCGGCCCTGCGTCAGGAGGGTCTGGTCGAAGCGGTGCGCGGGGTGGGAACCCTCGTGCGGGATGCGCCCGTCGCTACGCCGCAAGCACGCGGGCCACAGGGGCAGCGGGTACGCCCACGTCCGGCGGAGGCAGGAGGAGGCCGCCCGACCACCGAGACCGCCATTACCAGAGAGGCCATCGTCCGGGCCGCGATCACCATCGCCGACGCCGAGGGAATCGACGGCCTGTCCATGCGCCGGGTCGCCACCCACCTGAGGGTGAGCACCATGGCCCTGTACCGCCACGTCGCGAGCAAAGAGGCACTGGCAACGGCAATGATCGACCAGGTCTACACGGAGCACGCCCTGCCCGAACCGCCGCCCGCCGACTGGCGACGAGCCCTCGAACTGGCGCTCCTGACTGAGTGGGACATCTACCGGAGGCACCCCTGGGCAGTTCGACTGACCATGCTCGCCGGGGCGGTCCAGTCCCCCGGGCTCGTGGAGAACGCCGAGTGGATGATGAAGGTGATCACCGCCCAGGGGCGATCCCCGGACGAGGCCCTGGGGATCCTCACCTTCGTGTCCGCCTACACCTCCGGTATGGCTCTCCAGGCCACGCGGGCGGTGGTGGAGGAGTACGAGTTCGGAATGGACGCCGAACACTGGTGGAGGTCCAAGGGTCCGGAGTTCCTCAGGATCGCCGAGCAGGGCCGGTTCCCCCTTACGTTCAGCGTCTCCGGGCCGCCCGACGTACACGCGATCTTCGGCCTCGGTATGAAACACCTGCTCGACGGACTCGCGCCGCTGATTGAAGGTCGAGGAGGCTCACCACAGGATCTGACGGCAGAGCCGTGACGCACTCAGGGTCCGGGGCTACCGCCGCATCACCGCCTATCTATGTAGGGCTGCCGAGCTTGTAGCGGGCTTGGAAGCGGATCGCCAGGTCGACCCTGGTTTCGGCGGGTTCCCAGCGGCACTCTTCCAGAACCCAGGCGTGGGCGGCCGGCTACCGCCGGTCGCCCACGCTGCGTGAGGTGGCTGGGGTTAGTACTCCACCAGGTGCGGCGACGCGCCGGTCAGGACTCCTCCTGGCCGGTGCGTAGTCGCCCCGGCTCGACCACCTCGGCGTAGACACCGAAGCAGGCCGCCTGGCCCAACCCCGCCACGGGGACGCGGTAGTGCCGGGCCAGCGCGCTCAGGACGCCGCGATCGGCGGGTACGTCTGGCTGGGCGAGCCCGGGGACGACGCACCGGGGCGTGGGTACGACCACCCGGAGCAGGACGTCACCGAGGCGCAGTTCCTGCCCCGGCTCGGGATCACCGGGCGCGTCGAGCACCAGGTTCGGTCGGAAACGTGCCGCGACCGCACCGGCTCCGTCGGTCCGTGCGCCCAGCGCGGACAGCGCACCGGTGGTCACCAGGTGTACGGCGCCGAAGTCGACGAAGCGTCCGCCCGGCTGTGCTCCGGCGAGCGCCGTGACGGTGTCCTGGCCGGGAGGTACGTCGTCCATCCACTGTGGCACCATGCCTGCGTCCTGCGGCAACGTCCGGTGCAGTGTCGGGTCGGACGGCACCTCCCGGGTCAGCCGTACCGGACGGCCGAGATGCTGACCGAGCACCGTCTCCGCCTCGGTGGTGCCGGCCTGCACCTCGCGGCCGTCGACGTGCAGTGTCAGCGTCGGTTCGGGGCCGACGTCGCGTAGCGTCGCGCCGACGTCGAGCAGGCGTCCCCACCGTCGCGGGTGTTTGGCGCTGCCGATGGTCGCGTCCTGCCCGTCGACGCACGCCCACACCCGATCGCCCCGCAGGCCCGTCGACTCGACGTCGACCTCGGGCAGGATCTCGGCTCGCGCGCTCTTGAGCGGATAGCGCCGCAGTGCGACGACCTTCGACATCGGTGACTTCCTCGCGCTCCCGCCAACCTGGACGGTCCGAGGTTAACTGTCACCGGACGGAACCCCGGGAACTCGACCGGCCCGTCGGACGACGCGGTACGTGGAGGCGGTCGACAGCGGTCGCGGTGCCGGACGGCGAAGGTGGGGATCGGGATGCCCGGGAGCGGGGCGGCGCGGTCCTTCACCGGCGCCCAGTGGGCGGTGCTGGTGAGCGGCCTGCTGGTCAACGTCGGCTCGTTCTCGATCTATCCGTACCTCGCGGTGCTGCTGCGCGAGCGGATGGGCCTGGGCATGGGGCAGATCGGCGTACTGCTCGGGGTGGCGACCCTGGTGCAGTTCGCCAGTGCACCGGTCACCGCGGCACTGGCCGAGCGGATCGGGCTGCAACGGTGCCTGCGCGGCGCGACGGTGCTGTACACGCTGGGCGGATGCGGGTTCCTGGCGGGGGAGGGGCGGCCGGGGCTCACCGTCGCCGGTCTGGTGCTGATCTCGGCCGGTGGCTCGCTCTACTCTCCGGCGTACCGGGGATATCTGGTGCACGGCGTCGGCCCGGAGGCCCGGCCCCGCCTGGTCTCCGCCGGCAACGCCGCCGGGAACCTGGGCATCGCCCTCGGACCGGTGGTCGGAGCGCTGCTCATCCGGTATCCCGGGACGATGTTCACCGTCGTCACGGCGCTCTACGCCGGTCTGGCGCTCGGGCACCTGTTCCTGCCCCGCGAGCCGTCGGGTGCACCGACCGTGCCGGTGGAGCCGTTCCGACGGGTGCTGTCCGGTGTGGCGGTGTTGCCGTTCGCCGTGACCGCGCTCTCCATCTATCTCTACATGCAGTTCTATCAGTACCTCTCCAGCTATGCGCAGGGACGCGTGGCCACCCTGGTCTTCGGGGCCGCCATGATGGGGTACTCGCTCGGCCTGGCCCTCGCTCAGCCGCTGGTGGCCGAGCGGGTCGGGCGGATGGCGTACCGGCCGGCGATGGCCGTCGGCTTCGGCTGCCTGGCGGTCGGGATGGTCGCCTTCGCCGCTGGCCACTGGTCGAGCCTCCTGGTCGGGGTGACCGTGATCAGCCTCGGCAACGCCGTGCTGTTCCTCAAGAACGACCTGGAGGCGCTGGCCCGGTCGCGCCGGTCCGCCACGGTGGTCTTCGGGCAGCAGCGGCTGGCCGTCGGCGTCGGATCCTTCCTCAGCGGGGTGGTCGGCGGCACCGCGTACGGGGCCTTCGAGGCAGCCGGGCTGCTGCCGGGGTTCTGGCTGGCCGTGGCGGCCCAGTGCGTACTGCTTCCGCCGCTCCTGCTGGGCGGACGCGCGCTGGTCCGGCGTCGCCGGGACGCGACGGCCGGGTCCCGAGCCGCCGGTCCACGGTGACGTCGCGGGAACCAGGTACGCCGCACCGCCGACTAGACCTATCGAGCGGCCACCGCACTGCCGCCGGCTGACGCACCCCGGGAGAACTCGTGCCGCGACCCCGTCCGCTCGTTGCCGCCCTCGCCGTGTCGCTGGCGCTGACCAGCGCCTGCGGTGCCGGTGCCGACGACACCGCCTCGTCGACCACCCTGCGCATCGCACTGAGCGCCGAGTCCGGCGCGCTGGACCCGCACGCGTTCACCGGCAACTTCCTGCTGCTCGACGCGCTCTACGAGCCGCTGGTGACCTACGGCCGGGACGGCGCCCTGGAGCCGGGGTTGGCGCAGTCCTGGACCGTCGCCGAGGACGGCCGGCAGGTCACGTTCGACCTGCGCGACGGCGTCCGCTTCACCGACGGAACGCCGGTCGACGCCGCTGCCGTCAAGTGGAACTTCGACCGCTGGGTGGGCAACGAGCGATTCTCCTTCTTCCGCGCGTCCCAGGTGATCACCGCAGTCGAGGCCGCCGACCCGGACACCGTGCGCCTCACCCTCGCCGAACCGTACGAGCCGCTGCTCCAGGAGCTGTCGATCGTGCGTCCCGTCCGGCTGCTCAGCCCGGCGTCGGCGGCCGCCGACGGCACGTTCGGGCAGCCGGTCGGCACCGGCGCGTGGAAACTGGACTCGACCAGCGCCACCGGTGCCCTGCTGACCCGCAACGACGACTACTGGGGTACCCGGCCCGAGGTGGAGCGGCTGGAGTTCCGCGTCATCCCGGACTCCCAGGCGCGCGCCGACGCCCTCACCAACGGCGAGATCGACCTGATCGGCGGCGCCTACCTCGCGCCGATCACCCCGGTGGAGGCCAGGTCGCTCGGCGAACGCGACGACGTCACGCTGCTCACCGGCGCACCGGACGTCTCCATCATGCTCGGGTTCAACCCGGACGGTCCGGCCGGCGACCGGGCCGTCCGGGAGGCGGTGAGCCGGGCCGTCGACACCACCGCCCTGGCGAGGACACTCCTGCTGGACTATGCCGAGCCGGCCCGGCGGGTGTTCCCGCCCGACGTGCCGGATTCCGGCACCGACCTGCCGCTCGGATTCGACCCGGCGGCGGCGAACCGGGTCCTGGACGCCGCCGGATACGTCCGCGACGGCGACACCCGCGCCAAGGACGGCACGCCGCTCGCGCTGCGGCTGCTCGTCCCCGCCACCCCGGCCGAGGGACAACTCGACCCGCGCACCATGGCCGCGGCGATCGCCGCCGCCCTCACTGAGGTGGGCATCACCGTGGAGATCGCCCCGGTGGACGCCGCCACCTACTACGACGAGCGGGCCGAGGGCCGCTACGACCTGACGTTCTTCGAGACCCTCGGCGCACCGTACGACCCGTCCAGCTCGATCGTGTCGCTGTTCACCGGCGGCGCGCGAGCCCCGCTGTGGGTCACCCCGCAGACCGAGGAGCTGGTGGACAGGGCGCTGTACGCCCGCGACCCCGCGTCCCGCGCGGCGGCCCACCAGAGCCTGTACGACGCCGTCGCCGCCGACGTCGGGTTCGTGCCGTTGGCGTACCGGCCGCGCCTGTGGGCGGTACGCGACCGGGTGCAGGGCTTCGCCGTGCCGCCCAGCGACGTGGACCTCGAACTGACCGGGGTCACCCTCGGGTGACCGAGCCCGGGTGGCTGCGCCGCGCCGGTGGTCTGGCCGCACGGTGGACCGTCGACACCGTCGGCGTACTCCTCGCGCTCTCCGCCGGCACCTTCGCCCTCGTCCTGCTGGCCCGGGGGGACGCGGCGGCGATGCTGGCCGCGACCCGGGCCGGCCGCCCGGCCACCCCCGAACAGGTCGAGGCGGTCCGCGTCGAGCTGGGCATGGACGCCCCCGCCCCAGTGCGGTACCTGCGGTGGCTGCGCGACGCCGTCACCGGGGACTTCGGGGTGTCGCTGCGCACCGACACACCGATCGGACCCGAGATCGCCGACCGGATCGGCGTGACCCTCGGCCTGGTTGCCGGGTCCACCGTGGTCGCCCTGGCGGTGGGGGTGGGGATCGGTGTCGCCGGGGCGGTGCTGCGTCGCGGCCCGGTACGCGGCGCCCTCCGTGTCGGGGCGCTGCTGGCCACCTCCGTACCGGCGTTCTGGCTCAGCTACCTCCTCGTGCTGCTGCTCGCGCTGCGCCTGGGCCTGGTGCCCACGTCGGGCATGGCGGGCCCGGCGACCTGGGTGATGCCGATGGCGGTGCTCGGCCTGCCCGCGGCCGGTGCCCTCAGCCGGGTGGTGGCCGTGACGCTGCGCGAGGCGCTCGACCGGCCCTACGTGCTCGCCGCGCAGGCCCGGGGAAGCTCGCCGCTGTCCATCGTGCTCCGGGACGGCCTGCCCAACGCCGCCGGGCCGATCCTGTCGGTCGCCGGGTTCACCGTCGGCACCCTGCTGGTCGGCACGGTCGTGGTGGAGCAGATCTTCGGCTGGCCCGGCCTCGGCGCCTACTTCGTCCGGGCCGCCGCCGCCCGCGACGTACCGGCCCTCCAGGCCAGCGCGCTCCTGCTCGGCGGCGGGTTCATCCTGGCCAACCGGCTCGCCGACGTGTTACAGGGGCTCGTCGACCCGCGCTCCCGGCGCACCGGCGACGTGCGCGGGCAGCGCGCAGGTCTCCGGTCGCCTGCTCGCCGAGATCCGACGCGTCGCGTCCCGGCCGCCCGAGGGGAGCCGACGTGAGCCGCCCGCCGAGGATCACCGGGCACCTGCGGACCGTGCTGGTGGCGTTGCCACTGCTGGTGTTCGCGGTCGTCGGACTGCTGGCACCCGTGATCGCCCCGGCCGACCCGAGCGCCAACGACCTGGCGGCGAGTCTGCTGCCCCCGTCGGCGGAGCACCTGCTCGGCACCGACCAGCTCGGCCGCGACCAGCTCAGCCGGCTCCTGCACGGCGCGCGGATCTCGCTGACCGTTACCGCGGCGGTCCTGGCGATCTCGGTGACCGTCGGAGTCGTGGTCGGCACCGTCGCCGGGTACCTCGGCGGACGGGTCGACCGGATCGTGGCCCGGGTCGTCGACATGGCCGTCTCGTTGCCGGGCATGCTGGTGGCGCTGGCCGTCGTGGGCGTACGCGGTGCGGGGACGGAGAATCTCGTCATCGCGATGTCCCTGTGGGCCTGGTCCCCGTACGCCCGCATCGCCCGGGCCCGGGTCGCCGGTCTGCGCGAGAGTCCGCACCTGGACGCCCTGCGGCTGCTCGGCGCCGGACCCGCGCGCATCCTCGGCCGGCACCTGCTGCCGCCCGCGCTCGGCCCGTGCCTGGTCTACGCCAGCACCGACGTCGGCGCCATCGTGCTCGGCGTGGCCACCCTGAGCTTCCTCGGGCTGGGCATCCCGCCGCCGCACGCCGAGTGGGGCCAGATGCTCGTCGAGGGGCGACCGCACCTCGGCTCGGCCTGGTGGTTGGCGTACCCGCCGGGCATCGCGATCACCGCGATCGTGTTCGCGAGCAACCTGCTCGGCGAACGCCTGGCGGCCGGCGACGAACGCCCCTCGATCCTGCGGTGGGTGCTCCCGACGCGCCCGCGCGTCCGGCGTCCGCCGACGGTCGACGCGTCCCCTGCTCCCGGCGGGCCTCCCGTTTCCGCTGGGGCTCCCGCTCCCGGTGACGCTCCGGCTCTCGGCGGGGCTGCGGCTCTCGGCGGGCCTCCCGCTCCCGGCTCCGGCCGCGAGTGGGTCGGCGGCGCGCGGGGCGGCGGCCTGCTGCGGGTCCGTGACCTCGTGGTCAGCTATCCGCACGGCGGCGGGCGGCGACGGGTCGTCGCGGGCGTCGACTACGAGGTGGCCCGGGGCGAGACCCTGGCGATCGTCGGCGAGAGCGGCAGCGGCAAGACCACCTCGGCCCTGGCCCCGTTCGGTCTGCTGGACCCGAGCGCCGTCGTCTCCGGCTCGGCGACGCTGCGGATCGGACCCGACGTCCACGACCTCGTCGGCCTCGCGCCGCAGGAGCGCCGCCGACTCAACGGCCGCCGGGTGGGCGTGGTCTTCCAGGACAGTCTCGCCACCCTCAACCCGTTGCGGACCATCGGCGCGCACGTCGACGAGGCGGTCCGCAACGCCGGTCGCGGTGGCCGTCGGGCGGCGACCCGTCGCGTCACCGAGGACCTGCTGCGTCTGGCGGGACTGGCCGATCCGGCCACGGTCGCCCGGCGCTATCCGCACCAGCTCTCCGGCGGGATGCGGCAACGCGCCCAGATCGCCGTCGCGCTCGCCGGGCGGCCCGCCCTGCTGGTCGCCGACGAACCCACCTCCGCCCTGGACGCGACCGTGCAGTCCCACCTGCTCGACCTGCTGGCCCGCCTCCGCGACGAGCTGGACATGTCCATGATCATCGTCAGTCACGACCTGGCCGTGGTGACCCGGTCGGCCGACCGGGTGGCGGTCGTGTACGCCGGTCGGATCGTCGAGTCCGGACCGCGCGACGCCGTGCTCGGCGATCCCGCCCACCCGTACACCCGTGGCCTGCTCGACGCCGTACCGCGCTTCGAGGCGGCTCCCGGCACCCGCTTCCGTACCATGCCGGGGCACTCCGGTGCCGGCCCGGACGACGCGCCGGGCTGCGCGTTCGCGCCCCGGTGTCCGATCGCGGTGCCCGCCTGCGCCCACGAGACACCCGTGCCGGTGACGGTCGACCCACGGACCGGCCACCGGTCGGCGTGCCTGCGGGCACCGGGCCGTACCGAGCTGCCTGCTGCGGCCGGTGAACGGGACGGTGGCTGAGCGATGCTGCGGGTGGAACAGGTCAGTGCCGGCTATCCCGGCGCCCGCGACCTCCCTCGGGTGGTCGAGGAGGTCACGCTCCGGGTCGACGCGGGGGAGATCGTCGGGCTCGTCGGCGAATCGGGATGCGGCAAGACGACGCTCGCCCGGGTGATCACCGGGCTGCACCGCCCGCATTCGGGTGTGGTCCGTTTCGCCGATGTGGACGTACACCGTCTGCGGGGCCGGGAGCTGCGCGCGCACCGGCGGCAGATCCAGATGGTCTTCCAGGACCCCTACCTGACCCTCAGCCCTCGCCAGACGGCCCGGCAGGCCGTGGCGGAGCCGCTGCACATCCACCGGATCGGCGACGCCCGGTTCCGGGCCGTGCGGGTCGCCGAGCTGCTGGACCTCGTCGGGCTGGACCCGCAGGCGGGTGATCGTCGACCGCGCGACCTCTCCGGCGGGCAGCGGCAACGCGTGGCGATCGCCCGGGCGTTGGCGCTCGGTCCCCGCCTGCTGGTCTGCGACGAGCCGGTCACCGCGCTCGACGTCTCGGTGCAGGCGAAGGTCCTCAACCTGATCTGCGACCTGCGTGACCACCTCGGGCTGGCCTGCCTGTTCATCTCCCACGACCTCGCCGTCGTCCGGCAGCTCGCCGACCGGATCGCGGTCATGCACCACGGCCGCATCGTCGAGCAGGGCGGGACCTTCCAGGTCACCACCGCGCCCCGCCATGCGTACACCCGCATGCTGCTCGCGGCGGCTGGGATGTAAGGAGGGGTCCCCTGCTAACGCCTGGTGTATAGCAGGGGACCCCTCCTTACATCTCGGCGCTCCGGTAAAGCCTATCTTTTCAGTAGGTTTTAGGAGGTCAGTGAGCTGGGGACCGTTCGGCGGTAAGGGGATCGAAAGGGCTCCTCGGCATAGTCCTGGTCGCTGCGACAACGCGCGACAAGGGGGAGACATGCGGTTCAAGGTGTTGGGTCCGTTGACCATGATGCCGGGGCGACTGCCCAGCGCGCCGAAGCAACGGCAGTTGCTCGCACTCCTGCTCCTGCACGCCAACACCGTCGTCACCATCGACGACTGTGTCGACGAGCTGTGGGGTGAGCAACCACCGCACAGCGCGCACTCCACACTCCAGACGTACGTGATGAACCTGCGCCGGGTGCTGCGCCTGGAGGCGGAGCCGCCGGGCGGCGGGCGCATCGTCACCCGGGAACGCGGCTACGCCCTGCACCTGGAGCCGGGCGAACTGGACCTGGAGGACTTCCAGCGGGTGGCCGGCGACGGCAGCGAGGCACTCGCCGCCGGTCGGTACCCGGAGGCGGCCCGGCTGCTGCGCGCGGCGCTGGACATGTGGCGCGGCCCGGCCCTCGTCGACGTGCAGGCCGGCCCGATCCTGCGGGGCCGTCTCGACGGCCTGCGCGAGGTCCACCTCGCGGTGCAGGAGGAGCGGGTCGAGGCCGACCTGCGCATCGGTCGGCACCGCGAGCTGCTGGGCGAGCTGCGCACGCTGGTACGTCGGCACCCCACCCACGAGAACCTCTGCGCCCAACTGGCACTGGCGTTGTACCGCAGTGGTCGCACCACCGAGGCGCTGGCCGTGCTGCGGCAGCTGCGTACCACGCTCGGCGAGCGGTTCGGGCTGGAGCCGTCACGGCGACTGCAACGCCTGGAACGGGCCGTGCTGCGCGCCGAACCGGCACTGGACCTGCCCGCCGCGTCGTCCGTCGACCGCGGCGTGCACCACCTGCTCGTCAACTGACCACCGTCACCGTCGCGAAGGAGGCAGCCATGCCGGTCACCGAGCCCGCCCGCACCCGCCCGCCCGCCATCGACGCCCGCACGTACGCCGAGATCCTGCAGTTCTACGCCCGGCACTTCCAGCTCCTGGACGAGGGGCGGGCGGAGGAGTGGGCGGACCAGTTCACCGAGGACGGCGAGTTCGCGCAGAACGTCAAGCCCGAACCGCGCCGGGGACGCTCCGCGATCGCCGCCTCGATGCGCCGGGGCATGGACAGCATCGCCGAGCGCGGGCTGGTCCGCCGGCACTGGTACGGCGCCGTGACGGCCGAACCGGCGGGCGAGGACGCGGTGCGGACCCGCTACTACGCGACGGTGTTCGAGACCTCGCGCGGCGGTGGCGAGGCGCGGGTGTACCTCAGCACCACCGCCGAGGACGTCCTGGAACGGCGTGGCGACGGCTGGTTCGTCCGCCGTCGCCACGTCGCCCATGACGGCACCTGAGCCGGGGCGGCGGTCCGCTCCGGGCCGCCGCCGCGAGGCACCCGCACTAGTAGTCCAGGCCGCCGTCGACGTGCAGCACGTGCCCGTTGACGTACGAGCTGTCCGGCGAGGCGAGGAAGAGCACCGCGCGGGCCACCTCGTCACCGGTCGCGGCCCGGCCCGAGGCCAGCGAACCCCGCAGCCGACCCCAGAGCCGTTCGTTGGCCAGGATCTGGCGACCCATGCCCTCGTCGACCACACCGGGTGCCACGGCGTTGACGGTGACGCCGTCGCCGGCCAGCTCGGCGGCGAGCACCCGGGTCAACGTCTCGATCGCCGCCTTCGACACGCTGTACGCGCCCGCTCCCACGATCGGCCGTCGGGCCAGCAACGAGGAGACCGTGACCACCCGCCCGGCGCCGGAGGCCCGCAGCAGGGGCGCGGCGGCCTGCACGCAGTGCAACACGCCGGTCAGGTTGGTGGCGAGCACCTCGTCCCACTGCGACACCGGCAGGCCGACCAGCGGACCGGGCCGGCTGATCCCGGCGTTGGCGACCAGGATGTCCAGCCCGCCGTACCGGGCCTGCACGCCGGAGACCAGCGCGTCGACCGAGGCCCGGTCGGCGACGTCGACCGGGAACCGGTCCCCGGTCTCCGGTGCGCCGCGCGAGGCGGACACCACGGTGGCGCCGGCGTCGGTGAGCGTACGTGCGATGACCCTGCCCAGGCCGGCGGTGCCGCCGGTGACCACCGCGACCTTTCCCTTGAGGACCATGAGAACTCCCTTCCGCGTCTGCCGGACCACCGGTCCGGCCGTGTCGTGGCCGGTGCCGCGCACCGGCCGTCGCCGCCCGCCGCTACACCGACGTGACGAGCGGACCGCCGTGCAGGTGGACCATGTCCCGGACGACCGGCCGCGACGACAGGTACGCCCCGGGCGCCTCGCCGCGTTCCTCCGCGTACGCCCGGTGCAGGTTGGCGACGAGCCGCTCCGCCTCCGGCAGATGGGCGAACGGGTGCCCGGTGGCGCCCCGGGCCGCCGCCAACGCGGGCAGCCGGTCGGCGACGCCCTGCCGGGCCAACCCCCGCAACCAGCGCAGGTACGCCTCGGTGGCGTCGAGCACCTCCGGCCCGCTCACCTCACCGTGCCCGGACACCACCACGCGTGGCCGCAGCGCCCGGATCCGTGCCAGCGCGTCCAGCGAGCCGGTCACCGACCCCATCAGCACGAAGGGCGTCCGTCCGGAGAAGACGACGTCCCCGGCGAACACCACCCGCCGCTGCGGCAGCCACACCACCACGTCGTTGGTGGTGTGCGCGGGGCCGAGGTGCATCAGCTCGACGCGTACCCCGCCCGGGTCCAGGGTGAGCTGCTCGCGCAGCGTGACGTCGGGCAGGCGCAGCCGGATCCCGGACCAGTCCACGTCGGGCCACAGCTCGCGCATCGCCAGCCCGGTCCGCGCCATCTCGGCGCGCGCCTGCTCGTGCGCCACGATCTCGGCCTCGGCCGGGAAGACACAGTTGCCGAAGACGTGGTCACCGTGATGGTGGGTGTTCACCACCACCTGCGGGCGGCCCGGCGCGACCCGGCGTACCTGCGCGAGCAGCGCCTCGGCCCGGTCCCGGGTGGCGGCGGTGTCCACCACCACGACGCGGTCGGTGCCGACGACGATGCCCGCGTTGCCGACACACCAGCCGCCCGGCCGTTGGACGTACGCGTACACGTCCGGTGCCACCGGCACCAGCGCGGCTCCTGGCTGGTCCGTCATCTCACCTCCGGTTCCACGGCGGGGTCACCGCCCCCAGTGAGCCCAACCGGGCTCGGTTCCGGCTGGAGCCGCCGTCTCGACCGGGAGGTCCGGCGATGACCATCGACGTCCTGGGTGGCCTGCGGGTCGGTGGCCCCGGCGGTGACGCCGGACCCACCGCGCCCAAGCAACGGCAGTTGCTCGGTCTGCTGGTGCTGCGGGCCGACGAGGTGGTGCCGGCCACCACCTGCATGCGGGAGCTGTGGCACGACCAACCGCCCCGCAGCGCGGCGACCACCCTCCAGACGTACGTCATGCACCTGCGCCGGGTGCTGGCGCACGCCGACGTGTCGGCGCGGGTGGTCACCTGCGAGCGCGGCTACCGGCTGCGGGTCGACCCGCTCGACACCGACCTCGGTGTGGTCCGTGCGCGGGTGCGTGAGGGCGAGGAGCGGGCGGCGGCCGGCGATCCGACCCGCGCCGCCCGGTCGTGGCGGGAGGCGCTCGCGTTGTGGCGCGGCGCGGTGCTGGCCGACGTCCGCACCGGCCCCGTCGCCCAGCAGATCGCCGGTCACCTCGACCAGTGGCGGCTGCTGCTGGTGGAGCGCTACCTGGAGGCGGAGCTGCGCTGCGGCCGGCACCGGCAGGTGGTGCCCACGGCCACCGCCCTGGCCGGTCGACATCCGCTCAGCGAACCGATCCACGCGAGCCTGATCACCGCGCTGCACCGCAGCGGTCGGCAGGCCGACGCGGTACGGGTCTACGAACGGCTCTCCGCCGCGCTGCGCCGCGACCTCGGTGTCCCGCCCTCGGAGCCGCTGCGGCGACTCCACCAGGCCGTCCGCACCGGCGCGGTCTGGCTCGACCCGCCGTCGCCCGCCGCGCCGGTGCTCTGCCTGGACGCGCTCTCCGCGCTCGACGCCGGTCGGCGGCCCTTCCTCGTTCCCACGCCACCCGGTGGCACATCCCGATCGGAGGCGTCCGGTGCCGATACCCGTGCAACGTGACCCCGAACTGACCCGTACCCGGCTCGCGCAGTGGCTGCGCGACACACTGCCCGCCCACGACGTGGTGGTGGGCCCGGTGACCGTGCCGCGCACTGCCGGCTTCTCCGCCGAGATCCTGCTCTGCGACGCCAGGTGGCGTGAGCACGGCCGGGAGCGCACCGTGCCGCTCGCGGTTCGGGTCGCACCGACCGGGCACCGCATCTTCCCCGACCTGCGCTGGCGGGAACAGGTCGCGATGCAGGTGGCGCTCGCCGACACCGCCGTGCCGGTGGCCCCGGTGCTCGGCCACGAACCCGACCCGCAGCCGCTGGGCGCGCCGTTCGTGGTGATGGTCCGCGTGGCCGGCGAGGTGCCGGCGGACCTGCCGTCGTACCACCGCCAGGGCTGGCTCGCCGACGCGACGCCCGCGCGGCAGCGGGCGGTGTGGTGGCGGGCGCTCGCCGCGATGAGCCGGCTGCACCGCCTCGACCCGGCGACCCTGCCGGTCACCGCCGCACCCACCGGTGACCTGGAGTTCTATGCCGGACACCTGGACCACTTCGGCGCCGACGGCAACCCGGCAGTCGCGGCGGCGTTGGCGTGGCTGCGCGCCCACCGGCCACCGGCGCCGACCGCGCCCGCGCCGCTGTGGGGTGACGCCCGGCTGGGCAACGTCGTCTTCGCCGGAGACCGGCCCGCCGCCCTGCTCGACTGGGAGATGACCGACGTCGGCCGCCCCGAGAGCGACCTCGCCTGGTTCCTGCACATGGACCGCTTCCTGAGCGCCGGCATCGGCGCCGCGCGCCTGCCCGGCCTGCCGACCCGCGCCGAGACGGTGGCGTACTACGCCCGACTGCTCGGCCGCCCGCTGGAACACCTGGCGTACCACGAGGTCGACGCGGCGTTCCGGTTCTGCGTCGTCACCGCCCGGGTGGTGCGGCTGCTGGAGGTCAGCGGAGTCCTGCCGCCGGGTGCGGACTTCCCGCTGCACCGCAACGCGACCGCCCTGCTGCGCCGCCGCCTCGCGGAGGCCGGTGTCGATCTCTCCAGCGCCGGTGTACCTGGCCTCTAGTGAGGACCGCCAGTGTCGGCGGAGCGCGGGCCGGCCGCGCACCACGGCGCGGGTGGGAGGGGTACGCATGGCGGTCGACGCGTCCACGTTCCGGGCGCTGTTCGGCACGGTACCCGGCGTCGTGGCGGTGGTGACCACCCTGGACGGCGACGAACCGGCCGGGCTGACCACCAGCGCGGTGTGCGAGGTGTCGCTGGACCCGCCGCTGCTGCTGGTCTGCCTGGCCGAACGGTCCCGCACCCTGCCCCGGATCCTGCGCAGCGGCGCCTTCACGGTCAACTACCTCGCCGGGCACCGGCGCGACCTCGCCGCCCGCTTCGCCGGCAGCGGCGCGGACAAGTTCACCGACGTGCCCTGGACGGGATCGCCGGGAGCCCGGGGCGCACCACGGCTCGACGACGCGTCCGCCGCCCACGCCGAGTGCACGGTGCGGCACGCGGTGCCGCTCGGCGACCACACCGTGGTCGTCGGCCTGGTCGAGGCGGTCACGGTGACCGGGCACGCCCCACTGCTGTACCGGCGCGGGACGTACCGCGCCTGGTCCGACGCCGCCACGGTCGTACCGGCCGTGGCCCGTCCGAACCCGAGGGAGCTGGCATGAAGTTCGGCATCAACCTGTTCCCGACCGTCGGCCCGCAGGACAAACCGGCCGGGCAGTACTTCTCCGAGAGCCTGCGGCTGGCGGAGCTGGCCGACGAGTTGGGCTTCCACCACGTCAAGACCGTCGAGCACTACTTCTCCCCGTACGGCGGCTACAGCCCGGACCCGGTCACCTTCCTCGCCGCCGCGGCCGCCCGCACCCAGCGGATACGCCTGGTCACCGGCGCGGTGCTGCCCGCCTTCACGCACCCGGTCAAGCTCGCCGGCAAGCTCGCGATGCTCGACGGCATCTCCGGTGGACGGCTCGACGTCGGCTTCGGCCGGGCGTTCCTGCCCGACGAGTTCCACGCGTTCGGGATACCGCTGGACGAGAGCCGGGCCCGCTTCGACGAGGGGGTGGCGGCCTGCACGCTGCTGTGGACCACCGAGAACGCGGTGTGGGAGGGCCGGTTCCACCGCTTCGGCCCGGTCACCCTGCTGCCCCGGCCGGTGCAGCAGCCGCACCCCCGGATCCTGGTGGCCACCGCCAAGTCGCCGGAGTCGGCCGAGGCCGCCGGCCGCAACGGCCACGGCGTGATGCTGGTGCCCTCGATCAACTCGCGGGAGCAGGTGCAGGACGTGTTGGCGCTGTACCGCAAGGCCGCGGCGGCGAACGGTTTCACCCCGACCGACGAGGACGTCCACATGAGCTACAACGCGTTCCTGGCCGAGGATCCCGACGAGGCGCGCAGGCTCGGGCGCGGCTACTCCGAACAGTCCCACCGGACGCTCGCCGACGCGGTGTCGGCCTGGGCGCACACCCGCAGCACCGACTACCCGGGATACGAGAAGATCGTGGAGCGGGTCGGCAAGGGCGACTTCGACCGGCAGGTAGCCGCCGGCAAGGCCCTCGTCGGCTCACCGGAGCAGGTGATCGCGGCGGTGGAGAACATCCGCGAGTGGTTCGGCGACGTGACGCTGAGCCTCCAGGTGGTGTCCGGCAACGTCCCGTACGAGCAGGCCGCCCGCTCCCTGCGGCTGTTCGCCTCGCACGTGCTGCCCCGGTTCTGACGGCACCGGTGACCACCCGCACGGTCGTACCGGCCGACACCTACCTCACCGCCCCGCCCGCCCCACCCGCGTACCGGCGCAGCCGCCGGGTGGCCGCACTGGCCGGCCTGGTGGTGCTGCTGCTCGTGTTGCAGAACCTGGCACGCAACCCCGCACTCCAGTGGGACGTGGTGGCGCAGTACCTCACCGCCGACGTCATCCTCGACGGGCTCCGGATCACCCTCCTGCTCACCGCGATCGCCCTGGTCGGCGGCTTCGCCCTGGGTACGCTGCTGGCGGTCATGCGGCTCTCCGGGAGCCTGCTGCTGCAGTCGGTGAGCTGGGGTTACACCTGGCTGTTCCGGTCCGTGCCGATCCTCGTGCAGCTCCTGTTCTGGTACAACATCTCGCTGCTCTATCCCCGCATCACCGTCGAGGTGCCGTTCGGCCCGACCCTGCTGGACGTGCAGACCCGAGGTCTGATCAACGGCTTCCTCGCCGCGGTCATCGGGCTGACCCTGCACGAGGCGGCGCACGCCAGCGAGATCGTGCGCGCCGGCCTGTTGTCGGTGGACAAGTCGCAGACCGAGGCGGCCCAGGCGCTGGGACTGTCGCGGACGCGGACGTTGTGGCGCATCGTGCTGCCACCGGCGATGCGGGCCATCGTGCCGCCCTCGGCGAACCAGGCCGCCGCGCTGCTCAAGGGCACCTCGGTGGTGAGCGTGATCGCCGGACAGGACCTGCTCTTCTCCGTCCAACTGATCTACAACCGCAACTACCTGGTGATCCCGCTGCTGCTGGTGGCGACGCTGTGGTATCTGCTGTTCACCACCATCCTCAGTGGACTTCAGTATCTCCTCGAACGCTACTTCGGGCGCGGCAGCGGCCGGAACGGCCTGCCCCTGCGCGCCCGCCTGCGGGCCCTGGCCGACGGAGCGGAACGGTGAGCGCCACGATGCACGACGACGACCCGCTCCGACCGATGGTGCAGCTCGTCGGCGTCCGCAAGGCGTTCGGCGCCACCACCGTGCTCGACGGCGTGGACCTCACCGTCGACCGGGGGACCGTCACCTGCGTCGTCGGCCCGTCCGGCTCGGGCAAGAGCACGCTGCTGCGCTGCGTCAACCGTCTCGAACGCGCCGACGCCGGCATGGTCCTGGTCGACGGTCGGCCGGTCGGCCACGTGCTGCGGCGCGGCCGACTGGTCGAGGCGTCGCCACGGCTGCTGGCCCGGCACCGCACCGAGGTCGGGATGGTGTTCCAGGCGCTGAACCTGTTCCCGCACCTGACCGTCGTGCAGAACCTCGTGGAGGCGCCGATCGCGGTGCAGCGGTTGCCCCGCGACGCGGCCCTCGCCCGTGCCCGCGAGTTGCTGGACCGGGTCGGCCTGGCGCACAAGGAGCGTGCCTACCCGCGCGAGCTGTCCGGCGGTGAACAGCAACGCGTCGCCATCGCCCGCGCCCTGGCGCTGCGTCCCAAGGTCATGCTCTTCGACGAGCCGACCAGCGCGCTGGATCCGGAACTCATCGGGGAGGTGCTCTCGGTGGTCCGCGACCTCGCGTCGGGCGGCATGACGATGCTGATCGTCACCCACGAACTGCGCTTCGCCGCCGAGGTCGCCGACGAGATCGTCTTCATGGACCGCGGTCGCATCGTCGAGCAGGGTCCACCCGCCACGATGCTCGACCGCCCTCGCGAGGAGCGCACCGCGCGGTTCTTCGCCACCATCCTCAACCGTTGAAGGAGACGAAGGTGTATTTGTCGCGTCACACCCGCTGGATGGTCGCCGTGACGGCGACCGCCGTGCTCGGCCTGCTGACCGGGTGCGTCCACGCCGCGCCGGCCCCCACCGGTGGGGAGGCACCCGCCGACCTCGGCGCCCAGGACGTGGTGTCGCAGGTGCAGGCCGCACCGGACATCGCGGCGCTGCTGCCGGCCGAGATCCGTGAGCGGGGTCGGCTGACCGTCGGCTCGGCGGTGGGCACTCCGCCGATCGCCTTCCACCCCCAGGACGGCGGCCCGCCGCGCGGCGTCGACATCGACATCGCCGACGCGGCCGCCCGGGTCCTCGGCCTGACCGTCAGCCGCGAGCAGGTCAGCGGCGCGTCGTTGCTGACCGGGCTGACCGCCGGCCGGTTCGACGTCGGCACCGCCAACTTCGCGGTCACCGAGGAACGCAAGAAGGTGCTGGACTTCACCGTCTATCTCACCGACGGCACCGGTTTCATGGTCCGCGACGACAGCTCGTTGCGCGAGGTCACCGACGTGTCGCAGCTCTGCGGGCTGACCATCGGCACCGGCGTGGGCAGCACCTTCGAGCAGGACCTGCGCCAGCGGGAGCGGGTGTGCGTTGACGCCGGCAAACCGTACAAGATCAGCACCTACAGCGACGCCGCCGCGCACTTCCTGGCCCTGCGGGAGGGACACGTCGACATCCTGGTCAGCACCTCCAGCGTGCTCCGCTACGCGGCGAGCCAGCAGCCCGGACTGCGCTTCGTCGGCGAACTGGGCCGCCGCGACGTCGGCCTGGCGACCAGCAAGGGCGCCGGTCTCGCCGAACCGCTGCGGGCCGCGGTGGACCGGCTGATCGCCGACGGTACGTACCGCCGGATCCTGACCAAGTGGCACCTGGAGTCCAGCGGGATCGACCGGTCCACGGTCAACCCGGCGGCGGCCTGAGGCGTAGCGCCCCTCACCCCGTCCACCCGGGCACCTCGTCGATCTCCAGCACCGCGCAGGTCCACGTGTATCCCGCTCCGACCCCGGCGAGCAGCACCCGCTCGCCGGGGCGCAGCGCTCCGGTCTCCACCAGGTACGCGAGCCCGCTGAACTGGTCTCCCGCCCCGAGGTGGCCGACCGTGCTGGCCCAGTCCCAGGTGGTGACGGCGCGGTCCACCTGCCACGGCCGCAGGTACGACGAGGTGAGCCGGCGCAGCCCGAAGTGCGGCAACACGTACCGGTCCACGTCGGCGAAGGTCAGCCCCGCCTCGGCGAGCACCCGGTCCACCGCCTCCGACTGACCGGCCACCACCCGACTGATGCTGTACGACACCCCGGTGCGGGCGACGAACGCCTTCTTGACCGCGTCCAGGTCCACCGGCTGTCGCTGGGCCAGCGGCGCGGCGCCGAACGGGTCGTCGCCACGGTGCAGTCCCTCCAGGTCCGGCTCGGAGACCGTCACCAGGCTCAGCAGGCGCGCGAACCCGGTGTGCCGGGAGAGCACCAGGGCCGTACCGGCGTCGCCGTAGACCGTGCCGGGGTCGCTGTTCCACCTGTCGAAGCCCGGTGGGCAGAAGCGGTCCCCGGTGGTGAGCAGCGCCGCGGCACGTCGCGGCGCGGCGGTGAGGTACGCCGCCGCGAGGTCGAGGGCGGCGAGTCCACCGTTGGAGAGCTGGCGGACCTCCAGCGCCGGGCAACGGTTGCCGAGCACCATCCGCTGGATGTACGACGCCGGCGCCCACACGTCGTGTCCCTGGTGGTAGACGGTGGCGTGCAGCAGCAGCGCCACCTCGTCCTGAGTGTGCCCGGAGCGTTTGACGGCCAGCTCGGCGGCGCGTACCGCCAGCTCCGGGCCGGACTCCTCGGTCGACACGCTCACCGCGTCCAGGCCGGTCTGCGTCGCGAGCCGCTGACTGCACCGGCCGTCGGCGACCGCGTCGACCACCCGCGTCCGCCCCGGCACGTACGCGGCCACGCCGGCCACCCGGATTCCGTCGAATCGCATCTGTCTGCCGCTCCCTCGGATCACCGGATCGCGACGGGCTCCGCGCGTCCACCGCCGCCGGATCGTCGCTCGTGGCGTCGGTCCGGCGGCGGATCGCCGACCGCTCGTGGGGCGGGCGATGGCGCGGAGCGCGCCGGGGGTTCGCCTCGGCACCGCCGTCGCGTACCGCCACCGTCGCGCGCCGTGCTCGGCCGGGACTCGAGAACCCGTCGAGCGGGTACGCCTTGAGCCGCCCTCAAGTGACAGGTGCGACGGTCGGGGCATGTCCGCACCCACGACCCGACGCGTGGCCCTGCTCCTCCCCGGCCAGGGCGCCCAACGACCCGGCATGGCGGTCGGCCTCTATCACGGACACCCGGGCTTCCGCCGCCACGTCGACGAGGTGTTCGCGCTCTGGGGTCCGGAGGGCGACGCGATCCGCGCCGACTGGCTCACCGACCACCCGGCCGTACCCCTGGACGACCTGCGCCGCGCGCAGCCGCTGCTGTTCGCGATCGGCTGGGGGCTCGGTCGCACGCTGCTCGACGACGGCCCGGAGCCGGTGGCCCTGCTCGGCCACAGCGTCGGCGAGGTGGTGGCGGCGACCCTCGCCGACGTGCTGAGCCTGCCCGACGCGGTACGCGTGCTCCGCGACCGGCTCGGGCACCTCGCCGAGGCCCCGCCCGGCGGCATGCTCGCCGTCGCGGCCACCCCCGAACAGGTGCGGCCGTACCTCGGTGACGGGGTGGTGGTCGGCGCGGTCAACGGGCCCGGGCAACTGCTGCTCGCCGGCCCGGAGACGCCTCTGACCCACGTCGAGCAGCGGCTGCGCGCCGACGCCGTGACCTGCCGCCGGGCCCGGTCGACCACCGCGTTCCACAGCCCCGCACTGGCCGACGCGGCCGCGCGTGCCGAACCACTGCTGCGCACGCTCCCGCTGCGCCCGCCACGCCTGGCGCTGTTCTCCTGCTACACCGGGGCCCGGATGACCGCCGAGGTGGCCACCGACCCGGCCTACTGGGCCGCCCAACCGGCCGCACCGGTCCAGTTCGGCGCCGCGCTGGACGCCCTGCTGGCCACAGAGCCGCAGGTGCTCGTCGAGGCCGGTGCGCCGCACGGACTGACCGCGCTGGCCCGCCGGCACCCGGCGGTGCGGCAGGGCCGGTGCGCGGCACTGGCCGCGCTCCCGGCCCACGCCGGCAGCAGCGACGCGGACCTGGTCGCCGTCGCCACGGCCCGGACCGCCGTGGACGGCCTCCGTTTCCAGGAGGGCTCGACCGTCGCTTGAGCACCCGCTGCGACCGTCGGACCATGAGCCGTCGCGTGGTCGTCACCGGACTCGGGGCCGTCGCCCCGGGTGGTAGCAACGTCAAGCAGTTCTGGGACCTGCTCTCCTCAGGCCGCACCGCAACCCGGGGCATCACCGCCTTCGACCCGTCGCCCTACCGCTCGCGGATCGCCGCCGAGTGCGACTTCGACCCGGTCGAGGCCGGGCTCGGGCCGCAGGAGGCCCGGCGGATGGACCGGGCCACGCAGTTCGCCGTGGTCGCCGCGCGGGAGGCGGTCGCGGACAGCGGCCTCGACCTGCCGGGCGAACAGGGCCACCGGGTGGCGGTGTCGCTCGGCTGCGCGGTCGGCTGCACCACCAGCATGGAGCGGGAGTACGTCGTGCTCAGCGACGGCGGCCGGTCCTGGCTGGTCGACCCGACGTACGCGGTACCGCAGCTCTACGACTGGTTCGTGCCCAGCGCGGTGGCGGCCGAGGTGGCACACGTCGTCGGCGCGCAGGGACCGGTCGCCCTGGTCTCCGACGGCTGCACCTCCGGCCTCGACGCGGTCGGGCACGGTGCCGAACTGATCCGCGAGGGCAGCGCCGACGTGGTGGTCACCGGCGGCACCGACGCGCCGATCTCACCGATCACCCTGGCCTGCTTCGACGCGATCAAGGCCACCAGCCCGCGCAACGACGACCCGGAGCACGCGTCGCGTCCCTTCGACTCGACCCGCAACGGCCTGGTGCTCGGCGAGGGCGCCGGGGTGCTGGTCCTGGAGGAGCTGGAGCACGCCCGCCGCCGAGGGGCCCCGGTGTACGCCGAGGTCGCCGGCTTCGGCAGCCGCTGCAACGGCTACCACATGACCGGGCTGCGCGCCGACGGCGTGGAGATGGCCGAGGCGATCCGGGTGGCGCTGACCGAGGCGCACCTGGCACCCGAGCAGGTCGACTATGTCAACGCCCACGGGTCGAGCACCAAGCAGAACGACCGGCACGAGACGGCCGCCTTCAAACGCAGCCTCGGCGAGTACGCCTACCGGGTACCGGTCAGCTCGATCAAGTCCATGATCGGGCACTCGCTCGGCGCGATCGGTGCGCTGGAGCTGGTGGCCTGTGCGCTGGCGATGGAGCACCACCTGGTGCCGCCCACGGCCAACCTGCACGTACCCGACCCCGAGTGCGACCTCGACTACGTGCCGAACGTCGCCCGCGAGCACCGCACCGACACGGTGCTGAGCGTCGGCAGTGGATTCGGCGGCTTCCAGAGCGCGGTGGTGCTGGCCCGGCCCGATCGGCGGGCGGCGTGAACGCCCCGGTCGTGACCGGACTCGGCGTGGCCGCGCCCACCGGTCTCGACGTCGAGGCGTACTGGCGGGCCACCGTGCAGGGGCGCAGCGGCATCCGGTCGATCACCCGCTTCGACGCCACCGGCTACCCGCTGCGGGTCGCCGGTGAGGTGCCCGACTTCGTCGCCGAGGAGCACCTGCCGGGCCGGCTGCTGCCGCAGACCGACCGGATGACCCGACTGAGCCTGTACGCGGCCGAGCAGGCCCTGACCGACGCCGGGGTGCCGGCGGTCGAGGGCGTCCGGTACGACGTCGGCGTGGCCACCGCCTCCTCGATGGGCGGCTTCGAGTTCGGGCAGCGGGAACTGGAGAACCTCTGGAGCAAGGGCGGCAGCCACGTCAGCGCGTACCAGTCCTTCGCCTGGTTCTATGCGGTCAACTCGGGCCAGATCTCCATCCGGCACAACCTGCGCGGCCCGGGTGCCGCGCTGGTGACCGACCACGCGGGCGGGCTCGACGCGATCGGGCACGCGCGACGGCAGATCCGCCGGGGCACCCCGGTGGTGCTCACCGGCGGCGTCGACGGCGCACTGTGCCCGCTCGGCCTCGCCGGTTGGCTCAGCACCGGCGGGCTCAGCAGCCGTACCGACCCGCGACGGGCCTACCTGCCGTTCGACGCGGACGCCGACGGTGCCGTGCCCGGCGAGGGGGGCGCGCACCTGGTGCTGGAGGACGCGGACTCCGCGCGGGCCCGGGGCGCCCGGGTCTACGGCGAACTGGCCGGCTACGCCGCGACGTTCGACCCGGCCGGTGTGCCCGCGACCGGGCTGCGCCGCGCGATCACCGGCGCGTTGCGCGACGCCGGCATCAGCCCCGACGAGGTGGACCTGGTCTTCGCCGACGGCGCCGGTGACCGCGCGGCCGACCGGACCGAGGCGACCGACCTGGCGGAGGTGTTCGGGCCACGGCGGGTGCCGGTCACCGCGCCCAAGAGCACCGTCGGCCGGCTCCAGGCCGGCGCTGCCGCACTGGACCTCGCCACCGCGCTGCTCGCCATTCGCGACGGCGTCGCGCCGCACACCGTCGGCGTGGACGCCCCCGCTCCCGACTGCCCGATCGACCTGGTCACCGGCGAGCCCCGATCGCTGCCACTGCACCACGTGCTGGTGGTGGCCCGGGGCCGGGGCGGCTTCAACGCCGCCGCCGTGCTCCGCCGCGTCGCCTCGTGACCCGGACCGACACCGACCCGAAAGGACGATCATGACCGCCGACCAGCCGCTCCACCTCGACGACCTGCGCCGCATCCTGCGCGCCTCGGCCGGCGAGGACGACTCCGTCGACCTGGACCGCGAGATCCTGGACACCCCCTTCGTCGACCTGGGTTTCGACTCGCTCGCCCTGTTGGAGACGGTCTCCCGGATCTCCCGCGAGTACGCCGTGACGCTGCCGGACGAGGTGGTCGAGAGCTGCGACACGCCACGATCGCTGCTGGACTACGTCAACCGGACGGCGACCGGGGTCTGAGCAGCGTGACGGGCGCGGCGGTCACCCAAGCCTTCGGGTGCGACGATCTGCGCAATCTCCTCCGACTGGGGTCACCAATCGATGAACTCGACGATCTGCTACGCGTCTCCCATCG